>CAYGSW010000107.1:0-18450 GCA_964352535.1 uncultured Granulosicoccaceae bacterium | reverse complement strand
ATTGACACGAAAATCTGACTCGAACTCTCACACTTTCGCGGGGCCGCCTTCGGCTGCGATCGTTATTCTCGGACAGCCTCCTGGCCTTTGTTCAGCGACTGCACCGCCAGCTGCATTCGCCTGACACCCTCTTCGAGAGTTGCTCTTGGGCAGGCAAAATTCATTCGCACATAGTGTGGCTGGCCAAACTGTTCGCCACTGGACAGCCCGACCCCATGATCTTCAAAGAAGCCTTTTGTATCGTCAAGCCCAAGAGCTGTAGCATCGATCCATGCCAGGTATGTGGCTTGAATGGGCTCTACCGTCAAGCCATCAGTCATACCCAGCGTACTTTTCAGATAAGCAAAATTCCCCGCCAGATAATCCAGTAACTCCTGACGCCAGGGCTGTGCGTCCCGATACGCTGCAAGCGTTGCCTCATAGGCCAATGGCGGCACCATAGGCACAATTGACTGCGCACTTTGTCGGAAACGAGCGCGCATTGCACTATTGGGTATGATCGCAAACGAACAGTTCAGCCCGGCGATGTTCCAGGTTTTACTACCGCTCATGAGCGTGACCATCCGCTCAGCCGCCTCGGGGCAGGCGGCAGCAGTAGGATAGTGCTTCGCTGAACGGTCAATGACAAGATCACAGTGGATCTCATCTGACACCATGATGACATCGTGTTCCGTGCACAATGCCGCAACGGCTTGCAGCTCTTCTGGTGTAAACACCGTACCTGTTGGATTATGCGGTGAACACATCATCATCAGCGACGTCTTGTCATTGAACGCCTCGCGCATGGCATCCATATCGTACGTCCATCGATCGTTATCGCGTTTGAGCGGCACGCGCACAACGTCTTGCCGTGACACTTCGTGAGAGTCAAAGAAGTGATGATAAATGGGTGGATTAACCACAATTTCATGGCCTTCAGGGCAGAACGCCCGACAGCTGACCGCAAGACCGGTAACCACCCCGGGTAGCCAGACAATCCAGTCGGAATCCACCTGCCAATTATATTCGGCAGCCAGATGACTGATGATCGCATCACTCATACCATCGGGGGCAAGTGTATACCCGTAGATACCGTGCGCAACGCGAGCTTGAAGTGCGCTTTGAATAGGCTGTGCCACAGGAAAATCCATATCGGCAACCCAGAATGGCAGGATATCCTTGCCACGGTATAGATCCCATTTAAGGCTGGCTGTATCTGCACGAGATACAACAGTGTCGAAGTGGCTCATGGTGCTTTTCTGGTGTTGCCGAGGATTGGTGAAATGAAGACGAAGGGGATGCCAGCTTGATTCGCATGCAATGCTGTTAGTTTGACGTACTGCTTGTCTGTATTCAAGTCGCAAGGATCCTGGGCGCAGGCTTATTCAGTTTGTCAAAACCAGAACACGCACAACGGAGCTGACGCCTGAAACTACCCTGCCGCTGAAGGCGACCGTTTAAATCGGGCAGCAAATCCTCGCCCCACAACCAGCAGATTTCCCAGTAACACCAGTACAACACCTACCACAGCCAGTGGTGTCCACAAGAATCCCTCAAAAACACTACTAATAACCAGAGCAACCAGCGGAAACAACACGGTGGCATACGCTGCCCTGTCCGCACCAATACGCCCGATCAGCGTCAAATAGGCACCAAATGCGATAATCGATCCGAAAATACTTAGGTACAACAGAGACGTCACGTAAGGCACCGTGAACTCAAATGCAAACCTTGCACCAGTAAACAACGCATAAACCAGCATCAAAAGCGCACCATAAGCCATACCGTAAGCATTGGTCTGCAGCACCGGTAGCTTCTTGGCCTGATTGCGAGCCGACAGAATATTTCCCAGCGACGCAAAGTAGGTAGCCACCAACCCGATACCCAGTCCTGTCAACACATCGTGACGTCGAACCACCGACTCACGGGCGGCCAGTTCAATCTCGTGCCAGAAAACCAGGGTTATGCCGCTTAAACCCAGCAGCGCACCTAACAACACAATCGATTGCACACACTTTTTGAGAAACACCGCGCCGTTGACGATGTTCATGACAATCACCGTGGAAAAAATAATGGCCACAAGCCCTGACGTTATGAGTCCCGTCGTCCAGTAAAACAACAGGTAATTTACGCTGAACAGACACACTCCCTGAGCAGCCATGGCCACGTGCGACACAACGGAAAACTGCAGCCGCTTGCCCCGGAACAGGCACCACAAAAGCAGCAGTGCCGCTGCCAGTCCGAATCGGTACACCAACGATAGCGATTCGTCCACCACCCCCAGTTGAAAACGGATCGCAAACCAGGTTGACCCCCAAATGAGAACAGTCAGTATGTAGAACAGAGCGCCTTGCATGATATGAGCTCAAACCCGATACAATACGCTGTTTAGACTATTTCTGAAGATAATACGCCTGTGATATCAACAGCAAACCTCACCATCCAGTTTGGTGCAAAGCCATTGTTTGAAAATGTCTCCATCAAATTTGGTGAAGGCAATCGCTATGGCCTGATTGGCGCCAATGGCAGTGGCAAGTCCACGTTCATGAAAATCCTCGGTGGTGATCTGGAACCCACCTCAGGTACCGTCACGCTGCTGCCCGGGGTGCGCATGGCCACCCTGCAACAGAATCAGTTTGGCTATGAGGAGTTCAGCGTTATCGATGCGGTCATCATGGGCCACAAGGAGTTGTGGACCATCAAGGAGGAGCGCGACAGAATTTACGCCATGCCAGAGATGAGCGAAGACGATGGCATGCGCGTGGCCGAACTGGAAGTGGAATTTGCAGAGATGGATGGCTACTCAGCCGAAGCCCGCGCAAGCGAGCTGTTGCTCGGCGCCTCTATTCCACTGGAACAGCACAATGTGCTGATGAGCGAGGTGGCGCCCGGTGACAAGCTACGCGTGCTGCTGGTGCAAGCACTCTTTGCCGATCCTGACCTGCTGCTGCTAGACGAACCCACCAACAATCTCGATATCAATACCATCCGCTGGTTGGAATCGGTGCTGGACCAACGCAATAGCACCATGATCATCATCTCGCACGACAGACACTTCCTGAATAGCATCTGCACGCACATGGCAGACCTTGACTACGGCGAAATCAAGATCTTTCCGGGCAATTACGATGATTTCATGCTGGCTTCCACGCAAGCACGCGAAAGACAATACGCGGACAACGCGAAGAAAAAGGCACAAATCGCAGATCTTCAAGCCTTTGTCGAGCGTTTCAAAGCCAACAAATCCAAAGCCCGGCAAGCTACCTCTCGTCAAAAACAGATTGACAAGCTGGCCATCGAGAAAATGAAACCCTCCAGCCGACAGAACCCCTATATCCGTTTCGAGATCGAAAAAAAGCTGTTCAGAAACGCGGCAGAGCTTGAGGGTATCAAGGCGGGTTATGACAATAATGTGGTTTTGAACAAAGTTGACCTGATGATCGAGGCTGGCGAAAAAGTGGCCATCATCGGACCTAATGGTATCGGTAAAAGCACGTTTGTAAAATTGCTGGCAGGTGACATAGCACCGACGGCTGGTCGACTTAAGTGGGCTGAGAACGCATCACTTGGTTACTTTGCCCAGGATCATGAGGAGGACTTCGAACACAGCATGAGCATCCTCGAGTGGATGAGTCAATGGGGCAACGAGAACCATGATGAACAGGAAATTCGCGGCATACTGGGCCGGCTGTTGTTTGGCAAGGACGATATCACCAAGCCCGTGAATGTACTCTCAGGCGGCGAGAAAGGGCGGCTACTGTTTGGCAAGTTGATGTTGCTGTCGCCCAATGTGATGATCATGGATGAACCCACCAACCATCTGGATATGGAATCAATAGAATCACTGAATCTGGCAGTGGATCTCTATCCGGGTACCGTGATTTTTGTCAGCCACGACCGAGAGTTTGTCAGCTCACTGGCCACGCGTATTATCGAACTTGGCGAGGAGCAATACACCGATTATCGCGGCAACTATGAGGACTACCTGGAAAGCCAGGGCATTGTTCAGGCTTGAGCCTGTCGTTCAGACAATTGCCCCGGCAGCTGCGAAAACACTACCAGCAATTACTGTTGGTACCACCCGAGTTACCCTTGGCACCTGTGGAATCAATAGTAAACACCTTGCATTCGGCATCGTTCGCCTGTCGGCCCCCGCTTACAGGGGTAGCCGTTATCTCATAACTCAGTCCTGTAGTGGCTGTATCGACACTAACGGTGTAATGGCTTTCCGGACTAGTTGTCGTGCTCGGATTTGCCGTCGTGCTGTAACCAAGATCGGACAACGTACTGGCATACACGTTATATTCAGAAAAGTACTTCTGCTGCTCGCCAGCAATCTCTGTCAGGAACTTCATGGCGTCCGTACGATTCGCCTGAGTGACATAGGCGGAATAATTGGGTATGGCAATGGCAGCAGCAATGCCGACAATTGCTACGACAACCAGCATCTCGATAAAGGTAAAGCCTGTGTGACGCTTGATGGGTATACAGCTTGTCATGGATTCAATTAATCTCACTTAATATGATTGATCGGGTAACGCAGTTGCTAATGACCGACATGCTCCTCTTGCCTCGCTGCAAAAAAGCGTGTGCCATGTGGATTGCATTTAAATGTGCCGACGCTAACGCACCGTGCAATTTCCCGTACGCCCCGTCTGCGGCATTTTGAAAGACACTCGGCGCAAATGATCTGCTCTGGCACCTGAATTGGCGATGTTGGCCCGGCTATTGATGTCAACGACAACGGCCGTTATCTGCCCACCATCGAGCTCTGCACTCAGACTAGTACCAATCGGTTGCATCTCACCACAGTATTGCACGCTCAGAACGCCATCGATGTCTACGCCCTTACCTGCCTTCACCGTATCGTAACCATCGCTAAGCTTTACAGCGGAGTCAGGCAATTCCACTGCCGCAGGGTTATTGCCCACAGCGGCCGGATTCGACGTAATTGCACTATAAAGATCCAGATAATTCGAAACAGACTCGATAGCCGATTCTGCAGCTTCAAATACAATGGATTTTTGCTGAGTGTTACTGGCTATCTGCTCATTGAGCCTACTTCCTGACATTGTTGCCACACCAACAATAGTCATGGTAGCCAACAATACAAGACTGACAACCAGTGCAATACCTTTCTGCGAATGGTCAGCGTATCGTTGAGCAATCATTAATCGGCGGGACATAATAGACATTTGCACGCTGCTCATACGTTGGTACACGAAGTATTGTTGCGCAATAAAACCGTACCGCCGAACACTTCGCGCACCAGGCGATCACTGCCACTGGTAACTTCCTTATCAAGCAGCACATAGGTTTTGGACACATTACGTGTACGTATCGGGTTACCAGAATTAATCAGTAACGCAAACCGCAAGGCAACCACTTCAGACGATTCCAAAGATTTCTCAAAGGGCACATAACGCTGGGGCTCGCACGTCGAAGTATCACTATCATCATCGATACCGAATAGAATCTGGAACTGCTCGACATCTTCCACTACAGCCATCGGCGCACTGCCTGCCTGGTTACCTGTGCACGTCAACTCGTTCTTCGTGGTATCCAGCGTATACGTGTTAATCGCAAGACCATCCGTTGCATTGGTATCCAGACCATTACAATCGAATGCCTGACGGGTCTGTATGACCAGAGTGGTGGCATTGCTGCTTGCGATATCAAAGGCATCAATCTGGCCGTTTGGCCCGTTCAGCGGGGAATAACCTGCGAGCCTGAGCTCACGTTGCAGGACGGACACAGCATAGCGGCCATTCTCCTGAATTGACTGCAAGCCTTCTGTAAAACGCGCTGAACGAACATTTCCTGTGTACATGTTGAAAACAGCAGCGATGAGTATCAGTCCCACCACCAGGCTGATCATCAGTTCTACCAGTGTCAGGCCTGTTTCACGCCGAACGGCATGACGGCTATTAACGCGTCCCGCTCTGGGCACAGTAAGCCTGACATTCATGGTCGCAATCTCATCTGTACGCTGCGGGTGTGCTGTGAATCGTCTGCATCGTCACCGTACCGTGCTTTGCCTTCCAGCCAGGTAGCCAACAACGTGTAACTGGAGTCATCAGTACACGGATTGTCATCGCAGCCAATAGTCAGCTTTGCACCGGCTGGCAAAGCATTGGATACACCACCACTGGCTCCCGATGAAGACCACTCGCCGCATGCAACTGAAAACAGATCAAATTGCGCAAGCTGGAAAACATCACAGCGTTTGGCTGGCGTGTTCTTGAACGCCTGACAATAGGGATCAGGTCGGATCGTGCAATCCACGCCGGACGAGTCAAATTTGTCATACAGGCCTGCGGATACACCGTTAGGGTTGATGCGCATTCGCGTGGCCATGTTCTCGGCCAGTAGCGTCGCTTTGGACCGGTTGAACCCGTCTGTACTGTGTTTCATACCGGTGAGTTGCAAACCCGCCATGCCCAACACACCGAGAGAAATCACAATCAGTGCAATCAATACCTCAACCAGACCCACACCGCGCTCATGGGAGTTCTTGAAATGCTGCGCACGTGAATTTTTTTGACGACTGATCAAGACGATCCACCTTTTGGAACTGAATCTGCACCGTCAGCACCCGTAGACTTGGCGACAAGATCGACCACCGATGTACTGATGCGACCGTTAGCCGCTATCCTGACGACTCGTTTTTGTGCCTCTGCGGCGTGTGTTATCGTCAAGTCGCCACCGATGGGTATTCCCGCGCTATTGACACTGGTACCTGACAGACTGAAAGCCACAAGCTTTGAAAATCGCGGATCAGGTGCCACTGAAAAAGCGGGTGCCAGCGCATCGTTTCTCAGAATGACACTGTCGCCAGTACTGAGCGCACCGTTGCTGTCAGCGTCCACGTAAACAATCCAGCCATCCGTGTAACTACCACCACAAGCAGCGGTGGCAGCTGAAGAGTTCTTGCTGGGACATAAATGAACTGGGGTTGTGCGCTTGATAGCTTCAGAGCGCGCGCTCTGCAAGCCATAGACCAGATCGTTAGTGGCGGAATTCAAAACCGATCCACCGAGTATGCCTTGCATGGACGGCACGGCAAATACAGTAATGATGGCGAGAATCGCCAACGTAATCAGTATTTCCAGCAGAGTGAAGCCCTGTTGTTGCCGCTTTGTACTGAACATGGATTACCAGGTAGCCTTGAGTGTTGCGCTCAGGACGAAAAAAGCACGCCCCGCAGCATTTATCAAGACTAACTAGCGACCAGTTCTGGAAAGGATTAACCCATTGTGATGGCAAGCCGTTATCACAGTCTATCGGAGTGTGACTAGTTCCTCACTACTGGTGGGATGAATCGCTATGGTGTCATCAAGATCGCGCTTGGTTGCGCCCATGCGCATGGCCACAGCAAACCCCTGCAGCATTTCGTCAGCTGCCAGTCCGATCATGTGAATACCCACCACTTTTTCATCATCCCCGGAGCAGATCAGCTTCATGGCTGTCTTGCTCTTGTGGCTGGTGAAAGAGTTGTACATGGCGGTGAACGCTGTCTGATAAACAGTCACACTCTCGCCATATTGCTCGCGGGCCTGTACTTCGGTTAACCCCACCGTCGCCATTGGAGGATGGGAAAATACAACCGTGGGGATAAGATCGTAGTTCAGGTGACGCCCCTCCTGATGATCATAGATGCGATCTGCCAATCGACGTCCAGCGGCAATGGCCACCGGTGTCAGCTCGGCCTGACCGGTTACATCGCCAATGGCAAAGATACCGGGAACATTAGTCTGCTGATATTTATCCACAGGAATATAGCCACGCTCATCGACGGTAACCCCGGCACGATCCAGACCCAGATCACCGGTGGAAGGTGAACGGCCAATGGCAAAGATCACAGCATCAAACCCGCTGAGCTGCTTACCACTCTGTCCTGTCGCCTTGATACCAGACTCTTCCTTGTCAAGACGTCCGATACTGAATTGCTTCTCGATCGTCAAGCCATCCGAAAGCATTTCATCCATGAGCTTCTCTTGCAGCATGAGATCAAAGTCACGCAGAAACGAATCGTGGCGAATACCCAGCGTTACATCCGTGCCCATCGCCTGCAACATGCCAGCAAGCTCGACAGCAATATATCCGGCACCCAGAACCAGCACACGTTGAGGCTGACTCTGAAAATGAAAAAAGCCATCGGATGTGACCGCAAGCTCTTTGCCCGGGATGTCCGGCACGCGAGCATGTCCGCCAGGTGCCAGCACAATCCGCTCTGCCGTGTAACGCTTGCCATCGACCTCGACGGTATTCGTATCGCTCAGTCGTGCGTAGCCGTGCACAATGTTGACATTGTTCTTACCCAGGTAATTGGCATACGCATTATTGATGTTGCTGATATAACTTTCGCGTTTTTCCACCAGATGCTCCCAGCTGAAGCCATTGACCGTGACGTCAAACCCATAGCCCTCAGCATCACGCAGGGCATGTGCCATGGCGCCGCCATACCACATGACTTTTTTCGGAACACAACCTCGATTCACACAGGTTCCGCCCAGAACCGGATCGCTCTCGATAACCAGAGTTCGGGCGCCATAGGAGCCCGCCCGATTGCAGGTGGCGATACCGCCACTTCCACCACCAATGGCTATGAGATCAAAGTCGTAGGATTCAGACATGGGCTCTTCCTGATACTTGAAGTTTTGTTTGGAATAATCACGATACTATACGCCCTACAAGGCATCTAACCGGACACACCGGCGTGAATAGCATCGACGTACGACAAAAATTACCCGCGTTGGTTTCACTGACGCGTCTGGACAGGCCCATCGGAATCTATTTGCTGATGTGGCCCATGTTGTGGGCATTTTGGTTTGCTGCAGAAGGCATACCAACACTATCCACCTTGCTGATCTTTATGGCAGGCACAGCGCTGACCCGCTCTGCAGGCTGTGCGATCAACGACTATGCAGACAGAGATTTCGATGGCCGCGTGGCACGCACCCGTACCCGGCCGCTGGCAACGGGCGCTCTGCAGGCAAAAGATGCGCTGATAACCACCGCAGTGCTGATGCTGTTAGCGTTCTTTCTGGTGCTGATGACCAACCCCTTGACCATAAAACTGTCGTTTGTCGCGCTACTGCTTGCCGTCATCTACCCATTTACCAAACGCCATACACATTTTCCACAGGTGGTGTTAGGTGCTGCATTCGCCTGCGCTGTGCCCATGGCGTTTACCGCGCAAACCAATCACCTACCGGCCGCCGCATGGATTCTGTTTACAGCAGCCGTGATCTGGGCGATGGCTTATGACACACTTTATGCCATGGCGGACCGGGCTGATGATCTTAAGATCGGCATCAAGTCCACCGCCATATTGTTTGCTCGTTACGATCTTCTCATGGTCGGTTTGTTTCAACTCATCATGCTCGGTTTGCTGGTCTATGTCGGGATACTGTACGAGCGTGGCCTGCTCTTCTATCTGGGACTTGTCAGCGCTGCAGGATTTGCGATCTACCAGCTCTGGCTCAGCCGTGAGCGCGACCCAGCACTGTGCCTCAAGGCATTTCTCAACAACAACTGGCTAGGCATGAATATATTTATCGCGCTGGTTGTGGACTACCTTATCAAGCCATGACATCACCCGATCACGCATGGGTAGTATCATTGGCTCGTCGATACGAAGAAGCCACTCACGGCTTGCAGAATGCAGACAGCACCTTGCTCGAGCAGTTGCCCACGCTCAGGCTTGCAAAGGCTGCACTCGACAAATCACATCGGCTTCAACAACACCCGTCTCACACCCATCATCTCGTGGTCCTTGGGCCCACACAGTCAGGCAAAAGCTCACTGGTCAATGTACTGCTGGGTACTCAAGCCGCGACCGTTAGCCCACTGGCTGGATTTACAGTCCATTCCCAGGGCTATGCCGCAGATATCAGTGACCAGGATATCGCCTTTGTAGACAGTGTCATGGCGCCGCTGCTCAGAACACCCGCTCAATCACTGGACGCTGACAACCTGAATAGCTATGTACTTGAAACTGTTGCAACCCAGGGCGATATTCTGACAAGCAAGACAATTGTCTGGGACACACCGGATTTTGATTCCATTACCGCCTTGCGTTACAACCTGTCCGTCATCAAGGCTGCTGCACTAAGCGATGTTGTGCTGCTTGTCGTCAGTAAGGACAAGTACGGTGATCAACGTGTCTGGGACATGCTTGCGTTACTCAATGATTTGCAAAAACCGTTGCTGGTTTGTATCAACAAGATTGATGAGGCAGACAGAACCGTAGTCCAGAACGCCTTTAACGAACGTCATGTGAAGCTCTTTGGCAAACCGGCACCTGCCATGCTGATGCTGCCTTTTGTCAAGACAAAGGACCGACAACAACGTCTTTCATTTGATAGAAAAACAACAAAAGCGTTACAGGCTGCACTCACAACACTGATTCAGAGCATTGATCGGCCTGCGGCGTTGCCTTGCGCAGTGCAGTTCGTAAACCAACACAAGACGCATTGGCTGCAACCTCTGATGGCCGAAATCGATGCCAGTGACCAATGGCAAGAAATGACAGAAAAGGCAGTTAATGATGCAGACATGTACTACGTCAACCATTACCTGAACAATTCGGACAAATACGAGACATTCAACCGCGCGCTTGCCGAACTTCTTACGCTTCTGGAAATACCCGGAGTGGCCACAACACTGACACAAGCCCGAAAGTTCATCACCTGGCCTGCCAGACGTCTGCTGGACATCGGCAGGCAATCCATGAACCGATCCGCAGAGCCGCCCAGAGATTCCAGCGGAAACGTAATGGACCAGGAAGCTCAGGCATTGCAGCACATGCTGGACAGTTCTATCATCAGCCTACAGCGCGCGCTCCTTGAAGCACCAGCAGATCCCTGGTGGCAGGCCCTGGGAGAACAAATGCGTATTGAGCTAGGCAGCATACGGCGCGACTACGAACACGCCAGTGACGCAACGAGAAAGGCGTTTGAGCCTGAAATCGAAAAAGCAGCTGCGCAGCTCTATGAACAATTGCAAGAGCGCCCAGCTCTTCTGAACACATTGCGTGCAGCCCGGGCGACGGGCGATGCTGCCGGCATTGCGATAGCGTTTAAATCAGGCGGGCTGGCACCCACAGACCTCATACTGGCACCAGCCATGTTGTCGGTGACTTCGCTGTTGACCGAAGGAGCATTGGGTAAATACCTCGATACTGTGAAACGTGACCTGAAGGTGCGTCAGCGGCAACATATCAAGACAAGGTTGCTCGAGCAGACACTTCAGTTATCGCTACTCAATCTTGCCGCACAACTGGACAAGAGCACACTGTTAAGCGCACACATGGATGAGGCCTTATCCATGCAGATTGAAGATCTGCGCAGGCAACCGAATCCGTGGGACTGATATCGAAAGGCTGTGCTAAACCGCCGCGTTGTGCAGGCGGTTTGGCACTACAGCCTGAACATCGGCTGCATGCTACAGTTTTTCAAGCACGGCATCTGCAGCGCTGACAGTAGCAGAGCCTGGGTCAGTTTCCATGGCCAGATGCGTGATGACGCCATCGTCGAGCACCATCACATAGCGCTGTGAACGTTCACCCAGACCAAAACCACTCAAATCCAGCGTCATGCCGGCAGCGCGTGTGAACTCGGCGTTGCCATCAGCAAGCATGTCGACGTGATCGCCTGTGCCCATGCTTTTGCCCCAGGCATTCATGACGAAGAAATCTGCCGTCGAGATGCACGCGACAGCTTCTACACCTTTGTCGCGCAATGCTTGCGCGTGGTCGATATAGCTGGGTACGTGAGACTCGGAGCATGTTGGTGTAAACGCGCCGGGCAAGGCAAAGATGACGACCTTACGACCAGCGCAGTAGTCGGCCAGAGGTACGTCGGTTGGCCCTTCAGCGGTCATCTGCTTGAGCGTGATTGCCGGAATCTTGTCGCCTTCTTTCAACATGGTTTTACACCTGAGTATTGGTATTGATCAACAGGACAGTAGGAGTCTGTCCCTTCGTCACTCATTCTAACGTATGGTTACGCGGCCTGGCGAAACAGGGACTCAAGTTTATTGAGCATGGCAGGACCCAGCTGTCTGGCGTCAAACACGCTGAGCGCATGCGAATAGAACCGTGACACATCGTGCCCGATGCCTATCGCAAGCAATTCCACGGCACCGGCTGACTCGATATCACTGACAACCGATTGCAGATGCCTGGCCAGATAGTCTCCCGCATTGGCACCCAACGTACTGGTGTCTACAGGTGCACCGTCAGAAATCATCATCAAAATCCGACGTTGCTCGGGTCGTTTCACTAGCCGCTGATGCGCCCACAGCAGGGCCTCACCATCGATATTCTGCTTCAGGATATCGCGATCCAGCATCAGACCCAACTGCCGCCGGGCATTGCGATAAGGCGTGTCTGCTGACTTGTAGACGATGTGCCGAAGATCGTTGAGGCGTCCCGGGTTTTCAGGCTTGCCCATGGCTTCCCATTGCTCCGTGGACTGGCCTCCGTGCAGATGCACGGTGGTAAATCCCAGTATCTCCACACTCACCCCGCAACGCTCAAGCGTGCGTGCCAGAATATCGGTGGCTGCTGCTGCGATCATCATGGGGCGGCCTAACATCGAACGGGAGTTATCAATGAGCAATGTAATGGTGGTATCGCGCATCGGAGCCTCGCTTTCCGTCTTGAAGCTTAACGGCACCAGAGGCTGTGCAACGATTCGTGACAATCTGGCCGAATCCAGCTGACCTTCTTCCATATCAAATTGCCAGTGACGCCGCTGCCGGGCGAGCAAGACACGCTGTAGCCTCGAGGCCAACCGTCGAACCAGCCTTGCATGCACCTCTATGTGCGCATCGAGCTCTTCACGCCACTGTTTCAAAGCCTGCTGATCAGCAAATTCGGCTGCATGACTGATTTCATCGAACTGCCTCGTGAACACCTTGTAAGGCGCAGTGTCACCGCTAACCTCTATGACCGGGTCAGGGCCAGCGATGGGTGCTTCATCGAGCAATTGCTCCGCCACAGAGTCACTCTGCCCGGCGTCACCTTCAGCATCAACAGCCTCCTGCTGATCTTCGTCAGATGCCTTGTGCGCCGATGTGCTTTCGTCGTCATCGTCCAGCGGCACATCGTCCTCTTGCTCGTCAGCCTTTGCCTGCGGTTCTGCGCTCTCATCATCAGAGTCAGGGTCATCGACAGCACCTGCAAGGTCGGGACCCTTGCTTTCAGCACCGACACTGCCCTTGCTCCATTGGGCAAGCAGACCGCTCACTTTAATACCAAACGCCTGCTGATCAGCGATCAAGCCATTCAGTTCAGCAATGTGCTTAGCAAAGACAGCGTGCAGTGACGCATGCTCGGACGTGAGAGCGGCAACAGCCGACACGGAAGAGCCAGGCTGATGACGAAATGCTGATCGACACAGATCACGCGCGGCCTGCTGCAAACGCGAAATTACAGGCGCTGATTCACCGAGTTCAGAGGGTGACAAGGTCGGCACCTGGGCCAGCCCTCTTGCATCCAGATTCACACGCACCCCGGCGTAATCGTTACAGCCGATGGACTCGTAGCGCTCTTGTTCGAAGGTGTCGAACAAGCGTCGTGTCAGTGCCTCAGCGGGTACAAGTTGCTGGTGCAACGTTTCATCATGATGTGCGTGGCGTAACGCCAGCGCGTCCAGTTCGCCACGTCTGGCCTTCTGCTCACTTTCCAGTGGGGCCTGCGAGCCAGTGGCAGCCTGTATGGCAGTCACGGCATTGATATCCACGCACGCATCGCCCGCAAGCGACCTGACACAGGCCTCAGACAATGCGGTCGGGTGGTGATCGTTTAGCTTATTTGCCACTATGCGTGCACCAATATCCTGATAAAGTTAATGTTGTTGCAAGCACATGATAAACAACACTTCATTGCCGTCTGATCCTACCGTCCACTCTCACACCATCTACTGTCATGTCACAGCTGCCGACGGCACAAAAGAACCGACTTGAAGCATGGGCTGCACGGGCCATCGAGCAAGGATGGCTTGCCGATGATGCCAGTTCGGCATTGGACAGTGCCATTCGTGCCAATCCTGGCCAGTTGTTCGAGCAGACCAATCGTCCGTTGGTTGCAGGCTTTTTTGGCGGCACAGGTGTTGGTAAAAGCACATTACTCAACCGGTTTGCAGCCGAACCTGTCGCTCGGGCAAGTGCAGAGCGCCCCACCTCCCGCAACATAACCGTATACGTACACCGATCCGTATCGGTCGACAGCTTGCCAGAATACTTACCTATGGACCGCATGCGCACTGCCCTGCATTCCAACAATGACTATCGGCAAGTCATGTTCATCGATATGCCGGACTTCGACAGCGTTGAACAATCCAACCGTCAGCTTGTCGACCTCTGGCTGCCTCATCTTGATGTGGTCATGTATGTTGTCAGCCCTGAACGCTATCGCGACGATCAGGGCTGGCAACTACTCAGACAGCACGCCTCGGAACATGCCTGGCTATTCATCATCAACCAGTGGGACCGTGGCAGCGAGGAACAACTCAGCGATTTCAAGGTACAGCTGAAGTCGCAGGGGCTGTCCGATCCATTGGTGTTCTGCACTGATTGTGCGGATCCAGCGCATGAACCGGGCGCTGATCTGACGCAGGCAAGCGATGATTTTCCTCAACTGCAAAGCACACTGTCGTCATTGTCCAATGCACAGATAATTGCTGATCTGCAAGAACACGGGGTCGTTTCACGCTTGCAAAGCCTGAAATCGATCAGCGACACATGGTTGCAGCTTCTGGCGGAGAAAAATCACGGCTCGACGCTTTCGTCTGCATGGACGTCACACTGCGACAAACAGCACCCGATTCTGCTTGACGCACTCCAATGGCCGATGACTCAGCTCGCCCAACAATACGCTGATAACACACCCTTCTGGAAGCGATTATTCGGCCGACACAGCGCTCCGGCCCGGACAGAGGTGACCGCGCTCGATGCTGTCAGCCAGACATTGAATGAGCGGCTGACGCTGGTGCTTGAGCACTACCTGAATCGGCAAGCACATGAAAGCGCCATACCGTTGCCTGCTCTTCGTATGGCACTCGAGCCACCGCACAACGAGTGCCTTGCAACCAGCAAGGAGACACTCGAGAACGCTCTGAACCGCTCGCTGATGCATCCTGGTGGACGGTGGCAACGCAAACTTTACGCCCTCACCAACGCTCTGTGCCTCATTCTCCCCCTGGCTGCATTAGGCTGGATCAGCTTTCGGGTGGTCAGCGGATTCGCCAGCGGTGCTAGCGACCCGGGGGCATATCTGGGCAGTGACTTCGCCATCAACGGCATACTGTTGCTGGGAATCAGTTGGCTGCTGCCTGCACTTGCCCATACAAAACTCAAACCATCACATCAACAGGCGGCCATCAACGGTATGCAGGATGGCGTGAATACCGTGCTCACCAATATCGCCGCCGCCATCACAGATGCGCTCTACTCATTGGCCAGTCAAGCCACTCAGCTGCGTGACGATTATCACCGCCTGTGGACAGAGCTACCAGACGATAGGGCAGCTACATTGCCGGATTCTGTGAAAAGATTACTCAGCTCTCAGATTAGTCAAAGCGCTGAACGCAGACTGGATGTTCGTGCCAACACCCACAAATCGACCGATTCAGCACCACTGTCGTAAATTTCTCGAGCCAATTCTCTAGCGCTGGCACCGGTTGTAAGTACATCATCGATGATAGCCACTCGCCTGCCCAGAAGCGCATCGTCTGCTCGAAAGGCCCCAAGAATGCGGAACTGGCGCTCCTGACGGTTCAACCCCGCAAGCGACTGGGTGTCAACGATTCGACTCGTCAGGTGCGCTGCGAGGGGTACTTGCAATCGTCTGCCTGTCCAGAAGGCAATATCCTGCGCCTGATTAAACCCGCGTGTGCGCTGCCGAGCAGGGTGGAGTGGCATCGGGACAAGTAATTCTGGCAATCGAACATCGATACGCTGAGCGACAACATCGGCCAATAGCGTTCCCAGAACTCGAGCCAGCTGCCGATCCTGACGGTACTTGAGTCGTTTGATCATCCCGTCGATGGGGTGTACGTAGCGATAGGGCGCAACGATACTCTCGAACAGCGGATCGTTGCGAGTGGCGTCAGTACAGCTGCAAGGGCCGCCTGATGCAGCATCACCGTTCAGGTAACACGCATCTGACGGTATTTGACCCTGCATTGACACCAGCTCGTCGGGTTCGCGGTGCGGGGTAACGATGGTCTCACTACCACAATAGGCGCATAATTCAGTGGTAAGGCCTGAATGGTCTGTGTGGCGAGCGGTACTAAGCAATGGCTTGCAGGACGCACACAAATCCAGCTGGTTCTGTGCCGGGCGAGCGCACAGGCTGCAATAGGAGCCAAAATTCAGGCGCTTTAGTGCCTTTGCCACCCATTCTGTCGAAGGGAGAGAATAAATATTCACCGGCAAGCTCCTTTTGCCTATGGTTTGCATTGTATAGCCTACACTTCTTTTACCAAAATAGCCGCATCGGCCAATAGGCTGTTGTTTTTTTCACACATAAAAAACGACTAATAAGTTTACAATTACACAATTTGGGGCTATACAAGACAAAAATACAACAAAAGTGTTTGCGGTTTGCCACCCTCAAGTCTGACTATCAGCACAACAGGGTGAACAGACTGGTGAGCAGTTTTGCTGGAATTTTAAATCTGTCGCGCTTGCAGTCCAGGCGCTACGGATCGTGCAGACAACCAAATGTGTAAACAATCAATGTCAACTAGTGGGAGCTAGCATGAATAAGAAAATCAGCGTACTCAGTTCAATCGCAGCCTTGCTATTGGGCAGCAGCATCGTCAACGCTCAAGGTATCGCACTTCCGGGAACCATCGAGATCCCCTCTGGCAATGCAGGCTACGTGAATGTTGGTGGCAACGCCTTGCGCACAGGCCTTGGCGATTGTTTGAAGTTAGGCGGGTTCAGTGAAGAAAATCAGGTCAACGCCTGCGAAGGCATTGAAGATGAAGCAGAGGAAGTCGCGGAAGCTGAGCCAGCCCCCGAACCTGCACCGGCACCAGAGCCTGTTGCCAAAGAGCCCATCGTAACAACAGCAACGCTGGGCGGAGAAGCACTGTTCGAATCAAACTCTGCAGAACTGACAGCAGCCAGCGAGCAGGCTCTTTCAGAGCTGATCTCCGAGCTGGAGACCTTTCAGGAAATTACCTCGATCGAGGTTGTCGGACACACGGATTCTGCGGGTGAGGAGAACTACAACCAGGTGCTATCCGAGCGTCGAGCTGCGGCGGTCGAAGCCTATATCAGTGCAGCCTACCCGGACGTCAGCATCACAAGCCGTGGTATGGGTGAATCCAGCCCGGTTGCCACCAACTCAACAAGGGAAGGCCGCACGCAAAACCGCCGTGTAGAAGTACAAGTAACAGCCAAAAGCATTACTGAGTAATCATCTGGCAACGCAGAGCAGGCCGAACAGCACTACACTAAAGAGCGTATCGGTTTGCCCTGCCGTTGTCCGACAGTCCAGAATTGCTTAACACTCACGCTCAGAAGTCACATTTCACGAACAGTCCACTAATTCTCAGGAGAACAATTATGAATACACGTACCGCTCTCGCGCTGGGTGCATGCCTATCAATGATTTCACTCAGCGTTGCTGCCCAGACAGTCGTCGAAGGAGATGTCGAAACGTCAGGCGACGGCTATGTAAATGCTGGAGGCATGGTGCTGAAGACCGGCCTTGGAGAATGTCTGCAGACAGGCACTTTGGGCGATGACAATGTCATTAACAAGTGCGCAGGCATCGAAGACGACGTGGCTGAGGGCGCTGCTGCTGACGTAGCAGAAGAAGTTGAACAGGCTGCCGTTGAAGAAGCACCTGCTGCCCCGGTTGCGCCAGCCGCACCGACAGCTACTATTGACACCCGTGAATTCAGCGAAATGGCGTTGTTCGACACTGGCTCTGCCACATTGAATGCTGATGGTGCCAGCGTGATGAGCGCCTTGTTTGACGCACTTTCAGAGTACAAGGGCATTACGGCCATCAGCGTCATCGGACACACCGACAGCGTTGGTAGCGAAGCATTCAATCAGGCATTGTCAGAGCAGCGCGCCGCAACCGTCGCCGCTGAAATCAGCACGCAGTACCCTGATGTCTCGATGGAAGTTAAAGGCATGGGTGAAAGCTCACCGATTGCCAGTAACGATACCGCTGAAGGTCGTCAGCAAAATCGCCGTGTAGATATCAACATTACCGCAACTCGAATGACATTCAACTGATATCTGTCAGATGATGTTGACCTACATTGAATTTCAGGGCGCTTGCAGCTAGCCAGCCCAGCTAATTCGATCACACCAGAATAGAAGCGGCCAGCATGATGCTGGCCTTTTTTGTTTGTGTCCCGGCATCTTGCACAGTCCACATTGCACTAGTAGTCCGTCAACCCGAAATATTAGGATTCAGAGTTCACCAGCCGCCGC
>CAYGSW010000106.1:4387-18495 GCA_964352535.1 uncultured Granulosicoccaceae bacterium | reverse complement strand
CCCACTAACGTGCAGTGACACGCTTGTCGGTTTGAGGCTTCGCCTCGCTAGCTGTTATTCATCTCATTTTATATACTTTGGCGGACAGGGAGCGTTGCCTTCATCAGCCACTGTATAAGGGTCATCTTATCTTGCTTTAAATCTGAAAGTTGTTTTCTAAGCAGGTTCAGCTCTTTGTTTGCTGATTTAAGTACCTCAGCGATTTTATTTACTCGTCAAGAATACCTTCATCAACGGTTCGACTAGCCGCATATATTGTACATATATGCCCTTTGGGAAATGGAGGGATTACACGTCGAGAACATCATCAGTGACTGCGAAGAGGGTGGCAACCGGCTTGATGCTTCGTATTTTTCAGCTATCACTGTGTAGCGAGGATACGCTCGGAACTTCGAATTCCTTAAACATTACAGGGTATTCTGCATATTCAGGTCCTGGTATTACTGCATCACCAGAACCGATGTCGATCTGAATCTGGCAGCGTGCATTTTCAATCATGCCAAATAATAGTACTCGAGCACCAGAATAGTTTGCTTCGCAGCGGATCTCAATTGCACGTGCGCTTTCTGCGAGGAAAAATGCGCCATCATTTATCTCAAGGCTGCATATGTCCCGAAACGCGTTTTCAATGTTTGTTAATTCCATCGAACGGACCCATGTAAGTCGATATCTCTTGTTGGGCGGTGAGGAATGTCGAACCATAGGGAAAACAGTAGTGCGCCTTTCAATAAAAAGTTACTGGCGTGCGTTGATAGGCTGACTCTGTAAAGCAGGCGCTCAATAGCGTAGCGCTGGCACAAGATAAAAACATATTTAGTGTCATTGGATCTGAGTGGGACGATCCGATGCGTCAGTGATGGAACAGATTAGGCAGGCACTAACGGTCTGCGCAGCTCGGTAGGAGAAGCTAGACGAAATTACAGTAGTGTCTGCTACCTTCGTCGGGGTCCTGCCCCACACTCCTAATCTTTGGTCGAAATGAGCTGTAAACAGCCCACACTTTTCTCGCTGGTTTGTTAGGGTCTATTCCCGATATCTATCAAAGGCAGGCCAGGTTCACTGGTCAAGGGTTTTGCGGGACAACTCAGGAGGAGAGATGATGAAAAACTCATTGTTGACGAAGCTTTTCGTGCTGATTATTTTCATTGCTGCGCTATCAGGCACCACGGTGCTCAGGGCGAGCACCCAATCAAGCTATGTACCGACAGGTTCCTATTTGTACACCTGCGTGAATCAAAGCGTGGCCGGCAATTACACGCTGATCGCCACCTGTGTACAGCCCACGGGTCGATACGCAGTATCTGTGCTTGCCCGCTACGATCAGTGCGCCGGTCAAGTGCAGAACCTGAATGGGCAACTGTTCTGCACGCGCGCTAGCATTCAGGCGTTCGGACACGGCTCCATGACGATAAGTGGTCAGCCGGCTATGGGTGATCGGCCGCTGGCAATTGTCCTGGTCAACAGCCCCGAACCCAATGCTCCACGGTTTGATGCGTCCGACAGGACACGTGTTTTCAACCAGCTTTACAAGGGGCGTCATCAGGTGCCGGACATGTTTGAGAGCATGTCGAATGATCGGTTTTCCTGGAAGTCGTCAGGTGTGTATGGGCCGGTTAATGCGACCGTGGGCAATTGCGGTGGCCCCGACGAAGAGACCAAGCGGCGTGGTCGTGAGCAGCTGCGGGAACAAGGTATGAAGGCGCTGCTGGACATACCTGGCAATAACCGCTTCGATACGGACAGCAACGGAACCATCGATACCAGCGAGCTGGCTGTCTTCGTTATCTACAGTTGTCCGCCAGTCAGTGAGGGTGGCATCACTGGATCAGCCTCTGTCAGGGGCATCAATGTGTCCAGCAATGGCCTGCGATACAAGGGCAGCGTGGCCAGCGGAGGACCCAGCGTCAATTTCGTCACTGTGGCGCATGAACTGGCGCATCTGCTGGGCACCATCGATCTCTATGGGGAACGACGGGATTGTCGATGCTGGGGTGTGAGCCTGATGGGCTCGACTGGCACGAAGGTTCGATCTCTGGATCCTGTGCACCGTTTTCTGCTTGGTTGGATAGAGCCCGAATTCGTCAACATGCGTACGACCAACCACCACAGTTTCAATCACTCCCGTTCAGAGCCTGTCTACCGGCTGCTTTACGATCCCGAGCAGGGTACCCGCGAATTCTTTCTGACCGAGATTCGGAACAGCGGTTCAACCTACGAGGAGGGCGTACCGGATAGCGGTCATGGGTTACTTGTCTGGCGGGTTACGCTGACAGACAATCATCGTATCGATACTGTCAGGCTCATTCGTCCTGATGCAATGGGGCTTGGCTTGCGAGGCGTACCGTATGGACAAAGGGCCTTTACTCGGGCTCACAGTAATTTCTCACCCGTCTGGAAGACCGAAACCGTCGCCCCTGTGTCACTGCGAACCGAGGCGACGAGGTCACAACAGAACAACACGACCGTGATACGCGGGGGTGGTGTGCTCGACGCGTCGGCAGCTTATTCATCCGATGATAGCCTTCACTTTCAGCGTGACATATTCATGCAGTATGACAATCACGCACAGACAGTCGCTCTGGTGGGTGAGACGAGTGTGTCTGACTTTGTCGGTATACCCAACAATCCGGACGCCATGCTGAGCTTGTCAAAAACGCGCATTGTGTTTTTTCACGCCGATCAATACTATGAATATGACATGGTTAATGATCGAATAGTGATGCGTGGCACCATTGGCCAGACAGGCTGGTATGGGTTAGTCGTTAATCTCGACGCTGCCCTGCGACATCGGGATGGCACCAGCCATTTTTTCAAAGGCAATTATTACTACCGTTACAATCACACCCTTGATCAAGTGGATGACGTTGGCTACATGGGTCTTGGGCGTTGGACGGGTATACCGCCCAGTCCTGACTCAGCCTTCGTCAATCAGGACCGACACGCCATTTTCATCAAAGGTAACCGGTACTACCGCTACAATATGGTGCTTAACCGTCTGATGGAGCAGGGTATCGTCGGTCAGGATGGTTGGCGTGGGCTGGAGGAGCAGTACTGACACTTGCGTGTGCCGGCGCTGTTATCTTTACTTCACCTGTGTAGCGCGCCTTGGCCCTTATCACAGTTTTCAATCTACACGTGTAGTTGCGCCAAGCAAGCTTGGCGAAGGGCAAAAGAAGGGCCGCAGGAGCGGCAATATGGAAACCTTCGGTTTTGAACCCGACAGGTGTCAGTCCTGTCCTGCAAAGGTTGGTCGCCAGCCGGAACCGAGTGTTGCGTGAGGTATGGTGACGCGTACTGCGAAGCGTACACAGGGAGTGCATGAGCCGAGCTATTGAGCCTCGAAAGGTAGTCTATCTGGAGCCGACGTGTTCTATACAGCGGAAGACAGCAACGCATCACATGTAACTGATCTATGTGGGGCGTTCCAGCGGGGTCTGAGAAACAGGCGTGTGCATACTGGGGTTCATCCAGGAACTTGGGAGATCTCGTCATCTCCGCTGAAAGAAACAGTGGATTGGATACCACTCAAAACCTGTCCCGGCCCGCTGGGATGTATCCGACGCAGCAAGGAAGCGAATTACGGATGCAAACAGCGGTAGCGAGCAGGCGAAGGAAACGAAGCCTCTGGCGATGGGTGCCAAGAAGTCACAGCGCTTCATAGTATCGATAAAGTCGGGGAACCATTCTCGTTGGGACCCGATCGATGAGAAGGGAGCGTCGTTATAGAGAACTTGTGGAGGGACAGATGTCAATCTCCCCAAAATATCTAGCTCCCAGCAGCCATTCTGATGGGTAGCAAGTTACATGAGGCAACGTCTATGGTCAGGTAATAAAATGAGTGAGGCAATGCGCGAGTTGCCCATCGGCTTACCGATCCGCCATAACTCTTGTGCACGCTCAGAGAATCCGCCGATGACGGTGAGCAAATGGTTCAAGAAGCACTACGATGCCGAGCTTCCTTCTATACATGTAAACAACCGACAGCGTATGCGAATCACGGTACACTACATCGACGAACTACACGTACAACGTTGTAAGATATTCAAATCGGAGTATCGAGACCCTATGACACAACAGACAGAACGTGCTGATCCGCTTGCGAACAGTCAATTGCAAATGGAATGCAAGGAAGTTAGAGTCAGCGTTAATGTCGAAGTCACGGTAACCTGAGATGGCTAGAAATACAAAACAACTGGCGCAGTATGCAGGCCTTCTTTTTCTCGGCCTGTTGTTGTCTTCGGGAGCTACTGCGCAGGACAAGACCAGCCCGCAGCAGAGCCTGGAGGAAACTGCAAAGCCGACAATGCTAGAACTCTGGAAGCCCGGTGACAGCGGCCAGCGGATGCGCATTCGCGGACGTGTAACCAGCACGGATGGCACACCTGTGCCAAACGTAAGCATACGATTCAGACACGCAGACAGCGAGGGCATGGATAGAAGCTACCACCAAGGGGTGCTTACGACCAATGAGAGAGGTGTGTACCAGTTCGGATCTGTTATTCCAGGCAACAGCCATCGCCTTAGCCACGTGCACGTCTATATCGATCATCCTGGATTTCGGTATCTGGATACAGAGTTTTACTTCAAAGACGATCCCAAAGTGAATCCGGACGACCCTAACGCAATTTTCCTCGAAGAAAGTAGTACCAACGGTGAGGTAATGATGTACGGGCAATGGGACGTTGTCCTTACTCCCGAATAAATGTGTTCAAACCAAGAAATAGTTGTAGTAGCGTCAACGCACTTGTGTGAGCGTCACAACAGCAGCCTTTTGGTTGTTTTGGAAAGTGCAGCCGTACAGCAACTTGAACAAACTCCGCCATGGCAGCCGCCTTTTGACAATACGTGATAGGCAGACACCGGCTCCACAGGCGCGTATCGATATCTTCGCTGCGATTTATTCGAGAACGCTTTCTTTCTGACTACCAGACCAGTTACCACTGTGATCTTGGGTTGGATTAGATACATCGGGTTCAGCTTGCTTCTCGCCTCAAGTGCGCTTCATGCACAAAAGCCACTGGACCATGAATTCTATTTTACTCGTGGCATGTACAGCGATGATTTCAGCGTCGGTGAAGAGCTGGGCGGCAGCTGGTCTATTGATTTCCCCAAAGCTGATCGTCATTTTCTTTACGCACTCGAGCGACTCAGCATTATCGATGCCTCTCCGGAGGAAAACGCAGTAAAGCTGACCGATCCTCAGTTGCGCGAGCTGCCGTTTATCTATGCGTTGGAAGTTGGCGCCATGCAGCTCAATAACGCTGAAATCGATGCACTCAGAGACTATCTGTTATCCGGCGGTTTTCTTTTCATTGATGATTTCTGGGGAAGTTGGGCCTGGAGCAATTTTTCGGAACAGATGCAGAAAGTCTTCCCTGATCTGGATATTGTTGACATTCCGCTAACACACCCACTGTTTCATGTAGTCTTTGATATTGAGGAAATCATACAGGTACCCAATTTACACAACGGTATTGAGTTTGAGAGTAAAGGCATTACACACGAAGCGGATGGCACTGTGCCTTACGTACGAGGAATTTTCGATAAAGAGGGTCGGTTAATGGTTCTGATTAACTGGAATACTGATCTTGGTGATGCATGGGAATGGGCAGATAACCCACGGTATCCATCACACTTTTCAACCTACGCTGTTATGCTGGGTATTAATGTATTGGTTTATGCGATGACACACTAATTCGGGCAGTCAACCGAGCAGTACCACAACACGTCCGTGGTCTGGATCCGTATGGTGCAAATACCTCACATCGGTTAATGCCGACGTGCAGGTGTATAAGCCACATCAGCTGGCGGAATAGAATACTGGTACGGTTTGGTTCAAATATTTATGCATTCCATAGACACGCTTGAGCACTGTCGTGCATCAAAAGCAGACATTGCTCATTAAGCTGTTGAAATTGATAGCAAGGTGGAGTGTATCGAGGACTGAAAATCCCTTTGTCGGCACAGCACGGCTGCCGGCTCGATTCTGTTCCTGGCCACCATTGTAAATTCCATACTGCAAAGCTCTTTATTATGGCTGAGTCTTCGCTGAACTGCCGATAAGGTCGGAAACGCACTCGGGCACTAACGCGGTTGTCTAACTGGTTATTGTCCCAGAAAGGTGGATTCTACAGCCCGAATACCCTGCAGGATCATATGGCCACGATGCTACGTAAATGGTCAGGAATCGATCGCGCCAGCAGTCATTCTGGGCGTCGTACACTGGCAACAAACTTACTGCATGATCAAGGTGAACATTTGAAAACCGTTCAGAAAGTTCTAGGCCATAAATCAGCTGCGACTACGACCATCTATCAAGACGTGACTGAGCAAGAAGTCAAACAGGTGCTGAGAACAGCGGGCAAGAATTACGATAACTAATCTGCCACAAACACATGTGCAGCCTCTATCACCCCCTGCAGGGTCGATTCATCTATTTGATGTTTATCTCTCTTAAACCATTGTTCGCATTAGCCTCAGTGTAAGAGAGTTGTCTTCTAGTATTGCTGCCATCTCGCCGAGCTTCAGATGGCAATATGTGGCTTCAACTGCTTTAGTTCGATAATTTTTGGTTCATTCCTATTCCATGCATTGATCAAAGCGACTAATACTGAATGAATTCCAATAAACCCTATGAAATGTAAACGCGTGTCAACAATGCGCAGAGTGTGTGCCAGAACCTCGCACTATAGTTACACTACTAAAAATTGTCGGTGCTTGGACGAATCGGCTGACGATTATCGTGATCATTCGTAGACGTTCGTTTGGCGTCTGAAGTAGATAAATAAACGCCATGAAGACCGATAGGATAGATCTTGTTGAAACATTTGTGCGTATAGCGGAAACTCGCTCCATCGGGCAAGCGGCTGAAGACATGGGTGTTGGATCTTCGACGGCTAGTCGGAAGCTGAAGAAGCTGGAGGGTATGCTAAAAAAACACCTGATACATCGCAACACGCACAGTCTAGCATTGACACAAACAGGGCAGAGTTTCTTGCACGATGCCAAGGTTCTCTTGAACTGCTGGCGTCGTTTCGAGGATCGGTACCGTAGTCATGATACTGGTAAAGCGAGTTCGTTGAGAATTGTTGCACCCTTGGGTATTGGGCAACAGTTTATGACAACGATTGCGGTAGATTTTAGATTAGAAAACGAAGATGTTGGAATAGTGTGGATATTGTGTGACGAGCAATTGAAATTCACTGAAGCAGGCTGTGATCTTTGGATGCATTTTGGGGATAGCCATGATGACAACTTAGTGAGCAGCGAGATGGCCATCATTGAACAGGTGCTTGTATGCTCTTCTGAGCTTGCCGGAGTATCGGGGGTTTGTACACCGCGACATTTGGAAACGCTGCCATACATCGCTTTGGGCTCTGTTAATGATGTCAAAATCGAACTGCGTTTTAGCATCGGAGACAGACTAAGAATGATCAGGCCAAGCGTGGTTATGTCAACTAATAATCTGTTTGCTTTGCTTTGCTTTGCATGCTGCTGTTAATCAGGGACTGGGATTTGGGATTCTGCCACGATGGCTTGTAGGATCTGATATTGAGTCTGGGCAGCTTGTAGAGATGGCTTGTGATTGGAAGCCGCTTCCCTTGTCACTCAACGCTTCATACCTTGGTGGATCCTACCGAAATGAGCGTATAGGTCATTTTGTTGAGAATATGCGGACCAGGTTGATGGGTATTCAAGGGATCCATGTCATAAGCAACAGAAAACTGATCGCTATTAATTAGGGCCACTTAATTCCTTCAAACAAGGGTTGTACGTGTCCGCAAGTAACAACATGACAGTTATTGCACCAAACGCAATACTGAATCCCACGTTAGTCTATTTTCATCTGAGCATTTATGACCTAAGCTGAAAGCTATGGTTTTAGGGAGTTCACTCTCTCGAGAAAATGCTGCACAAGTTACTTTCTGCAATGACGGAACTCCAGAACTGGGCTTCGTCGTTAAACTCAGGTTCAGAAACTATGTTCGTGTCAGATTGAAATCAAGCGGTGTGTCTGTGTGAATGCGACCGCCTCGTATTGGGGAATTCACAGTTTCATTCTGAGTTTTACGTCTCTTATCAATAGTAATCACTAGTCTGGAACTCACATATCATGCCATCGGCCAGCCTCGATCCCACTCTTCGCTCTACGGTGACCATTTGGTCCATACTTATATCACTGTTGATATTCTGTACGAACAGTGTGTTCGCACAAGAGGAGGATTCAGCAGCGGATGATGCAGGTAATCGTCACATTACCGCAACTGGCACTGATCTGTTTGCAGTGCCAATCCCAGGGGAAACCTACGCTCCACTGACAGGTAAGATTGGTCATCGATCAACCGACATGAGCATTACCGGCAATGGGGCTTTATCAATTGCGATCACGCGTCAACATGAAGAAACCCCACAAGCCTATCCATACGCGCTAGGAACAATGTCGCTTGGTAATCCTCGCTTGAGTATAGCTGTGGGGGTAACGTCAAGCGAGTACAAAAGTCCTGCGGCACGAACTCTGAACTGCAGTACATGGAACAAAAGCATTGACGGCGGTGATATTCGATTCGAACATCCTGGTGGCATGGTGCGATTGCTAAAGCGACATGTTCTTCAAAATGCACTGCTTTCAAAATTTCCGTCCAATGCCTTATTTATTAGCAACGACAACTGGTACGTGAGCTGTGGAGGTGCAGGTTCAGATAAGTTTATTGTACATTCGCCTGATGGAACCAGCTTTACAACTGGTGTGACGGAATGGTATCCGAGTAGAGGAGGAGATGATGGCGTCTATACCGTAACCTATGTGCTTTTCGCGGAGACCATAGAGAAGCACGGTAGTACTATTTCCTACGAGTATGTTGATAGCCCACAGACTAATGGACAGGTGCTTCCACCGTTGGCAAATCTATTTATATCATCAAACCACGTCATTCGAAATAAGCAACGACTCAATAGCATCACGCTGGACGATGGTTCTACTACCGATAGAAAGGTCAATTTTACATATCGTTCAGGTGGCTCAGCAATCTGCCCTCACCTTTTGGACCGAGTGGGATCCAGCGCCGCGCCTAATAACGAAGTATTCTATAAGTATAAGACGCGAAACATAGCATATCAGGCTCCGTACACACGTACACAGTGTGAATTGAGCCAAGTTCTGTTGAAAGACGGATCGCATTGGGACTTTGAATACGACCAGTACTACACTATGTCAAGTCACGAAGGCACACGGAATAGCAACAACGATCTACTTTCTGAAGAACGTATTCTAAAGTCTCGAACGCTCTATTTGCCTATGATAGAAGTCAGCATTCCTACAGGTGCAAAAACAACTTACAAATACCAATTACTTAAGGAAAAAAACTACAAGTCATTGCCATACGATAGTTCTACGCATCGTCCAGCTGTTAAAGAAAGGACCGTTGCCGATCCGAATGGTAATAGTTTTCAGAATTCTACTCATACAGTATCCTACTCAATAGCTACACCGGTTGGAAAGCCATTACTTGCACAGCGACAGATTTTCACTAGTGGTCTTCGATACCATAAATTGCTTTTTAATCGCGTAGATCGAATTTCTAATCCTAAATCCACTGTTCCCAGTGAGGTATCAGCAAGGGCTAGGTCGAGCAAACTCAAGTCTCATTATGTCTATGCAATAGACTCAAAAACGCCATTGTCTGGTATTGAACACGAGTACGATGAGAAGAGAAATTTTCTCGATGCTAATAAATACAGTATTCAGCATTCAAGAGCACGGGAATGGGTTTTAAATGCGAGCCGTGACAACTTGGTCAAATCAACGATCCACTTCGATGGCAATGTGTTTGAAAAGAGATGGCGTGGGTTCGATATATATAATCAACCTTCGTTCATCGACGAACATAATGTGAGTACGGATGAAAAACGATCGTCGTGGATACGCTATGACAACAATTACGCTAACAAGAACGGCTGGATAGTCGGATTGATTGATCGGATATACACTGGCACTTACATCGATGATGTAACAGTCGGTAACGATAAGATAGTAATTCAACGTACGTATAATAGCGATGGTCAGTTAGCCTCCGAAACAGATCAAGGGTTTACAACGTCCTTTGGGTACAACCCATACGGTGCTCTCACGTCCTCGACAGACGGTCGCAACAATACAACGATGTATAAAGAGTATAACAATGGAGTGGCCAAGCGAGTTGCTGTTAGTGGTGGAGTGGACTCAGTGACCTCTGCTTATGTCACTGGACGTATCTATAAAACCATCGATGAGGCGGGCGTAAGGCTAGATTATCGGTACGATAGTATGGGGCGTATGAACAAAACCTGGAAAGCAGGCGATACACGTACTAAAGTAACGACCTATCATCCAACGTGGCATGATCCAAACCATTGGCGCTATCGCAGCAAGAAAGAGCTGAATGAGTCAGGCTGGAGTCGGTTTACCTATTACGATGCCTTGGGGCGAGTTGTACAAATAGTTGAACGTGATACCTCTGACGGTACAACGGATATGCGTAAAAAAACGGTTTACGACCAATACGGTCGTACAGTCAATAATTCGTACGCCAGTGCTTCTGATTTAGGTGGAGGAACATGGCCCGGTGTGAATCGTACCTACGATGCAGTAGATCGTATTATCACCGAAAACCGAAGCGGTAATGCCGGAGAGGTTAGCTACTGCTACGGCAAACTGTGCAATGCACATTTTGGAACTAACGGAAAGATAGATTTCGGATACGCTCGTAAAGATGAAGACGGATACATTACTGTCTACAACTTTCGTGCTTTGGGTAACGCCAGCACACACGAGGTTTCTGAAATACATCAAATGATTGATGACACAGAGTGGGTCGGAACCTGGTTAGACCGCAATATCCACGGATTTATTACTAAAGTATTACAAGGCGCTAATCGTGGAAACGCCACTGTTCGCACCTATACACCTTTCGCCATGTCCAGCACACTGACGATGCTTCCAGGATCAGAAACTCACCCTGAGTTTGGTACACGTGTGGTCAATGGGTACGATGGTGCCGGCAATATGACTCAGGTTAGCAATTTCAGCAGCAACATGTTGACGTATACATACACCAATCGTAATCAACTCGATACCGTATCAGCATCTGACGGTTCTTATAGTGTTGATTATGACTACCTGCCCAACGGTTTTCTACAGAAGATGAGTACACCTAACAGTGCGTGGACATACGTGTACAAACCAGGATACGCATTGTTGGAGTCAGAAGCATTGACCATTGATGGACAAACCCTATCGCTCTCCTACACCTACGACAACGTCGATAACCTGTCCACTCTTACCTACCCTAATGGAACGGTAGCGACTTATCGGTATAACGGATTCGGACAACCTGTCTCACTCACAGTTGATAGCGGGGAGGGAGCGGTCGAATTCGCTGACGGTGCTCTTTACTTTCCGAATGGGCAACTGCGCTTGATGAATATGAGCAACGGGCTTACATTTTCATCAACGCAAAACCTGCGCACTCTGCCACAGCAGTTAAAAGTCTCTAAGTTTGGGGCGCCACCTCCCCTGGATCTTGTGTATCTCTACGATGCGCGTCAAAACATTAAAAACGTAGGAAACTATTTCTACCACTATAGTGGCGGCGGTGGTATCACAGCAACCTACGACGGACTGAATCGACTCATTACCGCTAGCGGATCTGCTTGGGGGCCAAACGGTGTTGTGTATGAGTATGACCTTCTTGGGAATATCAAACGTGCATCGTTGGACGGTTACGCATTAACGTATACGTATCCAGGTTCGAGTAATTTGCTGAGCAGTGTAACGGTAGAGGGCGATCATACCAAGGCGCGTAATTATTCGAATATTCAATATGATGCTAATGGAAACATCACGTCAACTAGTGATATGGATTCGATGAGCTATGACGAGATGAATCAGATGCTCACCTCATCTCATTATACCGGTACGGATGGCGAAGTCGAAATTAGCAACCGCTACGATGGTCAGGGATTCCGCGTCAAGGCAGTATTAGAAAAAGACGGTCGCACAAAGAGTACTTACTCACTCTATAGTCAATCGGGTAATCTAATGTTTGAGCAGGATGTGGAGTCTGGAGAGCAGCGCAATCATTTGTTTTTCAACGGTAAATCCATTGCCACACTGGGTACGCACAATTCCACCGATTCTGACACAGATGGTGTGCCAGATTACTTTGAGCGTCTGCACGGTATGGATCCATACCTGGCTATTGACGCGCTAGAGGATGCAGATGGCGATGGGTTGTCTAATCTCAACGAATACTTGGTTGGATCACTCGTGATGAGTGCCGATAGCGATAACAATGGAATAGGTGATGAGATTGAATATGAAATATTAGATGGCGCATCTCACAGTCTACCGAATCCACATTGGCAAGTACCAGTGACGTTTTTACTGATGGTTCACTAAATTCGCGTGATTCTGTGACGTCCAATGGGGTACTTTAAGAACACGTGATCGCCCTCCCCGTCACGATAATAAACGCCACCTGTCCATCTGTCCATCTGTCCTATCTAATCGGCCACTGCGCCATTGTGCGCTTAACGTATTTACACTAAGAGAGATATATTCATGAAATTATGCAGTATAATTACAGTCGTAGTGCTTACAATCGCAGGGTTTTCCACCTCTATTGCGACGGCAGAAGATAATCTATTACCTGCAAATTGTGGTGAAGGATACATAAAGCGTATATCGGAAGGGGGATGGAATAACGACCGAATCTATATAAGGCTAGATGAAACGGTGCCAGCGCAACATCAGCTGTGGAACAACGATTATGTCCGTTTTAGCGATACGTTAAGTGCTTCACGTCAAGCTGCTATACGTGCAGTAGCCTACCTTGCACTAGCGAATGGCAACAAGGTGGGGCTCGTTAGTAGCAGTCCTGATTGTCAAAGAGCTACGGAGATAATCATCTACCGAAAAACGCCTACGTCATAAATGGTAGGATTAATTCAATAGAACTCCACCAACGTATAAAGGGCATCGATAATGACAAAGCCTATCCAACGCCTAGACGTACTAATTATTACTATATTGAGTTTTGCATTGATGGGGGTTGTGTCAAATACCCGTGCTGCGACAGAACTAAATTCAGATCAATATGTAATATTTTATCACCATGATCTACTAGGTTCGCCTGCAGTGGTGACAGATCATAATGGAAATACGTTATGGCACGAACACAGTGATCCTTTTGGACGTGCTCGAACCCGGGTTAGCGAGACAGGTAACGAATTTCATCATGATCGGACCGGTTCGCGTAAGGGATATACCGGGCATCTTAAGGATGAGGGATCAAATTTGGTGTACATGAAGGCGCGGTATTTTGATCCACAGATTGGGCGCTTCTATTCCAATGATCCTGTTGGATTCTCTATCGGGAACCCGATGATGTTCAATCGATACGCGTATGCAAACAATAATCCGTATTCATATATTGATCCAGACGGGCGAAACGGTGTTACAGCCCTTGGCGGCGCAATCACGGAAACGGCAGAGGGAGTTCTTGGGGTAGGTGATGGCGAGGCGAACTACTCGGAACTTTCAGGTGCTCTTGCAGATGGGTACAACGGCGAAGGTGCTGGCCTCGGAAGGTCCCTACTTGATGATGCACTAGCATTCGGCGGCGGTATCCTCGGAGGAGCCGCCAAAGCTTTTCAGGCGGCTAGAGGATTCTTCACAGCAGGACGTGCCGGCTCCATCCGAAACGTAAATGTCGTCGGCGGGACGCAAAATTGTGTCAACTGCGCGATTGCAACTGACGCAACTCTGGCAGGACGAGCTGCTTCTGCCTTGCCAAGTGGCCCTCAGCGTATTTCTGTACTGGAGAAAATATTCGGCGGTCGCTTCAGGAGTATAGATGGAGCTTCCGAGGCGAGCGCCATCTTGACTGCTGCTGGACCTGGCGCTCGCGGCATTGTTTTCGGAGCGCGAGGTGATGGCGTTGGCCACGTTTTCAACGGAGTCAATCAGAGCGGAACAGTTCGCTTCCTCGACGGACAGACTGGACGGACGGCATCGTTCGAAAGCTTTTCGAGCTTCAGCTATCTGCCCACCAACTGAGAAACCACTTGAT
>CAYGSW010000106.1:0-4377 GCA_964352535.1 uncultured Granulosicoccaceae bacterium | reverse complement strand
CCTGCGCAGCATCGAGGAAGAGGTGGGCGAAAAACTCTCGCTGCAGATTGATTCTACGCGAGAGGAATCTTTCGGCTGGCTATTCTTTTACAACACCTCTGCCTTCTTAGAAAAAGGCAATAGCATTGACATGCTTGCGGGAAACGCCCCATTTCTTGTAAGTAAGAACAACGGGTCTGTTGTCACGCTGGGGACTGCGAGACCCATAGATGATTATCTCCGTGAGCTGGACGGCTCCGTTCTGTAGTTATCGATCCAGATGGGCGACAGGCCGTTGAGAATGAGAGCGAAAGCGACGATACGGTCGACGACATAGTTGCAGAAATACAGACTACCCGACGTACCACAACCGATGCTGTAGACATTGCTAATCAAGGCATGTCCGCTGTCGGAGACGGGACGACACTGCTTGTTGGTGGCGGCGTTGTTGGCGGAGCCAAGGCTGGGCGTTTTACCTGGGCTGCATTCAAGAGCTGGTTCAGCCGATCAAGTCACATAGATAACGTCATTGCCAGCGCAGCGAGACCTGCTCGTGCAGGTTCTCAAGACTCTCGGGCATTGCAGTCGTTGAAGAAAAAGGTTGATCGAAAAGATACTGCATTTACAGGCCTTCTCAAAAGTGACGAAGTAGCGAATGAGCTAATTTCCCAAACGTTGGGGGCTAGGAATACAATTGTTCGCAATAAAATCCGAGGCGGCCGCAACGTCCAAGACACATACAACTCGAGTACAGGTATTGGGGTGCGGACAATTGATGGAAGCTTCGATACGGACCTTGAACCTCAACTGCGCAGAAAAGTACTCTAAGCCCTCAATTCGGACCGGTTTTCGAATTGATTGTTGTTGATTGAGAGTCAATATCATCTCCAACCTGTGCTGATATCGGATTCAGCGGTCGGTGTTCACCTGCCAACACTGCATCGGCCAACGTGAATGAGTAGTGACCCAACACATTGATATGCTCATAACGCAGTGGAGACAGACCGGCAATATCACTATCTGAAACTGGCATGCCGTTCTCCCTCAGATGATCCAATGCATCTTGCATATACACGGTGTTCCATAAAACCACGGCATTGACAACGAGACCCAGTGCGCCCAGTTGATCTTCCTGGCCCTCACGGTAGCGTTTGCGCAATTCACCGCGTTGCCCGTGACATATCACCCTTGCCAGATCATGGCGTTTTTCTGTGCGATTGAGCTGTGTAAGGATGCGTCTTCGATAGCTTTCATCGTCAACGTAATTGAGCAAGTAAACAGTCTTGTTGATACGTCCTGCTTCCATGATGGCCAGCGCCAGACTGGAGGGACGTTCGCTTTTCAATAACGAACGAATAAGCTCCGACGCTTGAATGGTGCCGAGCTTCAGCGAACCGGTGACACGTAACATGTCGTCCCAGTGATGCTCCATGCGACTTGTTGACACGCAGTGACTGGCCAACTCATCAAGCGGCCCGTAGTTCGCCTCTCGGTCAATACGCCAAAACCTGGCTTCACCAGCATCGGCCAATCGCGGCGAGAACTGATAACCAAGTAGCCAGAAGAGACCGAACACCATGTCGCTTGCACCTGTGGTGTCCGTCATGATTTCGGTTGGTCGTAATCCTGTTTGCTGTTCCAGCAGCCCTTCCAGGACGAAGATCGAATCTCGAAGTGTTCCGGGTATCACGATACCGTGAAATCCAGAGAACTGGTCCGACATAAAGTTGTACCACGTAATCCCACGTCCTCCCTTGGGAAAGTATTTGGGATTCGGTCCAGAGTGAATAGTTTTCGCCCGTGTGACGAAACGTAGGCCGTCGGCTGATGCAACATCACCACCGCCCCATCGCCCGACAAGCGGTAGCGTAGAGTGAGTGTTCACCAACCGAGCATTCGCAGCGATCAGAGTCTCCGCACGAACATAGTTTTGCTTCACCCAGCTTAACCGATGACGCGTCAGTGCTGGCACGTGTGACTGAACGAAAGGCTCCACGCCAATATTACAGGCCTCAGCGAGCAACACTGCACAGACACTGACCTGCAAGTCCTCGACACGGGCGCTAGCTTCACTGACATGTACGAATTCGTCTGCGAATCCAGTGAGTGCATTGATCTCTAGCAACATCTCAGTAAGATCTATCTTTGGAAGAAGCCCGAGGATCTGTTCTCTTAGTCTGCCAAGACTCTCCGGATCTTCGACCTTGTCGAGATTCGTGATCGTCAGGGTAGGACGATCACCCGTACTATCAATGCATACGTTCGAATTGGCATCGAAGTTGGATACGACCTCCCGGTAGGTCGTATCCAGTTGTTCAGTGAGTTTCCGGATGGCGTCCTGTCCGTTCACGGGATGCCCCAGTGATCGGCAGACCTGACCACGGTGAGATTTCCATTCAGCACCGTCGAGCAACTTCGTGCGTGGATCACCCCAGCGATCACTGCCGCTGACGTACACATCGCGGCGACGCAGGCTGTCCTGCAATTTATCAAGAAAACACAAGGTGTATCCACGCAGTGTCACTCGTCCTTGCTCATCGAACACGAGTCGCCGCCAAGGATTGCCAATGATCTCATGGGGAGCCTTTTCCAGTACCTGCTTGCGTGTCGGACCCAACTCGACAAGGTAATTGAGCGCCTTCATTGTGGTCTCACCGGACGGTGCGCACTCAAACTTGATGTTGTTCAACAGCGTGTAAAGAAACGGCCTCACGCGACCATACTGCTCAACCATTTCCTCGTGATATTGTTCCTCGGACGGGCGTGCAAGTTCGTTCACGACGGCAACAGATTGTTCAAGCTTTTGTTTAGACACACGCTCGTAGATGGCTTCCCGTAGACGTTGACTGTCCATAGTCTCGTTCAGAACCAAAGCGCAAACCTCGGCCAACGTTAATGCAGATCTATCCAAATCCTTCAATGTGCGCAACCGTTTCTGCTTACCCAGTCGCTTCGCCCGACCTGCTATGTCGGTAATGAGCAAGTCGAGTACGTCCAGTGCATCATCAAGAGCGCTGATTTCGAATGCCCGTACAAAAGCTACCAAAAAGCCAGTTCGCCTGATCTCCGACATGCGGGAAATCTGCCACTGCGAAAGTATTCCAGCCTGTCGAGCTATAGCCTTGAAACGGATGGGCGGAATACCAGCGAAGTCGAAACCTTGAACACCGTAGGCGCGCAACTCGATATAGCGTTCAATTGCGGCGATGAAAGACGGCCCACTGACTCTTACTGGCCCCTTGCGATAACGATCAAACGGGGACGCACGTTGGCCCTGTGGAACCACGAGCAATGCCTCAAGATTTGCCTTTTGTTCACGTGTCGGCAGTAAAGCGAGTCTGCTCCACAGTTGATTCGATGCGCGCTCACGGATTTCTATGATGAGCCTCTGCAAGACCGTAGAGCCAGGCAACAGCACTTTGTGTCGAATGAGCCAGGCAGTTCCTATATCAAACAGCAAACTGGGACGCTCATTACTGATCCAGGCGCGACTGTAGAGCAAGCGACTGAGTCGGAAACGCCAAGGTGGCGAGTGAAAGTCCTGATAGCCGTACTGACGCTGAATCTCCGTACGATGAGCAACCCCTGTGGCGCGCCGAACCCTGTAGTTACCAATACAATCGGTGTTAGCGATGGCTAGCTGAAACGCGACGAATTGAATGACGTTTTGCGGTACGTCCGAAGGGTCAGGCAGAAATGTGCCTAGAAACCGCACGGTTGTGAGTTGCAATGCGAACCCCAGTCGATTGTAGTCGCGACGCCGTTTGTTTATCAGTGCAAGATCAGTATCGTCGAGGTGAAAGAATTGTGTCAGCTGAATTTCATTCGGATCAACTGTGTAACGTCCGTACTGTCGTTGCTGGGCATCAGATAGAAATCCTCTGGCCATGTGTCATTCGCAGACGCGTAGATACTGGTACAGCGTTTCGCGGCTGACTCCCAGGTCACGTGCAACTTGCGCTTTGGTATCGCCAGCAGCGATACGCGTCTTGGCACTGGCGATGGTGTCATCCGACAACGCACGCTTTCGACCTCGATAGATACCCCGTTGTTTGGCAAGCGCTATGCCTTCTCGTTGCCGCTCGCGAATCAGTGAACGCTCGAATTCCGCAAAAGCACCCATGACAGACAGCATCAGTTTGGACATGGGTGAATCCTCGCCGGTAAACGATAGGCCCTCTTTCACGAATTCAATACGCACGCCTTTCTCAATGAGGGTATTTACGATACGCCGCAAATCGTCGAGGTTTCGAGCAAGTCGATCCATGCTGTGCACGACAACACTATCGCCGTGCCGAACAAACTCCATCATCGCGTCGAGTTGTTCGCGTTCAACATCCTTGCCATCTGTCCTATCTAATCGGCCACTGCGCCATTGTGCGCTTAACGTATTTACAC
>CAYGSW010000105.1:0-19066 GCA_964352535.1 uncultured Granulosicoccaceae bacterium | reverse complement strand
ACACCATCCTGTGCAGAAGCTACAGAGGCAACAGCCAAAAGTGCTGCAGCAATCAAGAATCTACACATCAACTACCATCCTCACGAAGATCTGCCGAATTGGCACTACGTGACGATATTCGAATAACTGTTACATGACCAGCAATTTAACCAGAACAAACACGCAAGAAGAACCGAACATTAATCCTTTGTCATTACGCGGCAGTAATCAGCCGAACGCTGCGATACAAGCCGCCATGATGAAACCCGGTGCAACACCCAGCGCCAAAACAGCAAGGCCATTCACCGCAAGACCCGCTGTCACATCACCGGCCACCTTTATATCTACGACATCAGTTGGCTCATCAAAGAACATCATTTTGATCACGCGCAAGTAGTAGAACGCCCCAACCACTGACATGATCACACCCAGTATCGCAAGCCAGGCAAACCCTGCACCGACAGCCGCTTGCAGCACCGAGAGCTTGGCATAAAAACCGACAACCGGTGGCACACCTGCCAGAGAGATCATCGAAATCATCATGATGCTGGCAAGAAAGGCATTGCGCTTGCCCAGCCCCGCCAAATCATTCAACGTATCGGCTTCGTGCCCTTCACGAGAAATAGCAAGCAACACACCAAACGCTGCAAGCGTGGTGAATGCGTAAGTGATGGCGTAGAACATGGCCGCGCTGTAGCCCTCATTGGTCACACCTACGATACCCAGCAACAGAAAGCCTACATGTGAGATTGTGCTGTACGCAAGCATGCGCTTGATGTTGGTCTGAGCGATGGCGATCAGGTTACCCACCACCATCGATAGCGCAGCCATGATGGCAAGCATTTGTTGCCAGTCTGCGCTGAGCGTCTCCAACCCACCTACCAGTAAACGGATCAACATGGCAAACGCCGCAATCTTGGGAGCGGTGGAGATGAACATCGTCACCGATGTCGGTGCGCCTTCGTAAACGTCCGGAACCCACATGTGAAACGGCACGGCGCCCAACTTGAACGCTATACCAACGATGACAAAGGTCAGACCAAATCGAGCACCGATGGTACGCTCAGCTGAGAGAGTTTCAGAGGATGTGCCCGCAAGGATGTCACCGATAACATGCAGATCCAGTGAACCTGTAGCGCCATAAATCATGCTCATGCCATACAGCAGCATGCCAGAGGCCAATGCGCCCAGCACGAAGTACTTCATGGCTGCCTCTGCGGCGCGACTGTTGTCCCGATGCAGGGCTACCAAGGCATACTGCGATAACGCAAGCAGTTCCAGACCCAGATAAATGGTCAGCATGTGGGTGGCAGAAACCATGATCATCATGCCGGACACAGCAAACAGACAGAGCACAAAGTACTCGTGACGTTGGATCTTGCGCTCACCGACGTAGTCTCGTGAGTACAGGAAGATACCGATAGCTATCACCAGAATCCAGGTTTTAAGCGTGGCACTGAGCGAGTCGACGGTGTACGCACCGCTCATGCCGGTCAGTGTTTCATCGCCTATTTGCGAGAACGACATCATTAATGTCACCACCAGAGCCAGCTGCGAAAGCCAGTAGACGATATTCGATGACGCCTTGACGAACAGACCAACGATCAGTACCGCACAGGTAGCTGACAGCAGAAAGATCTCAGGTGTTGCGATCTGCAGGTTGTCCATGAGTCTCTCAGTACTTAGCCGTTGATATATGTTGCACGAGGTTTTCAACCGATGCGTGCATAACGTAGCCGATCATATTGGGCCAGACGCCAATGAGCAAAACAAATAATGCCAGCAGTCCCAGCATCCAGAATTCACGCCGGTTAATGTCCGTCAAAGCTGCCACTTTATCGTTACCGATGGGACCCATGATCACGCGTTTTACCATCCACAATGTATATGCCGCTCCGAGGATCAGCGTCAGCGCCGCCAGAAAAGCAATCCAGAAGTTTGCTTTGAAGCTTGCAAGAATGACCATGAATTCACCAACAAAGCCTGATGTACCCGGCAGCCCAGCGTTGGCCATGGCAAAGAACACCATGAAGGCTGCGAATATTGGCATCGTGTTGATCACACCTCCGTAGTCGGCAATCTCCCGGCTGTGAATACGGTCGTACATGACACCCACACACAGAAACATGGCCGCCGAAATAAAGCCGTGAGACACCATCTGGATAATCGCCCCTTCAATACCCAGTGCCACCCCTGCCATATCGCCCTTGGCAATGAGCTGGAAGGCAATGAAGATACCGAGAGTGACAAAACCCATATGCGAAATTGAGGAATACGCGATGAGCTTTTTCATATCCCGCTGGGCAAGGGCTACAAAACCGATGTACACCACGGCAATCAGAGAGATCACGATCATGAAGGTATCCATGCCAGCACTGGCATCCGGTGTTACCGGCAAGCTGAAACGCAGAAAACCGTATCCCCCCATTTTCAACATGATGGCCGCCAGCACGGCAGAGCCTGCCGTTGGCGCTTCCACGTGTGCATCAGGCAGCCAGGTGTGTACCGGCCACATGGGAATCTTGACTGCAAAGGCAGCCAGAAAAGCCAGGAAAATCCAGAACTGTTGTTGTTCATTGAGGACCAGATCGTGTAAATCCAGCACCCCGAATGAACCGCCTTCACGGTACATGTAAATGAGCGCGACAAGCATCATCACAGAGCCCAAAAAGGTGTAGATGAAGAACTTGACCGTGGCGTAGACTCGCCGCGGCCCACCCCATATACCAATGATCAGGAACATCGGTATGAGTGTAGCCTCAAAGAATACATAGAACAGAATGGCATCCAGGGCTGAAAAAACGCCGATCATGAGGCCGGTCATGATGGAGAAAGACCCAAGATAAATCGCGGGGCGATCCTTGATGACTTCCCACGCTGAGATGACAACAATGACGTTGATGATCGTGGTCAGCACAATCAGTGGCATCGAGATACCGTCCACGCCCAGCGAATAATTGATATTGAACGATGGCAGCCAGGCGACAGTTTCGGTGAACTGCATGGCAGCCGTGGTGGCGTCGAACCCGAAATACAATGGCAGACTCACAAGGAACGTCAGCACTGACGCCCCCATGGCCAACTTGCGAGCGTTACGGTTGCCGGCGGCAATAATGACAATGCCCGCAATAATGGGTAACCAGATCGTCAGACTTAGAATTGGGAAGCTCAAGATTGCGTTCTCGATCGGGCTAGATAAACAGAAACCAGGTCAGCATGGCTAGCAAACCCAGAATCATGGCGAAGGCATAGTGGAACAACATGCCACTTTGCACGTTGCGGGTGAAACCCGATAGCAGCCCCACTCCCTTGGCGGTGCCGTTGACCAGCGCACCATCAATGACAGCCATATCGCCCTTCTGCCAAAGCTGTTTGCCGAGTCCGACACTACCCCGGGCAAATACCGCTTGATTGAAGTCGTCAAAGCCGTACTTGTTGTCCAGGATACGTCGCAGGAAGCCGAGTTTCGAATCCAGAAACGCCGGTATGGAAGGCGCAAGAATATAGAAGACAAAAGCCGTAATGAGGCCAGCAAATGCCAGGTAGACAGGCGGTGCATGGAACGCGTGGCTGATGAACTGCACGGGACCATGATAAGCCTCACCCACTTTGGCCAGAACATCGTGAGCTTGCGCCACGTAGATAATGTCCTTGAAATAGTCCCCGAACACCACGCTGCTGACTGTGAAAAAACCAATTAACAATGATGGTATGGCGAGCAGGATAAGGGGAATCGTAACAACCTTGGGCGATTCCTTTGCATGGTCGAATGTATGATCATCCATCCGTGGCTTACCGTGAAAGACCAGAAAGAACAAGCGGAACGAATAAAAGGCTGTAACAAACACCCCGCCCACAACAGCCCAGTAGGCGATGTGCGCACCGGGAATAGTTGACGCATGCACAGCTTCAATAATAATGTCTTTTGAGTAGAACCCCGAAAACGCGGGAAATCCAATCAGCGCAAGGGAACCAATGAGGCTCGTCCAATACGTAATGGGCATCTTCTTTCGCAGCCCCCCCATTTTTCGTATGTCCTGCTCGTGGTGCATGGCAATGATCACAGAGCCAGCCGCAAGGAATAGCAGTGCTTTGAAGAACGCATGTGTCATCAAATGGAACATCGCTGCCGAATAGGCAGAGACACCCAGCGCTACCGTCATGTAGCCCAGCTGTGACAGGGTGGAGTACGCCACGACACGCTTTATATCGTTTTGCACCATGCCGATCAGCCCCATGAAGAAGGCAGTGAACGCACCAATGATCAGAATGAAACTCAAGGCAGTGTCGGACAGCTCAAACATCGGCGACATTCGCGACACCATGAAGATGCCAGCTGTGACCATCGTGGCTGCGTGAATCAACGCCGAGATGGGTGTCGGGCCTTCCATCGAATCGGGCAGCCAGACATGCAGTGGCGCTTGCGCAGATTTCCCCATGGCACCGATGAATAGCAAGATGCAGAGTACGGTCAGTACATCCCATTCGGCCGTGCCCACAAGGTTGATGGTCTGGCCAACCAGTGTTGGTGCTGCTTCAAACGCATCGATGTACGCCAGGCTGTTGGTGTACATGACGATGCCAGCGATACCCAGCACAAAACCGAAGTCTCCCACGCGGTTGACCAGAAAGGCTTTCATATTGGCAAAAATGGCCGTCTCTTTCTTGTAATAAAAACCGATCAGCAAGTAGGAGACCGTGCCCACAGCTTCCCAGCCAAAAAACAGCTGCAGGAAGTTGTTGGACATCACCAGCATCAGCATGGAGAAGGTAAACAGCGATATGTAGCAAAAGAAGCGCTGGTATCCGTCGTCATCTTCCATGTAACCGATGGTGTAGATATGCACCATCAACGAGACGAAATTGACCACAAGCAGCATCATGACCGTCAGGTTATCCACCATGAAGCCGATCTCGAAACGGATGTTCCCGCTCACCAACCAGGTGTAGATATTCTCGTTAAAGGTAGGTGCACCACCCACAACCACGTGGAAAAACGCATACACCGACAAGGCCAGCGAAAACGCTACGCCTGCAATGGTCACCCGGTGCGAATTAACTCGTCCGAGTTTGTGTCCGAACAGTCCTGTGGCGATGGCCGCCAGCAAGGGAGCCAAAGGGATGAGTGTATAAAATAGCTTCACGTGCTCTAGCCCTTCAGTGCGTCGAGGTCGGCGACATTGATCGTCGAGCGGTTGCGGAACAGCACAACCAGAATTGCCAGGCCGATAGCAGCCTCAGCTGCGGCCACGGTAAGAATGAAAAACACGAATATCTGGCCTGCGCCATCACCCAGAAAATGTGAGAAAGCGACAAAATTTATATTGACCGACAGCAACATCAGCTCTATGCACATCAGCAGAATTATGACGTTCTTGCGATTAAGGAAGATACCGACAACACTCAGGCAAAACAGTATCGCGCCAAGGGCCAGGTAATGAGACAGTGTGATCATGGTCTTGGCCTCTAGCTGCGCTTTTCAGACGGCATCTGAACCACACGCAGTCGACCCTGCTTGGATGCGTCAATTTGTTCGGCCGGAGCCTGGTACTTGGTGTTGGGTCTGCGTCGCATGGTCAGGGAGATTGCCGCAACTATGGCCACCAGAAGGATAATGGCTGCAATTTCAAACTGGAAGAGGTAATCGTCATACAGCAAACGTCCAAGCGCTTCCGTGTTGCTCAGCTGATCCGATGAGGCGCGCTCAGGCGCTGGATACTGATCCGTTCTGAAGTATTTTTGCGTAATCAGAAATACCATCTCAACAAGCATGATGATGCCGACAAGAAGGCCCACTGGCAGGTATTTCACGAACCCTTCCCGCAGTGGCTCAACGTTAACGTCGAGCATCATCACCACGAACAGGAACAGCACCATAACGGCACCAACATAGACAAGTACTAGCGTGATGGCCAGAAACTCGGCCTCAAGCAGCATCCAGATGGCTGCACATGTAAAAAATGTGAGCACCAGAAACATGGCTGAATGCACAGGGTTGCGTGAGGTGATCACCCCTGCAGCGGCGAAAACCACAATAGCTGCAAAAAAGTAGAAAATAAACAGTTCAAACGTCACAGTGATTTTCTCGCCTTTGGCTGTTGAGACTAGCGCGGTTTGGTAAAACTAGCGGAAAGCCGAATCGGCAGCACGATCAGCAGCAATCTGCGATTCGTACTTGTCGCCGATAGCCAGCAATTTATCTTTAGTCATGATCTGCTCACCACGATTTTCGAAATGGTATTCGAAGATGCGGGTCTCAACGATTGAATCTACTGGACAGGCTTCCTCGCAAAATCCACAGAAAATGCACTTGAACAGATCAATGTCATAGCGCGTAGTGCGCCGCGTACCATCTTCACGCTGGTCAGAATCTATCGTTATGGCCAGCGCCGGGCAAACCGCTTCGCATAGCTTGCAAGCGATGCACCGCTCTTCACCGTTGGGATAGCGACGCAAGGCATGCAACCCCCTGAAACGATGTGACTGGGGTGTTTTCTCTTCAGGGTACTGAATGGTGATACTGCCGGATACAAAATACCGCCCGGTCAGACTCATGCCCTTGAAAAGCTCCCACAGTGTAAAGCTCTTGAAATACTTGCTGATCTGTCCTGTCATTTTATATTCCGCCTGAGCGAACCGTGCTGAACCACGGCCCTACTTCAAAATAGATGGCAAAACCCACAACCGCAATCCACACGATGGTGACCGGAATGAATACTTTCCAACCAAGTCGCATGATCTGGTCATAACGATATCGGGGAAAGGTAGCGCGTAGCCAGATGAACACGAACAGCAAGAATACCGTCTTGATCAGGAACCAGTGTATGCCGTCGCCAAAACCATCAATCGGCGATAACCAACCACCCAGAAACATGATGGCCGCCAGGGCAGCAATCAGTATCATGTTAGCGTACTCAGCCAGGAAGAACAGCGCGAACGCCATACCTGAGTAGTCAACATGAAACCCGGCAACGATCTCTGATTCACCTTCTGCCACGTCAAACGGCGCTCGGTTGGTTTCGGCCACGCCTGAAATAAAGTAGACGATCGCCAGAGGCAACAGCGGGAAAAAGTACCAGTTGAGGATGCCACCGCTTTGCGCACGCACGATATCCCCCAGATTCAGGCTACCCGCCATCATCAACACACCGATCAACGCAAAACCCATTGCTATTTCATAGGCGACGATCTGGGCTGCAGATCGCATGGCACCGAGGAAAGCGTATTTGGAGTTCGATGCCCATCCGGCAATGATGACGCCGTAAACACCCAGCGAGGTCATCGCCAACACGTACAACAAGCCGGCATTAACGTCAGCTATCTGCCAGCCATCCGCAAACGGAATGACCGCCCATGCGGCAAACGCAGGGGCCAGAGACAGAATGGGGGCGGTCAAAAACAGAAAGCGCGACGCATTGGTCGGAACAATAACTTCCTTGAGCAGCAGCTTGAATACATCAGCGAACGGCTGACCCAGTCCTTTGAAGCCAACGCGGTTAGGACCGATTCGAACGTGCATGTAGCCGATAACCTTGCGCTCCATCAGCGTCAGGTAGGCAACGCAGAGTATCAACGGGACAACAACCAGCAGAATCTTGAACAACGTGACAATCGTAAGGATCAAACCTTCCATCAGACCTTACTCACCTCGATTGCGCCGAACAGTTCGCCCAGCGCCTGTGTTTCGGGCAAGCCCGTTGGAACCCATACACATCCGTCAGGCACGGAATCATCAACCTTTGCAGGTAGAGAAACCGCTGTTCCGTTCTGACGAACAGACACTTGCTCACCGTCTGCTATTGCAAGGGTGGCGGCCTGAGCCTGCGACATCAGTGCAAAGGCTTGCTTGCCATCCATGGATTTTTGCAAGGGTTGCGAGCGTCGTACGATAGGATCTGTGGCATACATGGGCGTCTCGCCTGCACGAAGCAGACCCTCACCGCTTGGCGCATGGAACGCGGGCACCTTATCGAACTGCGTAAGGTTACTTAACGTTACTGCGCCACACTGTGACTGAAGCTCTTTGGTCACCGCTTCAGGGCTGTCGTAAGCAAAACCTTCAAGCTCAAGCTCCTGAGCCAGAACACGGAATATTTTCCAGGCAGGACGTGCATTGCCCGGCGGGTTGGTTGTGCCCTTGGCACTTTGCCAGGCGCCAGTGGCATTGACATACGTGCCAAAGGTTTCAGTGAATGTACCTGCAGGCAGGATAACGTTAGCGCATCGCTTGAGCCCATCACTCATGTAGGCGCTGATGGCAACAACACCTTGCGCGCCCGCAAGCGCCTTGCTCGCATAGGCTGGCCGAGCTGCGTCGAACTCCACCTCACAACCCACCAGCAAGTAGGTCTTCATGGGGTCATCGAGCATCTGTAGCGCATTCTTGCCCGTCGCAGTGTTTGTTTCCAGCGACTTGCCTCCGGCGAGCCGGTGAGGCACCGTACCTGCCAGCCAGGCACCGGCGGTGTTAGAGCGCTCTGGTAACATGCCAAGGGTGGCACCGGTTGCATTGGCAATCACATTGGCCAGATACTGTAATTGAGCATAGGCAGGATGCTGGACACAGAGGTTACCCAGCACGACAGCTGAACGTTCGCCATTCTTGAGTGAATCCGCGATGCGTTGATGTTGATCATTGGGATCAAGTTGCGGTGCATCTGCCATCGATGCTACATCAGCGCCTGCGGCTCTTGCCACACAGTACAACTCTGACACCATGTTGTCGTATCGGGTGGCTATGCTCACAGATGCTTCAAAGTGCAGTGGGAACTGGCGAGGATTTATGAAGCTGATGGCACCGCCTTTCAATGCCGACTTGCGCAGTCGCAATGCCGCAATGGGTTGATCCTTGCGAATATTGGAACCCACAAGCAGAGCAGCGTCGAGGGTTTCCAGATCATTGAGCTGCATGCCCAACCATGGCATCACAGGCGCTGAGTCCTGTGCAGAGAAATCAAGTTGACCCAGTCGATGATCAATGTTGTTGGTGCCCAGTGCTCTTGCAAGCTTCTGACTTAGATACAGTTCTTCAACCGGAAGGCTTGGAGAGACCAGTACACCCAGATCAGAACCATCCTGGCCGTTGGCTTGCAACAGATTGGCCGCAGTGGACAACGCGGTTGGCCAGTCGCAGGCTTGTAGTTCACCATCCACACGTACCATGGGCGACTGAAGGCGGTCCTGGCTTTTCAACCCTTGATAGCTGAACCTGTCACGATCAGCGATCCAGACCTCATTGATCGATTCGTTTTCTCGCGGTATGACGCGGTTAATCGTGGCGCCATCCATATGAACGAACACATTGGAACCGACAGAGTCATGAGGTGAGACGGAAGGCTGCTGCTGCAGCTCCCAGGATCGTGCGGTATAGCGCGAAGGGCGCGCAGTGAGAGCACCTACGGGACAGATATCAATGACATTACCCGAAACCTCAGAGACCACAGATTTTTCGATGTAAGTGCCAATGCGCACATTCTCGCCGCGACCGGTTGCACCCAGTTCGCGTATGCCGGCGATCTCTTCACCAAAACGCACACAGCGCGTGCAGTGGATACAGCGCGTCATTTCGGTGGCGATAAGAGGTCCGATGTACTTGTCAAAGACCACGCGTTTGCCTTCCGTGTACTGCGATGCACCATTGCCATACCCCATGGCAACATCCTGCAGTTCACACTCACCACCCTGATCGCAGATGGGGCAATCCAGAGGGTGATTGATGAGCAGAAACTCCATGGTGCCCTTCTGGGCATCACGGGCAATTTTAGATGCTGTACGCACCACCATGTCAGGCATGACCGGCGTGGCGCACGCAGGCAACGGCTTGGGCGCTTTTTCCACTTCCACCAGACACATACGACAGTTGGCAGCCACAGACAGCTTCTTGTGGTAACAGAATCGCGGCACATCAATGCCTGCGGCGTCGGTCACCTCTATGAGCATCTGGCCACGTTTTGCAGTTAACGCTTTACCGTCAACCGTCAGATTGATTGTGTCGTCACTCATTGTTACGCAACTGCCCCAAGTTTCTCGCTGACGATGCTGCGGCCATTCTGGATGTAGTATTCGAATTCATGTCGATAGTGCTTGACGAAGCTCTGTACAGGCATGGCTGCCGCATCGCCCAGAGCGCAGATGGTACGCCCTGCAATCTTGCCTGCGACATCTTCCAGCTTATCGATATCCTCCGGCAAGCCCCTGCCTTCCACGATGCGGGTAAGCATGCGGTAAAGCCAACCCGTACCCTCTCGGCATGGCGTGCACTGACCACAACTCTCTGAGTAGTAAAAGCGTGAGATTCGGCGCAGAGCATGAACCATATCAGTGGTTTCGTTCATCACGATGACAGCTCCTGAGCCCAACATCGATCCAGCACTCTTTGAGATGCTGTCGTAGTCCATGTTGGTTTTCATCATGATATCACCGGGCACCACAGGCACCGACGATCCGCCCGGGATAACAGCCTTGAGCGGAATTCCATCTTTCATGCCACCACTCAGTTCGAGCAACGTGGCAAAGGGTGTACCCAGGTTGATCTCGAAATTACCCGGATTGGCCACATGACCGGACACTGAAAAGCACTTCTGCCCACCCGCTGTTTCAATACCCATGGATTTGAACCAATCGGCGCCGTTGCGAATAATAGCCGGAACACTTGCAACCGATTCTGTGTTGTTGATGGTCGTGGGGCGACCGTACAACCCAAAGCCTGCCGGAAACGGTGGCTTGAATCTAGGCTGGCCCTTCTTGCCTTCCAGCGATTCCAGCAGTGCGGTTTCTTCGCCACAGATGTAGGCACCAGCACCAAGGGTGCCGATGACGTTGATATCAATGCCGGAATCCTTGATGTTCTCACCAGCCCACCCATTATCATAGGCAGCCTTGATGGCGCTCATGAAGTTCTTGTAAACCTCGTCCATGAATTCGCCGCGCATGTAGTTGTAGGCAACTGTTGCGCGAATGGCATAGCTACCGATCAGCATGCCTTCAACCAGCGCATGCGGGTTGAAACGTATGATGTCACGGTCTTTACACGTGCCCGGCTCAGACTCATCCGAGTTGATGACAAAATAACTCTGTCCACCGCTCTTCGGCATGAAACTCCATTTCAAACCGGTTGGAAATCCTGCTCCACCACGGCCTCGCAAGCCCGAGTCCTTGACAACCTGAACAACATCATCGGGTGACATCTTTTCATCCAGAATGGTTTGCCATGCCTTGTAACCACCGATTTTCAGGTAGTTCTCATACGTCCATGGCTCATCGAACTGCAGCGTGGTGTAGCACACCTGATTCATCGGTGGCAAACCATCGGGAATTTTTCTATCGCTCATATCTGTCTCCTGCTCATCTGGTTAACCGACGGCGCTTGCAGCGCAAAGCTACTCAAGCGCGTCCAGGATCTCATCCACCGATTCGGGTGTGAGCTTGGTGTGATAAACGTGATTAACCTGCATCATTGGTCCGCCAGAACACGCGGCCAGACATTCCTCTTCCACTTTCAGGAAGATGCGACCATCTGCCGTCGATTCACCCAACTTGATGCCGTATTTTTTTTCAACGTGATCAACAATGGTGTCGGAACCCATCAACATGCAGCTGATATTCGTGCAGATAGCCACGCAATTGCGACCTACAGGCGTTGTCTCAAACATCGAGTAAAAGCTGGCCACCTCATAAACAGCAATGGGTGGCATTTGCAGCTTGGCCGCCACTGCATCCATGAGCTCAGTGGACAACCAGCCCTGATTCTGATGCTGCGCAATGCTCAAGGCAGCCAGCACAGCACTCTGCTTCTGATCGTCAGGAAAACGCGTCATCCACTCTTCTATCTCCTTGATGGAGTGAGCGTTGAGAACGCTTTCCGGTGCGGGCAGGATTACGTCAGCCGGTACGGAACTCATGAGTGTCTCTCTTTCTCTGGCATAAGCTAATGTGGGTGAATGCTGTGATGACTTGTAAGCCATCGTTCGCTAATCACTAACGATCAATCTCCCCGAACACAATGTCCTGTGTGCCAATCAGGGCTACAACATCTGACAGCATGTGCCCGCGGGCCATTTCGTCCAGCGCCGCAATGTGGGCGAAACCTGCCGCCCGAACTTTCAGGCGGTAAGGCTTGTTTGCACCATCGGACACGATAAAGCAGCCAAATTCACCCTTGGGATGCTCAACAGCTGCATAGGCCTCACCTTCAGGCAAACAAAACCCTTCCGTAAACAACTTAAAGTGGTGAATGAGTGATTCCATATCACTTTTCATCTCACCACGGCGAGGCGGCGCAATCTTGTGATCTTCTGTCAATACCGGCCCGGGGTTGGCACGCAACCACTCAACGCACTGCCTGATAATGCGATTTGACTGACGCATCTCTTCAACACGCACAAGATAGCGATCGTAACAATCGCCATTGGTGCCGACAGGGATATCAAAATCCAGTTTTCCATAGACCTCATAGGGCTGCTTCTTGCGCAAGTCCCACTCGATATTGGAGCCACGCAGCATGGGACCAGTGAAACCCAGTTGCAATGCGCGCTCAGGAGTCACTACACCGATGCCAACGGTACGCTGCTTCCATATGCGGTTGTCGGTAAGCAGTGTCTCGTACTCGTCCACGCACTTGGGGAAGCGGTCGGTAAAATCTTCGATGAAATCCAGTAACGAGCCTTGACGGTTGTCGTTGAGCTTTGTTGCTGTGGACTTGCTGGTAAAACGCGACTCTTGATATTGTGGCATACGATCAGGCAGGTCACGGGCAACACCACCCGGGCGGTAATAGGTGGCATGCATACGAGCGCCAGAAACGGCCTCGTAGCAATCCATCAGATCCTCACGTTCACGGAAGCAATACAGGAACATGGCCATTGCGCCAATGTCCAGACCATGTGTACCCAGCCACATCAGGTGATTGAGGATGCGGGTGATTTCGTCAAACATGACCCGAATATACTGCGCACGTTCCGGAACCTCGACTGCAAGAAGCTTTTCAATGGCAAGCACGTAACCATGCTCGTTACACATCATGGACACGTAATCGAGCCTGTCCATGTAGCCGATGGACTGGTTATACGGCTTGGATTCTGCCAGTTTTTCAGTGCCACGATGCAGTAGGCCAATGTGCGGATCAGCCCGCTCTACCACCTCGCCATCCATCTCCAGCACCAGACGTAGTACGCCGTGTGCAGCTGGATGCTGCGGTCCGAAGTTAAGCGTGTAGTTTCTAATCTCAGGCATGGATTATTTCTTGTCTGTCTCAGGAGCAGATTCACCGGCTACATAACGCGCATCCTGTCGAATGACGCGTGGCACCAGCACTCTGGGTTCGATGGTGACGGGCTCATAGACCACCCGCTCTTTTACCGAGTCGTAGCGCATCTCCACGTTACCAATCAATGGGAAGTCCTTTCTGAAAGGATGGCCGTTGAAGCCATAGTCAGACAGGATTCTTCGCAGGTCCGGATGACCATCGAAGAGGATGCCAAACAAGTCGAACGCTTCGCGCTCATACCAGTTGGCACAGGCGTATATCGGGCAGATAGAGGGCACCACGGGCATGTCGTCATCAGCAGCTGCACACCGCAAGCGCAGGCGCACGTTGTGGTCAAGCGACAGCAAGTGGTACACCACAAAGAAGCGCGGGCGATCACTCGCTGGCAGATCCATGCTGTTATCAAACGTCAGGCTACCGGTGGATGCCGTACTGACGGCACGGCTGAACGATGCCATGTTTTCGGTGTCGGTGCTCCACTCGTCCTGTCCGTACGTGGCGTAATCCACTCCGCACAAATCACTCATCTGCTTGAAAGACAGGCTGGGATCATCGTGCAATCGCTGCGCAACTTCCAGCAGCCTTGACGGCTCGACATCCATGACGGCAAGGTCCAGCTCACCACGAATGTCGTTGATATCAGGGAAGGCTGCCTGCAGCGCTTCCAGGATTGAATCCAGACGAGTTGTCATAGTGATCAGCGAGCGATGGTGTTTGTGGTACGGATTTTTGTCTGCAACTGCAGGATGCCATACAGCAGTGCTTCAGCCGTGGGCGGGCATCCAGGTACATAAACGTCGACAGGTACAATCCGATCGCAACCTCTCACCACCGCATAGGAGTAGTGGTAGTAGCCGCCACCATTAGCGCAACTGCCCATGGAGATAACCCACTTGGGATCTGCCATCTGGTCATAGACCTTACGCAGTGCCGGTGCCATCTTGTTGACCAGCGTGCCAGCGACAATCATGACATCTGACTGGCGGGGACTGGGCCGGAATATGATGCCGAACCTGTCGAGATCATAACGCGCAGCGCCTGCATGCATCATCTCTACCGCGCAGCAAGCCAGTCCGAACGTCATGGGCCACATGGAACCTGTGCGCGCCCAGTTGATCAGCTTGTCAGCAGACGTGGTAGCAAAACCCTCTTCAAGAACTCCTTCGATACTCATTTAGTTAGCTACTCCCACTCGAGTGCGCCTTTCTTCCACTCATAAATAAAGCCGATGACCAGGATGAAAAGAAAAATACCCATTGCTGCGAACGCGGTACCGGAAATGTAGTCCAGTGAAACCGCCCAGGGAATGAGGAACGCAATTTCGAGATCGAAAATAATAAACAGGATCGCAACCAGGTAGTAGCGCACATCAAACTTCATGCGCGCATCCTCGAATGCTTCAAAGCCGCATTCGTAGGGCGAGTTTTTGTCTTTCCCCGGGTTGGACGGAGCGACAAGACGACCTGCAGTAAGCAGAGCAATGCCCAGCCCCAGACCAATGAGGATAAACAGCAAAACCGGAAAATAGTTAGCTAGCAACTCGGGCTCCGTTATCATTACGTGCAAGGGCGAGATTATAGATAGCGACGTTGCAGGGTGACACTGTACATGTCACCCACTTCTGACGTGTTACGACACGAGCGCTGCGGCGTATCTAATCCGCAATTATTGCAGAATTCTCACCAGAGTTGCAGGCTGCAGAGGAAGTAGTCGCCTTCTCGTGTAATGAGAGTGTAGTGATGAAGCGTCACATTCTACCTAGGTACCGTGACCTAAAGACCCACCCTACGTGGACCTGGGGAGAATTTAGCCAGCATGGCTCTTCACATGCTGACGCCTCGTGAGGCGAGGGCTTGACTGACTCAATACAACCCTGGAACTAAACCCCTAAACTTTATGAGGGGATACAACTAAGATGGTGCCGTCACCCGGACTCGAACCGGGACAGCTTGCGCCACTACCCCCTCAAGATAGCGTGTCTACCAATTCCACCATGACGGCATAACCAGCACCCTACTCGGGCAGCCCACTACTATAACGTAAAAATATTTGAAAAAGGAATTTTACAGTGCTTAATCAGTTGCAAAATCGCTACTGTGCAGGCGTCGGCATATCCGAATCGCCAGTGCCAGTGGCCGCCCCGTCAGTTTCCTCTACACCACCTGGCAGATCAGAGACCGGTGCAACCACAGGAGCAACCTCCTCAATCAACCCCGGGATATCAGTAACCGATCGAACCGAGCCATCGCGATGAGCCGCAAGATAGAACAGGAACAGACTGGTAGCAAAGAATGCAGCGGCCAGCAACGTGGTGGCCCGCGTTAGAAACGAGGCCGATCCGCGAGCACCGAAAACAGTGGCTGATGCACCGCTGCCGAATGCAGCACCTGCATCAGCACCTTTACCATGCTGCATTAGCACGAGGCCGATGACGGCTACTGCCAGAATAACGTGAATAACTAGCGCAATGGATTGCATCTGATTCTCTGAAAAACTTTATTTGAAACGATTATTCGATGACTACAAGCAGGCAACGTCAGATGGCTGCCTTGCAGATAGCAATAAATGATTGTGCGTCGAGCGCAGCCCCGCCGATAAGACCGCCGTCAATATCCGTTTGAGCGAACAGCGTGGACGCGTTGTCCGGTTTGACACTGCCCCCGTACAAGATCCGCAGTGACTGTGCCACCTCAGTGTCCAGCTGAGAAATTTTTTCCCGGATGAGGGCGTGTGCAGCCTGCGCCTGCTCGGGCGACGCCGTTTTACCCGTGCCGATAGCCCAAACGGGCTCATAAGCAACAATTATCCGGGCAAACGCAGCAACTCCAGCCAGTGACAACACAGCGTCGAGCTGTTCATCGAGAACGGTCTTCACCTTGTCAGCTTCGCGCTGCTCAAGAGTTTCTCCAACACACAAGACAGGCGTGACTCCGGCTTTCTGGGCGGCGACACATTTTTCGGCCACAAGCGCACTGCTTTCGCCGAACAGAGAGCGCCGTTCAGAATGCCCGAGTATGACGTAACTGCAACCGAACTCTGTGAGCATCTGCGCTGAAACTTCACCGGTAAATGCGCCATCGGCGTGAGCTGCGCAATTCTGAGCCCCAAGGTGCACCGACGTGTCGCCGACAACTCCAAGAACATCACCCAGATGTACAGCTGTCGGGCATAACAGGACGTCTACCGTGTCAGGTATTTTTGCTGCGCAAATGGCAGAGGCAAGATCGACCACGCTTTGACGCGAGCCATTCAGCTTCCAGTTACCAGCAATAAAAGGACGGCGATTGCCCAATGTTGTTCTTTCCCATCGTTGCGAACCGCGGAAGGATACCTATACTGCGCGATTAAGTCCAGCTATTCACCGTAATCGGACGTGTGAGCCTGTAAAGCAGAATCCGATTGTGTCTGAATGAAGCTTGGCAGTCAGGTTTGTGCGGCTGACTGCCAGCTCTGATTGCGCACGCTTCTATCGCTTGCGTGTTGTACGTTGATTCAGTCCAGAGCTTCGCCAACCACGTTGGCAACCCGCTGACAGATTCGCTGTACATCATTAGCCACCTTGCCTTCAACCATGACGCGCACCAGCGGCTCAGTACCTGATGGACGCAGCAGCACTCTGCCACTGGTACCCAGATCGGTTTTTGCCTGCTCGAGCGCATCCTGTATGAGGCTATTCTCATCCAGATTGACGCGATTTTTCACAGGGACGTTTAGCAACACTTGTGGATAGAGCTGCATATCAGCCCGCAGCCGTGCCAATGATTCACCGGTTTCACGCATCACAGCCAGAACCGCCAGCGCCGCAACGATGGCATCACCTGTGGTAACGCGATCAAGACAGATGACATGGCCAGAATTTTCACCACCAAGCTCCCACCCACGCGCTTTCAGAAGCTCCATAACGTATCGATCACCAACCGATGCGCGCTCGAACGGTATGTCCATACCGGCAAAGGCGTGCTCTAGCGCAAGATTGGTCATCAAGGTGCCTACAACGCCACCCTTTAATGTGCCATTGGCACGACGGGCCTTTGCCAGCACATAGATAATTTCATCACCGTCAACGATTTCTCCGCGATGGTCCACCATGATCAAGCGGTCACCATCACCATCGAGTGCAATACCCAGATCGGCCCGCTCGAGAAGCACATGCGCGCGAAGGTTATCCGGTGCCGTGGCGCCGCATTCCTTGTTGATGTTCAGTCCATTCGGATCAGCGCCCACCGAGACCACGTCAGCACCCAGCTCATCGAACACTTCTCGTGCAATGTGATAAGCAGCGCCATTGGCCGTATCAACAACGATCTTCATGCCATCAAGCCGCAGCGAAGAGGGGAAAGTGCTTTTGCAGAACTCGATGTAACGACCAGCGGCATCATCAACGCGACGTGCGCGACCAAGATCAGCCGAATCAACCGTGGTCATGTCCTGCTGCATCATGGCTTCGATTTCCAGCTCGACATCATCAGGCAGCTTGGTCCCGTCAGTTGAGAAGAATTTAAGGCCGTTGTCGTGAAAAGGGTTGTGCGAGGCACTGATGACAATCCCGGCTGCCGCACGGAATGTACTGGTGAGGTAGGCGACTGCCGGTGTGGGCATGGGCCCCAGCATACGGCTGTTGATACCCGCAGAGGCGAGACCCGCCTCAAGAGCTGATTCAAACAGATACCCTGAAATTCGAGTGTCTTTGCCAATCAGGACTTCCTTGTTGCCTTTGGACGCCAGCACTTTCCCGGCAGCCCAACCCAGCTTCATGACAACCTGTGCCGTCATCGGATACTGCCCGACGCGACCACGGATGCCATCTGTTCCAAAAAATTCTCTAGCCATTACCTATTCCAATATCCTGTAAGACGTCTTCCGGGCAGCCGCATTAACGGCCGAGTGCACAGCCAAAGCCTGAACTGTCTGCTCTACATCGTGGACCCGCACAATAGACGCACCGCGCTGAACACACAACAGCGCGGCTGTCACAGATGCTGTCACTCTATCGGCTGAATCATCACCAAGAATCTCGCCCAGCATACGCTTGCGTGACAGACCGGTAAGCACGGGTCCCTGGTGACACAAGACATCCAGGGTAGCAATTAACTCTAGATTATGTGCCAGGGTTTTACCAAAGCCGAAACCGGGATCCACCAGGATGTTTTCTGCCCGAATCCCTGCCTCAATGCAAGCTTTGCGCCGCTGCATCAGAAAATCAGCCACCTCTTTAACGACGTCATCATAGTGCGGCGATTGCTGCATGGTACGCGGCTGCCCCTGCATATGCATCAAACAAACTGGCAACCCTGTTAAAGCCGCTGCTGCCAAGGCACCAGGTTCGCGCAAAGCACGCACATCGTTAACCAGACCGGCGCCCGCAGCGTAAGCTGCAGTGATCACACCCGCCTTGCTGGTGTCAATGGATACAACAATATCAAAGCGCCGAACTATCGCTTCAATAACAGGCACAACCCTGTCAATTTCAGCTTGCTCCTCGACACCCTTTGCACCGGGTCGCGTGGATTCACCGCCAACATCGATGATATCTGTGCCAGCCTTGACCATGGATTCAACTTGCGCCAGCGCGTCATCAATCCGGTAGAACTTTCCGCCATCAGAAAAAGAATCAGGCGTGACATTGAGAATGCCCATGACACGTGGTTGGTCCAGCGTCAATATTCGTTCTGCACATTGAAGAGCGTACACGTGGGAGAAATCTCTGGCCGTAGATGGGAAAGAGCCGCAAAAGCGGCTCAATCCAGTCGAACTTTACCACCAACGCGAGCTAGTAGTCCGTCAACCCGAAATATTAGGATTCAGAGTTCACCAGCCGCCGCC
>CAYGSW010000104.1:0-19208 GCA_964352535.1 uncultured Granulosicoccaceae bacterium | reverse complement strand
ACACCCTCGCGGGGCCGCCTTCGGCCTCGATCGTTATTCTCGGACAGCCTCCTAGGCACCATTGCAATGCGATGCACAATGGAGTAGCGTTCACGCATGTATTGATCTTCGGGGCGGGGTGTAATTCCCCACCGACGGTAGGACTGCATGCAGTGACGGCGTGTTCTCACAGGGAAAACGCCTGGCAGTCAAGCCCGTGACCCGTGCGGTTGCGTCCATCAAAGCAGGTTCGTCTGCTGCGATGTGCCAGCCAAGCGGTTGATCTGGTCAGATTCCAGAGCCGACGGTTAAAGTCCGGATGAGAGAAGATTGATCACTGTTGCCAGTCCGGTCTGACGTCGCTGTTGGCCTGGGTCGCTGGCGTGCTCGTTGGTGTGCCCACGTTTCAAAACGTGGCCCTGACAGGCGCAGTGCGCTCTATCGCCCCGATTTTGGATGCATTTCCTGATCATCGGCAGAGCAGATACGAGCAACACAGCAAGTGCAGTCCCACGAATATTTCATGCAACGAGCCTTGGAGCTTGCCAGTCGCGGAATCGGCTGCACCAGCCCCAACCCACTGGTGGGTTGTGTTGTGGTGCGTGATGGGCAAATAATCGGCGAAGGCTGGCACGCCGTGTACGGTGAAGCACACGCTGAAGTGAATGCCTTGCGTGATGCCGCAGGGAAACACACCGTTGCCGGTGCCACGCTTTATGTGACCCTTGAACCCTGCCACCACCATGGCCTTACCCCACCCTGCACGCAGGCGATCACCAATGCAGGTATTGCCAAAGTGGTGTACGCATTGGCCGACCCCAACCCGAAAGCCGCTGGTGGTGCTCGCTACCTGGAAGAACAAGGCGTGGATGTTCTCACCGGCATACTGGAGGACGAGGCGCGCTTTCAGAATCGGTTCTTTCTGTCCCACGTCAGGCGCAAACGCCCTTACGTCATCGCCAAATCCGCCAGTAGTCTTGATGGACGCATCGCCACATACACGGGCGACAGCCAATGGATAACGGGACCTGAATCCAGAACTCGTGCCCATGAGCTGCGCCAGGCAGTCGATGCCATTATTGTTGGCGCCGACACGGTCATCGCGGACAACCCGGCACTGACCACACGTCTTCCAGAATCGCTGTGCACCAGCGATAATATTCGCCACCCTCGCCCCGTCATCATGGACAGCACCGGACGTGTTCCTCTGGATACGCAGCTACTCAGTGGCAACAGTGTCCACAGTCGCACCCTGATCGCCGCCTCAATCCACATGGATTCGGCTCATCGACGCCAGCTAGAAGAGCGCGGTTTCGAGGTGCTGACACTTGCGCCCAACCCGAACGGCATTGGCGTTGATCCACTTGCCCTGCTCGAATCTCTGGGGCAGCGTGGCATCCAGAGTGTCCTACTCGAAGGCGGTGCTTCGGTGCATGGCAGCTTCCGAGATACTGCACTTATCGACGAAGTCTGGGCCTTTATCGCCCCCCTGCTCATCGGTGGCAGCACGGCTCCAGCATCCTATGCGGCAGCCGGCAGTAAGACACTGGGCGATGCGACCCGCTTGTACGATGTGCGGGTTGAGACAGTGGGCAACGATGTTCTGGTGAAAGGATTGGTGGTGCGCTCTGATGAAGAATCGTTCGAAGATGCACAAGCACCCGAAGCCAAGCGAAGACACGATGATGCACACAGCAATGCAAATGGTGATACGCCTGGCGATGCACATAGCGATGCAATGGGCGATGCACTCGGCGATGCGCACGAGAAAAACCAATCCAACTGAATATAAGCATTTTAAAGATACACACGAATCATGTTTACAGGAATAGTCGAAGAACTGGGCAAGGTACGAGAATGTCGTCGCGACGGCGATGGCTACACGTTGTCAGTCAATTGCAAGACAGTGCTTGAGGGTACCGCTCTTGGCGACAGCATCGCGGTCAACGGTGTTTGCCTGACGGTCACAGAGCTTGACGCCAATGGCTTCGTTACAGGCCTGGCCCCCGAGACGCGTAATCGCACAGCCCTTGAATCACTGGTTAGCGGATCACCCGTTAACCTGGAGCGATCAGTGACGCCGTCAACCCGTATGGGTGGCCATTTTGTTCAGGGCCATGTGGATGGTACCGGCACCATCAAGGAGTTCCGGCGTGATGAAGATGCGCTGTGGGTCACCATCAGCGCCCCTGAATCGTTGATGCGTTACGTTGTCGTGAAAGGCTATATCACTCTCGATGGCACAAGCCTGACCGTCGTTGGGGTTGGCGATGACTGGTTCAGCGTCACGCTGGTTGCCTACACACAAGCACACATCGTCATGCCCAGCAAGAAGGTGGGTGACAAGATCAACATAGAAGTGGATGTATTGGGCAAGTACGTCGAGCGGTTGTTACAACAAGGCGCGGTTGCCACAGGCTCTCAATCAGCCGGCATCACCGCGCAATTCCTGAAAGAGAACGGTTATGACTGAATCGGTGTTATCACGTGTCGACGATGCGCTGAAGGCGTATTCGCAAGGCCAGATGGTCATCATTGTTGACGACGAGGATCGCGAGAACGAGGGAGATCTGGTGCTGGCTGCAGACTTTGTCACACCAGAGGCCATCAACTTCATGGTCACGCACGGGCGTGGTCTGGTTTGTCTGGCGATGCGCGGTGCACTTCTGGATCGATTGCAAATACCCATGATGGTGCCACAAGCGCAGAACCGGAGCGGTTTTGGCACAGGCTTTACCTTGTCAGTTGAGGCGATAAAAGGTGTGTCCACTGGCATCTCTGCCGAGGACCGCGCAGTCACCATAAAGACGCTTATTGATCCAAACTCAACGCCTGCCGACATTGCCATGCCCGGACATATTTTCCCACTGCGCGCACGTGATGGTGGTGTACTGGAAAGGCGCGGCCAGACAGAAGCCAGTGTAGACATCTCGGCACTGGCAGGTTTGACACCTGCCGGTATTATCTGTGAGGTGATGCATGAGGACGGTACGATGATGCGCCTTGAAGACCTTTCAAGTTTCGCAAAAAAACATTCCATGCACATCATTTCGGTGGAGCAACTGGTTCAGTTACGCCTTGCAAGTGGGCAAGGCGACATGGCAACGCCCTTGAACGATGCAGATGCGCAAGAACGAGCACAAGTCTCTGCAATATTGCTTGAAAAAGTCAAAGAGCGAACAAAAGAGCAAACAAAAGAGCAACCTGAGGAACAAACAACGCAGGTGACCGAAATTGGTCGTAGCCAGTTACCGACCGATCACGGCCAGTTTGACATCATCGTCTTCCGTGATCGTCAAGGCCTTGAACACAGTGCGCTGGTCAGAGGCGATTTATCGCAAGGTTCACCTCTGGTCAGACTGCATTCGGAGTGCCTGACCGGTGATGCGTTCGGTTCCCTGCGTTGCGATTGCGGGCCGCAGCTTCAATCGGCACTTGAACTGATTGGCAAGCAAACCAATGGTGCCATCATCTATCTTCGCCAGGAAGGCCGAGGCATCGGGCTGGGTAACAAGATTCGCGCTTACGCCTTGCAGGACAAAGGCCGGGATACGGTGGATGCCAATCAGGAGCTGGGCTTTCCTGCAGATGCACGTAGCTACGAGGTAGCGGTTGATATTCTCAAAATACTCGGTACATCATCGGTGACATTACTCAGTAACAATCCGGCAAAGCGCAACGCCCTGACTGCTGCAGGTATCAAGGTCAACGCACGCCAGCCACTGGTCACAGCAAAACAGGCTTATAACGCGGACTACCTGAAGACCAAGGAGCAGCGCATGGGGCACAACTATGAGCAGGATGTTTAAGCCAACTGTTGTCTTGGTCGCTGCCTGACAAACACATGATATGAACAGCTCTCTTTGATGCCAAACTGGCTTCTATCAGCCACGCCAGCGATATTTCTACTACTGTGGTCTGGTGGCTATACCGTTGCAAAGATCGGTGTTACCGATGCTGATCCACTAACGCTACTGGCAATCCGATACGCCTGCGTACTGGTATTACTGACACCGTTCGTTTTGATTTACAAACCGCCACTTCCGGGCAGTCGACGCGCCTGGCTAGATCTGATGCTGGTGGGATTTCTCATTCAAGTGGTCTATTTCGGTAGCGCATGGAGCGCATTTCGCCTCGGCAGCTCGGCAGGTACTGTTGCGCTGATCACCTCACTGCATCCCGTGCTTGTGGCATTCGTTATGCCCCTGATATCGCAAGAACGCGTATCGCTACGTCGCTGGGCCGGTATCGCACTTGGTTTGCTGGGAACAGCACTGGTTCTGTCCGGCAACAGTGGCCTTCAACCCGTGCTCGGTGCCGGGCTGATGCTGTGCTGCCTGGCACTGGTTGCGTTCAGCAGTGCCACGATCTGGGAAAAACGCTTCGGTGTTGCCCACCACCCACTCACATCCAACGGTGTGCAATATGCCGTGGGTTTTGCGTGCACATTACCACTGGCCTTCTGGCTCGAACCGATGCACGTATCGTGGACACCCGAGCTGGCCTGGGCACTCGCCTATCTGGTCATCGGCAATTCGATCCTTGCGATCAGCCTGCTGCTGATGCTGATTCGCAAAGGGGAGGCAACCCGCGTGTCAGCGCTGTTTTTTCTGGTGCCGCCATTATCGGCACTGATTGCCTGGTTAATGATTGACGAAACCATGGCGCCTCTGGCGTGGTTGGGAATGGCCGTGGCTGCTGCGGGTGTGTGGCTGGCGACAAGGCGCTAAACCTGCAACAGTTCATCGATACCTGCAGAATGTATCCGACCTAACGTTCATTGATATTCCGATACATCCTTTCACAAGGGTACAGTACGCTGAATTGTTAATTCATCGTTTTCTACGCTGGGTTATCTATGCTGGGTTATCTACGCTGCGTTGTTGTCAGCGAGAAGATGGCCAAGGAAGAGATGGCCAGGATTGACTCTGCGGGTGTACAGCATCATGTATCTCAAGAGTCTCTTATAGTATCTACCGATAGATGATACGGGAGTTGAGGCGTTCGTGAAGGGTCCTTTGGCCTGGTCTGAAGCACACGGTGGCAAGTATGTGCCCAAGGAGTGTGGGGTTGTTTCATTCTGGACCTGATTTATGGTATTATCATACACATGATAATACAAATAATTCCAGAGAATTGATTCATGGCAGCAAAAAGCGAACGGATTACCATCCTTGGCACACCTGAATTTAAGTCCTGGTTGTCAGCGGAAGCTGCCAATGAGGGCATCAGCGTGTCTGAACTGGTTCGCCGCAGAGTGACAGGGCTTGAACCTGATGCGGACGATGCCGCTCTTGCCGAGCTTATCCGTACGTTGCGTACAAACACCCGCACTGCGGAAGCGTCTCTGGACAAAGGCATCGAGAAAGCTGAAACCGTACTGAGAGAATTACGCGAGTCCCGACGATGAGTTTGGTTTCCGAAGCTGTTGCAGCGATGAAAGATTTTGTGCTCTTGTCAGCAAAAGTGGATCAACTGGGCGCTCTGGTCGACGAACTATCGTCAGAAATACGCGAACAGGATCGCAGGCTGGTACGCCTGGAGACAATGGTGGAGATGGCGCAACGAGGGCCAAGACTGGAATCCGACCAACATTGAATGTCGATAGTCAGCGTCTTCGACTATTTCCAAAGCTCTTGGCGGAGCCCTCACGTAGGCTTCCTCCATTACGAAGGATCTTCACCATTTTGCGTAGTGTATGTCATGCTGCTTTACGCCTATACTACGGATGCAACAGAAACTATGGAGTCTAATCGTGAAACGTTTCCACGCTGCGACAGTACAAAGATCCATGTGTTTGTTTCACCAGGCAATAACTGTCCTGCTGTTATTAGCGGTTAGCCCATTATCTGCATATGCAAAGACGCCAACCAGCTCATCGATTGGCGTGGACGCTGGCACTCATATCGGAAAAATATGGCGTGCTGATGTCCATGAAAAAACAGGAGTGGTTGCAACCTCATCAGATGACAAAACAGTACGTCTGTGGAGTCTTGATAATGGTGAGTTGTTGAACAGTTTTCGGTTCCCGACCGCCGATGCACGTAACGGTAAGCTCTATGCAATTGACATTCATCCAGAAGGAAAACTGATTGCAGTATCGGGAAGACCTCCCGCACAAGATCAGAACACGCCGATTTATATAGTCAACAGCGGCACTGGCCAGCTCGTCAATAGAATCTGCTGCCTGGCTGGTGTCGTCTATCATCTTGAATTTTCCCCTGATGGCAAGCGACTGGCAGTAGTGATCTCGAGTACCGATAGCGGGGGGTCGGCACTCCGAATATACAACGCAGATAATGGATGGCAGGAGCTGGTACATCATGACTTCCCGAAGGCTCGATACAGTCTTTGGTTGAACCATTCCCGTGACGGTCGACTAGCGGTTTCCAGCTTTGATGGCAAGGTCAGATTGTATGACACCGAAGGCAAAGCATTGGCCGTGGCCGAGTCTCTGAGCGGTAAACAACCAGTCGCAATTGCATTTAATCCAGCAAACGATGTGCTCGCAGTTGGATACACCGATCGGCCCGTCGTCGACTTGCTGGATGGTACGACGTTGAAGAAAGCGAAGACAATAGAAGTCACGGATCTTGCGGGCGGATCTTTGTCGAAAGTTGCCTGGTCACCGGAGGGTGAAGTCCTGTATGCGGGTGCAAATGGGTCCGACAACGAAGGCGTTCGTTTCTTCGCGTGGGACAAGCAAGGGTACGGAGCGCGAAGCGATTCATCCTGGGGGGTAACCATCGCCTCAGCCTTGGTTCCACTTAAGAATGGCGACGTCTTCATCGCCACACAGGAACCCACACTACGTCGCCTTGATGGCATTGAGAAGCTCCGCTGGGAGGTCGAACCGGCGTCTCTCAACATTGCTCGACGGGCCGATGCTTTCAGGCTCTCACCCGACGGCAACACAATACAGCTGGACACCGATTCCGATGGCGCTCGGTATTTCGATGTGGAGAATCTGGTCTACTCAAAAGGTCTTCGGGCTTCTACTATCCCACCTCGATTGACAGGCCTTGACGTGACTGATTGGGAGGGAGGCACAGAGCCCAAGTTCAACGGTGTTGCGCTGGAGATGGAACCGCTGGAGCGTTCGCTTAGCCTTGCCATTGATGCAAAGGCTGAGCGATTTGCACTGGGAACCGATTGGGCGCTTCGATTCTATGCTGCCAGCGGCGACCCACTCTGGAGAGTAGGAATCGAAGCTGGCGCGCATCATGTCAATATCAGCCATGATGGGTCAAAGGTTGCGGCCGTTTTATATGACGGCACGATACGGTGGTATGACTCACGAGATGGTACCGAGCTTCTCTCATTGTTTCCTCATCAAGATATCGATGGCTGGGTAGCTTGGACCGCTGATGGATATATTGCGGCATCAGGTGATGAGCTTGTATCCGCATATGAGCTAAGGCAAGGTGACCTTGATGAGTTACCCGAACTCACTTTGATCGACAATGATAGCGACCGCTACCAGCCTGATGAAGTAGCTGGTGCACTCGGGAAGTGAGCGTCATTATCAATATGAGCTTGTTTCTTCCGACACACGTCGAGCGACGTGTTGTTGCAAGGGTGATGGCACTGATTGCGTGGGTTGCAGATCTATGAACCGGGTGACGACGTCTAACAAGGCCGTGATGGATAGAATATTTTTACGAACTGATGATAAAAAAGTAATTGAGTGAAATTTGACTTCAGGCCAACGCGCTGCCAGTTACTTTCCCATACAACTTTGGAACCTCCCTCCTGCGGCAGACCACGGCGGCGCGCTTAATACAAGGCGACGAAACGCTAACGACTGGAAATACCATCGGTCAACAAGGTAAGAGCGAATTTTTTCGCCCATCACGCTCGACCTATTCCCGAACAGCATTCACGTAAAGCTCAGTTCTGGACATACCCAGTTTCTGCGCCACCCGCTCAGCAACTACTAACACGTTATCGGGAATCGAAATTATTGTTTTCATGCCCGATTATGAGAATAGCAATACCAAAACCGAACTTGGATATAACTTGTAGAACACAAAGCGAATTGCCAGACACTCAATATGACCAGATATTAACAAGCAAGCCGATCACTGCCAGATTTAGTCTGAGTCAAATCAACGCTCTGACAAAAGGCCAATATCTCAATCAAAAATCCAACCGATACAGGCCGATTCCACCCGTGATGACTTACCCTCGTACAAACATACCGACAGTACCGCTACTTTCTTGTATTTCACTATGAAACAACTCGCCAACCTGCCGCTTGTTCTCGCCGGCCCACTACTGCGCCACGTACAAGCCGATCGATTGATGTTGTGGGTAGTGACATCACGCCCTACTCTCCTGCAATTTCGACTCAAGGACGCTGACACTTTGCTACAAGAGCGCACCTTGAATCCTTCCGAACAAAAACAGCTGCAAATCGGCCAACACGCCTACTTGCAGTTACTTGAAATCAAGGCAGACAGTGCATGGCCCGTTGAGCGCCTGTTGCACTACGATCTCGGGATCGAGAGAAATGAGAGAATTGAAGGCGGTGATGGCGGTGATGGCGAGAGTGTTGCCGAATACACAAAAGCCTGTCAATGGATCGCCGATTGGGCACCGCATCTTTGCCACGCAGAGCATACCTCGCCACACTTTGTCATCCACAGCCGAGTCAACCGTATACTGCATGGCTCCTGCAGAAAACCCCATCATAAATCTGACGATGGCCTGCGTCGTGTCGATGCCGAAATACGCGCCTGCGGAATCGAGTGCAAAAACCGACCTGCCCTGTTACTCATGACAGGCGATCAAGTCTACGTGGATGACGTTGCCGGCCCCATGCTACATGCCATTCATCAACTGATCGACACGCTCAATCTGTTCGATGAAAGTGTCAGTGGCGCGGTGGTGGATAACGCCCGTGCCTTGCAGCAACATGAACACACTTACTACAGACGCACATCCCTGCTGCCACTGACTGAAACCAATGCCACGCTGATAGAGCGCTTTTTCGGTGGCGCGCGAAAACCTGTGTTCACTACAGCCAACGCCGAGAACCACCTGGTGAGTGTCTCCGAGATGTTGGCGATGTACATGCTGGTCTGGTCACCCGTGCCCTGGACACTGCTGGATCTCTCAAAACCTGTTCTGCCCGATACGCTGGTAAAACGCTACGAAAAAGAGCGCACACACATAGCAAGATTTGTCGATGGCCTGCCCGAGGCTGCACGTGCTCTATCGCATGTGTCCAGCTACATGATTTTTGATGATCACGATGTCACTGACGACTGGAATCTTTCGCAAGCCTGGGAAGAGACAACCTACGAGCATCCTTTCTCACGCCGGATTGTCGGTAATGCACTTCTCGCCTACGCACTGTGTCAAGGCTGGGGCAATGGCCCCAGTTGTCTTGAAACACTCATGCCTGCGTGCGAAGAATTGTTTGACACTTCAAATCTGCTTAACGCATCAAATCTGCCTGACACAACAGATCTGCCTGCCACGTCCAATCTATCTGCCACATCAAATCTGGTTGAACAACTCGATCTGCCGGACACATCCAATGACAAGCCAGACCACAATGCCAGTGATGCGAACAACAAACTCCCTAGCAACAACCCTCAACCAAAATCCCTACAGCCCAACCTGCACGATGCCCTGATTAACACCCTGCTCGATTTCCGCGGTTGGCAATACACGCTAAACACACAACCTGCCATCGTGGTGCTGGACACTCGAACTCACCGCTGGCACCGGCGCAGCAAACCCAACAAGCCTTCGGGTCTTATGGACTGGGAAGCATTGACAGATTTTCAGCAGCAGGTTGTGGGACTGTCCGACGTTATCGTTGTATCCCCTGCTCCCGTATTCGGGGTTAAGCTAATAGAAATTATCCAGCGAATTTTTACGTTCTTTGGCAAACCCTTGTTGGTAGATGCCGAGAACTGGATGGCACACCATGAAGCGGCCACCGTTATTCTGAGTATTTTTGAACACAGCAAAACACCGCAAACATTTGTTTTACTCTCAGGTGATGTCCACTACTCGTTTGCCTACGATGTCCGGCTGCGCTATCAAACCCAGACGCCAGCTATCTGGCAAATCACCAGCAGCGGCATCAAGAACGAGTTCCCGGTGGTGCTCATCGAATGGCTCGACCGACTGAATCGTTGGCTTTTTGCGCCTTGGTCGCCACTGAACCTGCTTACACAACGCAGCGCCTTTCGCATCTGGCCACGCTTGCCAACCGGACGAAGCGCGGGAGAACGCCTGTGGAATCATTCCGGCATCGGCGATGTCCGGCTTGGATTGGATGGAAAACCCGAAAAAATCATGCAACTCAACTCGGTGGAGGGAAAAACCCAGTTCATGGACAATCGGGTCGAAGGCTAAGACCCTATCCCACCCTGTTATTAATCATCAGGGATGAAGTGTCGGAACTCTACGCGCAATCGGGGGAGCAGCGACGTGCGGAGTTGACGGACAGCATAGTGATAGACAGTGGCGTGATAGACACGGGCGCGGTGAGTGCCAGAAGCGCGCCGAACCAATCACCAGTTAGACAAGATCCTGGGGCAACCCCCCACCTTGCAACAACCAGCGACCCTATCAACGCGGAGACCACGGCTCAGCAAGCTCTGGAGTTTCTGAAGAACCAAGCTGTCACCTTTGTGGATGGCGGGATCTCGATCACCAGTGCGGTAAACGTCGGTAAAAAACATCCGTCCGTTCTATTGCAAATGGACGGGAACATCGAAGTGCTGATGCATGCAGGCAACACCTACGTAATCATGGCTACAGGAGATCTGCGGCAAATGACTGTCGGAGCAAAGATAGAACTGGGTCACGCTTACCATAGTACGACTACAGGTCAGCCTCTGGGCCAGCCTAGAAGCATCAAGGAGGATTAGCACACGGGAGCTGTATATATTGACCCGACCTTCTACAAACGCATTGACGGGGTGGTGGACCAGGATCTCTGGCAGCACGGTGGTGGGTTCATGACATACGTGTTAATGCCTGATACGCAACAGGTGGTGGCCAGAACCTTATCAGGCCCAACAGCGGGCTTCACAGAACATTATCGCTATGAGCTGGGCACTGGCCGACAGTTCAAGGTGGACGTGCCTGCCAATGTACGTATGGCGTTGACCGACACTGCCGCCACGCAAGGACAGCTGCGGGAGCTGTATGAGCGCAACTTAGTGCTGACCAACGGACTGCGTGGCAAGTTGTCTGAAAGTTATCGACAACTGCTGGCAGCGCAAATGACCAATGTGAATGCAGACGCCTTACGGGTCAGCGAAGGAACGCTGGCGTGGATTATGGTAATTTCGGTCCACAAAAGAAGGCTCTTGTCGAAGCCTTTCTGAACTCCAGCATCGAGCAGCGCCTCGAGTTCATGGGCGTAGCACCTGAAACGTGGACGATGGTGGAGCCGATGATCTTGCGTGCGCTGGTCGCTGCACGCAATGCCAAAGCGATCAAGAAGTCCAAGTTTGGCTTTGATGATTTCATCAAGGGCGTTCTTGGTGGTGCGTTCACCGCAGCAGGCTTCCTGTTTCCACCAGCAGCCTTCGGCAGTTTCCTGCTTGGATCATTGGCCGTTGCGGGCGTGCAGTCCGGCCTGACCAGTTTCGGATTAACGTTCGCCATCACGGGTGATGTCCGTGCGGCCCTTCGTGTGGGTGGCGAGAATCTGATTACCGGTGCATTTACCGGTCTGGCGGGTCAGCTCACAGGCAAGACCCGGGTGGTGGCCGAAGCCTTCGCCAATGGGGTGAGCAGTGAGTTGCAAGGGCGTGACTTTGAAGACGGGGTCATGCAATCGGTGCTCTCGGAGTTTGGTTCCCAGCTGGGTGATGGTCTGGAAGAGAGCTTGAAGAGCATGGCGCCGGAGTTCGTGGCTGATCTGGGCGGCAAGATCCTTGAAGAGGCTGTTGTCAACGGGGTCGAGATCCCCAACATCGACGCTTTAATCGGATCCTACATCCGCGCGTACGCTTCGGGTGCAGTCGAATCAAAGTTGACCGATGTCTTTGGCCCCGAGAGCGCCGGACACTATGCCGAGTTATTTGTCGGTGCTGGTGAAGCGGTTATTGATGGCGGCGGCAATGCGCTGTCCACCTACGTACAGTCAGACCAGTTCATGAACGCCCTGGGCAATGGCATATCAGCCGATGTGGTGGAGCACTTCGGTGGCCAGGAATCGTTCCGCGCGCAGATCCTCGGCGATGTGGCCCAGATTGTTGTACAGGCAAACGGCAATAGCGACAAGCTGACGCAAGGTCCGATGTCGATTGGTCAGAGTATGCTTGCGCGTTATGCGGGTGAGAGTGTGCGCACGCAGCTGAGCACCGATACCGAACAGCCGGGCGGGCTTATCGATACGCTGGCCAACTTGCTGGAGATTGGCGTGGCCTCCGGTTTTGACCAGAGCACGATGCGCGGTTATGCCTTCGGTCCACACTAGCACTATCTTCTGTCTTTGAAGGATACCGATGGTCTATCACGGCCGTGGCAGGTGTGGGTATTATTTTACTGGGGAATATCCTGCTGTTAACCCCACCGGATTTATATCGTTGGCGATCTGCCACCCGTGTTGATATTTGCAGACGACAGTGAAATTCTTCTTGATGATGCTATCCGTCTCGAGAAGACCGTGAGAACGTCTGGAGGCAACGTGACGCTGATTGTCCAGCAGGATTTGTGGCAAGTCTGGCCGATATGGGGAGACTTTCCTGAGGTGCGGGAAGCTTTACGACATATCGCCAAGCTCATCGCGTATGCAAGATTAAGCACGCAAAACTCCTGAGCCAGGCATCTCTTAATCCGTTAAGGCCGGGAATCACTACTGACCCGTTTAGAATTAAGGCAGCGAGGCTTACCAAACCCGTCTACGTTACCGCCTAAGGGATACGCTGATGACAAATCCAACAGACATGCAGCTCACCAGTGTCCATCCATACTTCGATAGCATCGGGGGAATACAGTTTCGAACAATTGATGCGCGATACGTTGAATACCATCAACCATCACAACCGCACCATCAATGCAATTGTCTCGCTACACGACGAATCATTACTACTCAGCCAAGCCGAAAGAGCGGACAAAACGCCCGTTTCAGGCTCGTTACACGGCATTCCCATAGCGCTTAAAGATCTGGTTAACGTAGCCGGTATAAAGAGCACATTCGGGTCGCCCTTACTTGCCGATAATATACCTGGCAAAGATGACCTTGTTGCGCAACGCCCTTCCTGCGTGAAGTCATCGAAAGTGAACACAAACATTTCTTTCACTGAAGGATTGATCTGCATCACCGGTAGCGCTTTCGCGCGTACGCGCCAACTGCGTAGCCACCTGCTCAAAATGATTGCGGTAGATATTCGCATCACTCAGCGAATGCACAAACTCACCAAGCTCAAGATCACACACCAGGGCAATCATCATCGTAAACAACGCATGCGATGCGATGCTAAACGGTTTTCCGGCTAACGATGGTTGGGGTTAATTCGCTACGATGAACAATCACCACAGAAGTAAGAAAAGTTATACGGTATTTCAGTCAGCTGCCGCTATTTTCTGCCATCGAAGGAACTCTGAGGGACGCAATCCGAATCGCGCGAAGTTACCTTCGTTCAGACCTAATAACTCTAATTCGATCATCTCGCGAAAGCGTTCGCGATCTGACTCAGTTGCATACTCGCGCGCCCATCCATCTGAGCGAGAAACGGCGTCACGCAGTGTCGCGCCCTCGCGCACCACATCTCCAATAAGCCCGACAATACGGTCGATGTAGCGCATACGGAATGGGTCAGGCTCGCCTAACGTCTGCCGTACCTCTGCATAGTGTTCGACCGAGCGCTCATAGGCGTAGATATACAGCTCTTTTAGCACACGGTGGTCTTCCAGTTCATAAACAGTCAACAAAGCCTTGGTATAGAGATCGCGTGGAACTCCTATGAACGACACCGGTATCAAATTCTCACGAATCATAGGCAAATTAGCGGCAAGCCGTGAAACGCGTTTATTCACATCATCGAACGGCTGCAGGTATGGCAAGTGAGCCATAGCGACCAATGATTGTTCGAACGGATTCTCAATCGAACCGAGCCTAACCATCAACTCATCAAAATCAGTTTCCACAACTTGCGGCGAATCACTGGGTCGATAAGTAGAACCGCCAATGCCAACTGCAATCCGGCGCAACCGACCTGGAGATAGAGGATCAGGCAACAACTCGTTGGCGAGCAACGCGTGCAGATTGAAGATAGTCAAGCGATTGAAGCCAATCTCAGTGATATTCTCGATTAAAAATTCTATTGCAGCACGATGGTTACGGATCATGCGCGCCTCACTGGGATCATGCCCTTGCGCCTCAACATCAATTGCGAACAATCTTCGTGTATCCAAGAGCGAGTAAGTGTTTCCCTCGAGTCGACTCGAATTCCACGAAAGGTCAATCAATAAGCGATCGGCGATGCGACGCGCATAAGTTCCAGCTGGTTCTACCGTCTCGATTACAGTGCCTTGTTCCAACAGATGTTTGCGCTCTAAATTGGACAACCACATTGTTTTGCCTGGAACGTAGCTACGCAGGTATGCAGATCGATAACGGGTTTCTGGTCGCTCTGTTAATGGTTTTTCCAGTTGCTGGAGCAAACTATTGCTTTCAACAGAGAACGACAGTTGCTCGTCTGCATGGTTTGGTGCATTTCCCGATTCGCCGGTAACGACATAGCGAGTCCAACGTCGACTGCCACTTTGGCTCAGTTGCTCACTTTGTACCAGGGATGCCAGTCGACGCTGTAGCGCTCGACGGCTAATACGACCATGGAACGCGGATTCAAGATCGGCCACAGCTACGCCCGCTGCTGACCGAGCTATTACATCAATAATCTCCTTATCGGAAGGCTTGTGTTCACTCCGTATGGTCATAGAGCTTCGCTGCAGGCAACATACTGGTTCATAGAAGCACTATAAACCAAAAAAACGGTTTATAGTATTTCTATGCGCCAATCCGGAATTTTCCTAGTGGTCACTGCATTTTCAGCTGAAAACTAACATTACATTCAAAATTTGTACATCTTGGAGAAGGAAACAGCTTAGATATTGGTTTATAGAAATTCTATGCGCCAATCGTCATTCAAGGCTACAATCAAATGGCAGCCGCGTCACCCGAACATCAAATACCCACTCGACAAAACCCTCTGGCTTCGTGCCATGACTCATTCACATGTGCCGATGCACAGACACGTGCTCAGCAAGACATCACAAGAGCAAATATCTGGGTATTTAAGCGATCGAGCGCAGGCTATACCTTCTTGGCACCCCACTGGAGAATCATCTGCGAGAGCTTTGGTCGCAGTTCGGCTTTCTGATGCCCCACGTGCTTGGCGATGCGCAGCGATTCAACCGTCACTATCGCACACCGATCGAACGACACGGCAATCTGGAGCGACAGCGCCGACTCGCTGCTGCGGTCAGCCTTTTCCTGGTTCGCCGACGCAAAGTGTTGGACATCTCTGCTGTGTCAAAGCCCGAGCTGACGAAGCCCAACAAGCGCCAACACACCCAACAGCAGAATCCACGTCCCTGACAGTCTGAGCCCGGCCACGACCGCCACGACACCTGCCAGTGCTTCGTCAGTTCCGCCCAGCAGAAATGCGGGCGCTATCAAAGCGCTAATGATAGCTATCGGCACCGCCTCAAGCGCAGCTTCAACACGGTGCGGCAACGGTGTGAAGCGCGCCAACAACAAATGTCCGCCAACGCGCGCCAGATACGTCACCACAGTGCAAGCAACAATCAAAGAAACAAGGTTTATCTCGCCTGGCATGTTCATCGTCGCAGCTCTTGTGCATCCGGGGCTGTTGATCGGAACGCTGCCAATGCCAGACCAAACAGGGCACCACCGAAGATGTGGTACGGCGCACCGATGGTGGCATGTATCAGTAGCAAACCGGCAATCGATGCACCCACCACCGGCAAGAAGCCTGTGCTACGCCGGAACCCCGTGACGATACCCAGAAAGTACAAAGGTAGAATGAAATCCAGCCCGAAGCGTGATGGCTCCTCTATCAGACCGCCAAAGATGAAACCCGTGATATTGGCGACCAGCCACAGAACGTAAACCAGCCCTGCATAACCGAAATACCATGCTGCTTTGAGCCCGCCACTTCTGGCACGCTGTTCCGCAGCGGCAAACGCCGGATCCACCATGAGTGCAAACGCCACAGCCTTCTGCCAAGCAGTGAAACTTCCCATGCGCCGACCCAGTGCCGCCGAGTACAGGATGTGGCGGAAATTCACAGCCAATACCGCCAGCACGATGGCGACCGCACCAACGTGCTGGGCTAGCATCTCAAGCATCAGGTACTGACTGGCCCCGGCAAAGATCGTGACCGTAGCCAGCATGGTTTGAAACGGCGTAAACCCTTCGGCAATGGCCAGCGCACCAAACAGCATGCCAAAAGGGGCCACGGCCGGCAGTATGGGTTACGCCGCTAAGGCACCCGACAGAATTTCACGACGCCTTCCAGCAGCCTGTATGGATACATCACTCAAAGACTTTTCACTCAAACATTCCCGTTACTAAAGCGTGGTGAAAGTAGACCAGCGATTACCGGCGTGCTTGGCTCGTTGCCAGATGCCTGCCTTGCAAGATCGACGCGACAGTTTAGCGAATTCCGAGTGTTTTTATACTCGAACTGGAAATTGAGCGTTGTGAACGCAATTCAGCGTCGGTGGCGTTCTGCTGCCACAGTGGCATCTATTTCTTCCAGACCCACATCAACAGGAACATCGGAGTGCCAACTTCTACACGGACCGACTCGCGAAGCGGTTTGGATGTGGCGGTATTTACACGAGACGCTGGCATAGAGGTCTCGCATTGGACTTGCTAAATTTATCTAAGTTAACGATAGTAAACTTTATAATGATCCGGCGAGAGCACTGGCACTTGAACATCGCTATTGGTTACCGACATCGTGTATGGCCCAGCTAGATGCATGAAAGCATCATAATCAACCGCATCATCCATCGTCTCTGAGATATAAAAAAACTTATCCTTGTACATTTGCTCCACAGCTTGTTTCGCCGATGGTGGAAAACACCTTGGATCATGCGTCAGAAACGAATTGCCGAGATAAGACACAATTCTGCCGACAAATAGCTCACCACTTTCATAGTCAGGTACGCTGCGAACTGTACTGATCACTTTGCCGGTGAACATCTCCCGAAATTTTGTTACTTTTTTCGTCGATAAAATCTCTTCATAAAGGCCCAACCGGCCACTGCTCATTGCCTGATAGAAAGCGTCGAGGTGAGCAAGATCAGATTTTGGCATCGTCTCCTCTTGAGACGTGAGAAATTCATAAAAATAATCAAGAACGGTTCGCTTGCTATTTTTCTCAACTGGAAAATCACAAAAAATCCACGAATACACCATCCACTCATTATCGAAAATATCGGTTAGAAAATAGCCCGACAACTCGTCGTAACAGCGGTTCAACGCAGGATACCTGCTCTCCTGAATACAACACATCCCGTACATTAAAAGATGGAGGTTATAGCGGTAGAAAATTCGATAGCCAACAGGCCCTCCCACTTTTTTTGTCAGGACTTTGTAGTAATCACTAAAAGCACGGCATTGCTCGAAGCTTAATTGATCAACCGTACCTTTTTTGGCAGTAAGGATTTCCAGCTCATTTATAATATCCGCAGTGTTTTACAGCCATCGAAGAGCTTGGCACGCCTGAACAGATTAACATCACTTTTCAGATGAATACAGCAATCTCATGAAGCTGCTGTTAAAAGAGAATTATGATGACTCAGCGCATTGCGATAGGGTTGATCTTCATCACCCGTAGCGTCTTGGGCGTACGCGCCAACAGCGTCTTAACCTGATCAAAATGATTGCTGTAAAAATGTGCATCACCCAGCGTGTGAACAAACTCGCCAGGGCTGTAAATTGCACACCTGAGCAAACATCATGGACAGCAATGCATACGAGGCTACTTGCGCACTATAGTAAGTATAAACCAGCCACCACCATCAAGCCGCCACACAAAAATTCGCTTAACCAGGCTATTTTCATCAGTGAATCGGCTGCAATGACTTGCCCACAGACTGTTTGAAGCACCCACTGGCACCCGACCAATCTACTCCATCACACATCTGGCACCTGATCAATCTCTAGCGTGCAACGATTGCCCTGGCCGGGCGCACCTACCCGCCTCTTACTTGTGCAGTATCCGTTGACCATCCGTGACTCCTGTGGGGGCTAGCCAACAAAAAAAGTAGCGGATACGGGAAACTCAATACCCATTGACGCACAGGTCTATGCGGTAGAACATGATCTACCAGATTCGCGGCTGTCTCCACCATGCGTCTGGCACCACAGCTGGACCGAAGGCGGCCCCACAAAAGCCACGTCGTTTGCAACTGAAACCACGGGGCCGCCCAGGCGAGATGCTCGTGGCTGCAGCTCTGGCAGCGCACGCGTAGAAAACCGTTTTCAAGCCGACCGCACGCCAGGTAATCTTCAAACTCGCGTGTAACATGCCGGGGTATAATATGAATAGCGCTCTGTTAGTTGTTGGCTCACCAAGTCTTTCAGAAGAGACAATATGCGAAGCGCTATCCAATGCTGCCTGAATAGCGATTTGTAGAGTATGCGTGACGTATCGCTCTTCTTTGATATCAGTGCGCAATTTTTCTGGTTGCGCGAGTCTTCTAAGTTCACTAATACAGGATTCGATGAATGCGAGTTTGCGAACCACAAGTTCAGCGTTTGTCATGCGGTTTTCTTCCCCGTGTTCTCGCGGTATTCGCGAAGGTAGGGCAAGACGTCGAAGTACTCGCGCCGTGCCTTGACCTCAAAAGCAACCCGGGTAGAGTGCTCATCGTCATACAGCAGCTGACCATCTTTCAAAATGTTGTGAATCAGCTCTGGACGCGCACGATTCAGCACGATTAAATCAACAGGCAGCTGTAGTGCATGCTCCAGTTTGCCCTGAAGCTCGAAGCCCATGCCTGAGAGCGTTCGCGGTGGATCGACCGCGTAGAGCACCGCAATATCGACATCGCTGTCAGGGCGTGAATCCCCTCGACCACGGCTACCGAAAAGATAGGCACACGCGGGCTTGGGAGACTCGGTCAAAAGAGTCTCTACTATTTTGTCGTGTATATACCCCATGCCCATAGTGGAAATACTACAGTAACCGTTGATGGGCCACTAGTAGTCC
>CAYGSW010000103.1:12727-19219 GCA_964352535.1 uncultured Granulosicoccaceae bacterium | reverse complement strand
TGTTCTATTCGCCGTTGTTACGTGGAAAGCTGGCTGGAGGCAGCCCCGCCAAAATATCGCGCTTTCGCTCGATCAGCTTATTCTCGGACAGCCTCCTAGCAGTAATAGCAGTCAATCGGTCGCGAAACCTGCGATTAACCAACATACTTTTCCAGCGTTGCATCATTAGCCATGATTGCCAGCATGGAATCCAGCACGTCCTGACTGCTGACCTCAGCGCTCGGGAATAGACTGGTGAAGTTCTCATGCATGAGTTGGTTGAAATGCGATCGATCCTGTGGCTCGACACCTACCATCACCGCCACTGCATTGAGAGTTTCACCCTCACCCATGGCAACATCGGTAGAGTATTCATCCAGAACCTTATCAAACCAGACAAGACTGTCACCACCGTACGTCAGTGTGCCATCGACGCTGCATCCGTTGGTGCCAAACGTCATACCAAAGGTAGCGTTGCCGGACGTACCATTAGTGGTACTAGCGCCAAAGTGAGGTATCAGGCCCGATTGACCTTGAAGCAAGAGGTTACCCCAACCACAGTTAGGACCACCCGGCGCTTCGGCCATGACAAAAGTTGAAGCGCCCAGTAACGCAGCCGAAGACAGTATTTTCTTCATGAACAGGTACCTGTTTGTCTATTACTATTAGTAGGAAATTAAGGGTAGATATCATTGAAAAGCCTTCGGGTACATCCTTACAAGGCTTTAAACTGCTCAAAACACATAGATATTTCAACTTGGTTTACAGATGGCCGGCAAAGACGGAAGCTTCGCGGAATATCTGCAAGCCATCATCATATTAGCAGCCTTGAAGCCCACGTGTGAACGCCGATGCTAGTCGACAATACTTACGATTAGCGCAAGTGTGACCATTTATTGACATACAACCGTCGCTTGATCCAAACAACAGCTGTACCTTGGCGCTCTGTTCGGATAGTGATAAAGCATTCGATTGAAGGCCTTGAAGGTTACTTCTCACGAATGGAAGTGTTAACCCTCTTCCAAATGCTGAGCCACATCGTAAGCTCTCAGGACACTTGCAATCGAACAACCGACGCACCGTCATCAGCGCCCTTACTAGCGCTGACCCCAGCAGAACCGAGGTAGGCCTCAGCCAGGACTCCATCACTTCTGATTTCCTGACTGGTACCATCTGCCACTATTTGGCCCTGCTCCAACACATAGGCTCTATCAGCCACATCCAACGCCATATTAGCCATCTGATCAACCAGTAGAATAGTGACTCCTTCATCGCGTAATTGCGCCAGTGTCAGAAAAAGCTCGCTGATCATGGCAGGTGCCAGACCCAGCGAAGGCTCGTCCAATAATAAAATTTCAGGTTTTCCCATCAATCCTCGAGCAATCGCCAACATCTGCTGCTCACCCCCACTGAGTAATCCAGCCTGACTGTTCATTCGATTTTCAAGCCGAGGAAAACGCTCTATCAGCTGCGACACTTCAGATTCATCAACCGCATCGGTTCGTTTATAAGCGCCAAGTCGTATGTTCTGCAACACAGTAAGCTCAGGAAAGACCTGACGTCCTTCCGGGACCAGCACCAACCCTCTACTGACAATCTCATGAGGTGCAAAACACTGAACCTCTTCGTCGTCAAGCAGAATCTGACCAGATTCCGGAGACATCACACCAGACAGAACGGACATCAACGTAGACTTGCCTGCACCATTGGCGCCCAGAATAGCAACAAGCTCGCCCCGTGCGACCTGAAGCGATACCTCCTTAAGTACAGGCGCTGCACCGTATGCCGCGGTGAGCTTAATCGTGGAAAGCAAGGGCTTTGCAGGGCAATCAAACGCTGATGTGCGTCTGGGAGGTTCAAAACCATCGTTACCCAGATACGCCGCAATCACCCTCGCATTCTGTCGCACCTCGTCTGGTTTGCCAAATGCGATTGGCTCACCACCATCAAGCACCAGTACGGTATCTGAGATGTTCATAACCAGCGTCATGTCATGCTCAACGAGAACAACGGCAATTCCCGCTGCTGCAATTTTCTGAATAGTAAGCGACAACAAGTCTTTATCCGCACGCATAAGTCCTGCAGCTGGCTCGTCCAGCAGGATGACGCTGGGCGCAGTAGCCAGCGCTCGAGCAATTTCGACGAAACGCCTATCCACGTGCGGTAAGTTGCCCGCCAACACATCGGGTTCACCCGAGTAGCCAGCAAAACGCAGCAGACCTATAGCCAATGCGTTGTTGTGCGCAGATTCGATTTTCGTGAAGGGTTTTCCAAGACGACCTTTCTGCAATCCGGACAGGACATTCTCCAGCACACTCATTTTCTCGTACAGACGCGTGGTCTGATACGTTCTGGAAATACCGGAGCGACTGGCCTTGAATGCAGGCTGTGTAGAAAGCTCTGATTGACCTACAACAACTGACCCACCACCAGGTTTATAGAAACTACTGACTATGTTAAGCACGGTAGTCTTGCCAGCGCCATTGGGGCCAATGATACTCAGTATTTTGTACGGCTCGGCGGTAAAACCGACGTCCTTCACCGCCTTTACTCCACCAAAGGAAATACTGAGATGGCTGGCAACCAATGCCTGTACCTTTACAGTGTTCTCAAGCCAACCGATAGCCACCGCAGGGTCAGTTGAGGCAAACGTTCGGCGTTTTTCGGGTATCCATCGACATAGAAGGCCGGTCAACCCACTGGGAGCAACTAACAGAACCGCTAGTATCAGCCCTCCGAAAAATAACAAGCGATACTGTGCAAGCCCCGCTAGCAACTCGGGTAGCAACACCGTAATAGCCGCGCCAAACAGCGGTCCAAGCGTTGTAGCAACACCACCCAGAATGACAGAGAACAAAAAAAGTATGGATTCTGAAAATGGGAAATTGCTCGGGGCAATAAACATAATCAGAGGTGTATAGATAGCGCCGGCAAGGCCTGCCAACACTGCTGAAAAGCCAAACGAAATAGTCTTGATATAAGCCGGGTGATAGCCCAATGACTCCGATGCAATCTCGGCGTCGCGTATTCCTTTCATTGCCAGCCCCCACCCGCTTCTGTCCAACTGGTGGTAGCCCAGCAAACACATGAACGCTGTAGCGATCGCAAACAATGCCAGATCGAGTTCAGAGAACACATATGACCCCACACTGATTAGCGGAAAACCGGATAAGCCGTTTTGCCCACCGGTCAAGGAGCGCCACTCCACCAGTGTGTGCTCAACAACGAATGCAAACGCAATGGTCACCATCGCCAGAAACGCACCCTTGACTCGAATAGCTGGCACAGCAAACATCAAACCGACTAGCCCTGTGATTACAGCCGAGCAAAACATGGCAATGAAAAAATGTGCGCCGCTGAGCATCAACAAGGCACAGCTGTATGAACCAATGGCGTAAAACGCAATGTGGCCAAACGAGATCAATCCGGTCAATCCGTAAAGGATGTTCAGGCCGACGCCGACAATGGTTGCAATAGCCACAAGCGTTATAACGAAGTGGGTGTACCCGTTACTGACAAGTGCAGTAACTGATAACGCAAGTATCAGCCCGATGCAAAGCACCACCGTTAAAGACAACCACGGCATGGAAGGCACCTGATGCTTCATTGATCAGACCTTATGTATAGTGGGTTGGCCAAACAAACCACTAGGCTTGATCATCAGAATCAGAATAAGCGATCCGAACACAGCAATGGCGGTGAACGATGAGCCGAAGTAGGTGGTAATCAATGCTTCCACCATTCCATAGATAAGGCCTGCCAGCAAAATTCCGGACGCCGATGTCATGCCCCCAAGAATTGCCACTGCAAATGCTTTCAGCCCAAACAGCATACCCATTTCAGAATGTACCGAAGCCAGAGGTGCTATCAAAAGACCTGCCAACCCGGCAAGCATGCCGGACATGATAAAGGACACGCTGATCATCCAGCTTGTGTTGATGCCCATCAATGCAGCAGCCTGGGGATTCTGCACAACTGCCAGTAGCGCAATGCCTTGCTTGGTGCATCTGAACAAAACATGTAACGACATTGCAATTACCAGTGTGATCAACGGTATCAGCAATTGCAATGGATACAGTCCTACACCAAGCACTTTCACGGTGTCGCTGACAAGCGGTGAGGGATAGGTGCGCGGCTCGTTGCCGAATGTGAACAGAGCAGTGTTATCCAGTAGAATTCCACCGGCCACCGTTGCCATGAGCCATCCTTCGTTGCCTCGCAGGGCAAACGGCCTGACCAGAAATCTCTCCACTAATGCACCGAACAGCCCGCACAACAAAATGGCCGCAGGAAAAGCGATCCAGTGTAGTTGACCGGTGCTTTGAAAGATCATGTACCCACTGACAGCACCCAACATCACGACACTACCCTGGGCAAAGTTGACAGTTCCAGATACCGAGTAGGTCAGCTGAAAACCCAGTGCTATCAAGCCATAGATGCTACCGAGTGCTACTCCGGTCACAATGGCCATGATAAAAAGCGTCATGGGGTATCTTAGTAGTCTAGTGGCACGATTTCGCCATCAACAAAATTAGTAAAAATGTAATCCTCCGGTCCAAGGGCATCCTGGTTTTCCGGCGTGAAAGGATTGGTATATGTCTTTATCAAGCCTTCGATATTTTCGATGTCGTACATCGCTTGCCGGATAGCTGGACCTTCTGTTGAACCCGCCTTCTCTATCGCCGCACTCAATAACAACATCGCATCATAGGCATTCGCAATACCCACAGCCGGTGTCACATCGGCAACGGATTCGATTTCAGGAAATGTCTCCTGCAAGGCTGCAAACACCTCTTTGCCTTTATCATTCATCTCTCCCGTAAAACTGTAGGTCTGGATGAAATGAACCTTCTCCCCACTAGAGCCTGCTAGTTCGGTAAAGCGCCCGCCAGCTGGCCCCCAATGAGAGGCTATAGGTACATCCCAGCCCATACGATCCAGGGACTTTACAACCTGTGCTGATGGAGCCACGTTCGCAACCAGAAACAGTGAATCGGCCCCGGCATTCTTGAGACGAGTTAATTGCGGGGTGACATCGATATCTGTTGATTCAAATTTTTCGATTCCTGCATGTTCCATGTTGCGCTTCGCAAGCGCCTTTGTCAGTCCACGCTCATTCGACTCTCCCCAAGGATTATTGATCAGAATCATGCCTGGCTTCTTTGCACCATAGCGAGTCACAAGGTACTCGGTTATTGCTTCGTCAACATACTCATCCACCGCGGACACGCGGAACACGTAGTTCTCTTCTGCACCATTGACGGTAATGCCCGTGCCTGCCGCCCAGGGACCAACAAAAGGCACCTTCATCTGATTGACAAAAGGCACGATGGCAAACGACACGGGGGTATCAAGACCGCCAATCAATGCCGCTACACCTTCACGCTGAACAAGCTCACGAGCTGCTGTAAGACCCTTTCCAGGATTACTCTCATCATCTCGACTGATCAACTCAACAGGCTTGCCAAGCACCCCGCCAGTAGCATTGATCTGATTAATAGCTATGGTCAATCCACGTGTGATCGCCTCACCTGACTTTGCAGACTGACCACTCAGTGCAGCTACCAACCCAATCTTGAGTGTGTCCTGGGCCAGCACACTGGATGTTGCGAAACATAGAACAGCAATCGCTGCCAGCTTGAAGACTCTGGATGAGCATGTATTTCGTGATAGGCGGTACAGCATGAAAAGACTCCCTGTAAGCTTTCTGTTGAAACAGTCTGGCGCAATTGCTGTACCAATGCCACTTTATCTACCCAATCAACGACTTAGTGTAAACACGCTGTTTCTTGACATGACAACAAGTTCGCATATCGTGCACGAAAACAGGAAGACGCACGATATAAGTGCAATAACACAACGGCACTCAATCTATTCATAAACCGATACTATGTAACAACGGTTATCACTGGAAGCTCTATTTATGTCTGATCAAAAAAGTGCACTGGCAATGCTTTCCCAAGAAGCTGAAATAGTTCGACTCTATCTCGAAGCTTCCATGAAGCCGGACCCTGACAAGGCTGCCACCTATGTCGACAAGAAAGTTGTTATTACCTTCACGGGTGGACGTGTTTTTGATCATCCCAGCGGACCAACCTCAATCAACAAGCACCGTTATAAATGGGTAAAAAAGCAATTGGGCCGCTTTGACGAGTGTCATACCAATGAAGGCATCGTGGTCTACAGCCTTGGCACTTTGTACGGTGAATGGCCGGATGGTGAGGCGTTTGAGGGCAACCGGTATATTGATCGATTTTTAATCAGAGACGGTAAGATCGTGACGATGGACGTGTGGAACGACAGTGCTGAACGACTTCTGACAAAGAACAATCTGGCCCTGTAGTCATGCCCAAAACTGCTGTACACGATTAGTCACATCAGATACTGCCACAAAACTCATTTAACTGTTTACAAAGTAAAAAACGACAGAGCAGAGTTTTCTGGCATCAGTGCTGTCAGGCTTCAGTTCACGTTACAAAGCAACAATCAAAGCAACAATCAAAGCAACAATCA
>CAYGSW010000103.1:0-12627 GCA_964352535.1 uncultured Granulosicoccaceae bacterium | reverse complement strand
CAAAGCAACAATCAAAGCAACAATCAAAGCAACAATCATCGATGCTAACCGATACACTTCATCACAACCGTTATCCTCATTCAAATATCTGTGATCGACCCGATTTTAGTTGGCCTGACGGTGCCCGCCTTGCAGTATACCTGGGAGTCAATCTTGAATGCTTTTCTTTCGGATCAGGCCTTGGAGCTCAACTTTGCCCAGGAGGCACACCCGATGTGCTGAATCACGGCTGGCGGGACTATGGAAATCGAGTTGGCGTCTGGCGCATGCTGGAGCTGTTCGATCGCGTAAACTATCCATGCACTGTACTTTGCAACAGCTTGATGTACGAAGACGCACCCGGTGTTATTGATGCTTTTCGCAAACGCGGAGATGATATTATCGCTCACGGCAGAACCAATGCAGAACGCCAGGATACTCTTGATGAAGCAGATGAGCGAGCATTGATCAATGATGCTACCGATACACTACGAAATCGTGAAGGCAAGCACCCCAAAGGCTGGCTCGGACCATGGATTGCAGAGAACTACCACACACCCGATTTACTTGAAGAAGCAGGCTATGAATACGTGCTGGACTGGAGTCATGACGATCAGCCCACTTGGCTGAAAACGCGCAATGGTCAAATTCTATCGGTTCCCTATCCGCAAGAATTAAACGATATTCCGCAAATTGTCGGAAGAAAACTGGAGTCGCCTGCGTTTCGCGACATCATCACTGATTCGTTTGATGTGATGCTGGAAGAATCCGATCGTCATCCTTTGGTTATGGGTATTGCACTTCATCCGTACATCATGGGATATCCTCATCGGCTCAAATCGCTGGAGCAAGCTCTTCTACACATCACAGAGCATTCTGACGAACGTGTCTGGATAGGAACTGCAAGCGCCATCAATGATCACTACCGCAATTTAAACCTGCCAGCTTGACTTTATCTATACAACCCCTCCGTTTATGGCTGACTCGCGTCTCAAGAAGCTACGTACCAGAACATTAGCTAATCAGCATAGTAAATAATAAGCAAGACAACATCTCTTGCTGCGACGTATTACCCCGAGCAGACTGGGTTGTAGCCACATTCAGTCATGTGCCATTCCTCTACAGTCCATATTGAACAACCCTGATCATGACAGAGCTTTGGAAATACGATGCGGTTGGTCTGATCGAAGCGTTTAGCACCTCCAGCTTGTCTCCCCGTGATGTACTGACACAGACACTCAGCAGAATCGATAGTCTTCAACCGCATATCAACGCGTATTCCTGTCAGAACAATAGATTAATGGCTGACGCCATAGCAAGTGAACAACGCTGGGAAAGCAACGCACCAATTGGTGCATTGGATGGGGTGCCTATAGTTATCAAAGACAATATGGCAGTCAAAGGTATGCCAGCAAGCTGGGGCAACGCTGAACTGGCAACGCGTACAGTGGATAGGGATGAACTCCCTGTGGAGCGCTTGCGCAAAGCAGGCGCACTAATTCTTGGCAAGGCGAACACTCCCGAATTCGCTGTGGAGGGCTACACAGCAAATACTTTATTCGGTACCACCGGCAATCCCTACAACCCACTACTGACACCGGGTGGTTCAAGCGGCGCTGTAGCCGCCGCAGTCGCTTCAGGCCAGGCAGCACTTGGTATCGGCACTGATGGCGGTGGCTCTATTCGAAGACCAGCCGCCTATTGCGGACTGATTGGTTTGAAACCCGGGCTAGGTCGCTACCCTAGAGCCAATGGCCTTCCTCAGGTGTTACTGGATTTCGAAGTGGTTGGCCCGATGACCCGCACTGTGCGCGATGCGCGTTTGATGGATTCCATACTGAACGGTGCCAGCCGACTGGACCCCATGTCTCGTAGAGTTACAAAAGCCCGTACAGGTCAGCCATTGCGCATCCTCTACGTTCCTACCGTCAACAATGAGCCGTGCGACTCCGTACTGCAACACAGAGCCAGAGATTATGTCGACCAACTCAGCAATAACAACTATCACGTTGCGCAAGGCGAACTACCCCTCGATCTCGCCAGTATGATGAGTCACTGGCACACCGTTGCCGAAGTGGGTATGGCGCAACTTTTCAATACGGATAAAGCGTTGGATAGAAGCGCATCCACCCGGTATCGGCAAATGGCCGAACGAGGAAGACACGTCACTGTCGATCAGCTCTGGCAAATACTAGAGACTGTAAAATTCCTGAGGATACAAGCTAGCCTTCTGTTTGCCGATTGGGACATTGTAGTGTCACCCGCGGCAGCTGCCATGCCATGGGATGCCGCGGAGCCGTTTCCACATATCATTGACGGGGCTGAGGTGGGACCCAGAGGACATGCCATTTACAGTGGATGGGTAAACGCTACTGGTCATCCCGCAATATCTCTGCCGGTGCAACCTGCGCCTAACGGCTTACCTGTCGGAGTACAACTGGTTGGCGATCTGGGTAGTGAGGATCTGCTGCTGCAGCTGGCCGAACAACACGAAGCCAGAATCGGCGGCTTTCAATGGCCAGCCTTACCTAGACAGCCTTGACTCACCAACGCTTGAACTGGCAACCGGATCACTGATGGGCACTGCCAGTCAGCGAATTCAACCGAAAAAAATACTCAATTTGGAAGTCCAGTTTGCGCTGCGAACCCGCACGGCCATATTGTCAAGAAAATTGTTCGAATTGCATGCTTGGCTCAACAAAGATCGTTTATTCTGGTGTTGCACAAAATTTCGAGCCCAGAAGCTCATAGAGCGGTGTATAAGGGCTGCACGGAATTTTTACCGGGTTGAGTCGGGCCACTAGTCACTCGAGGTGAGATCCAGGAAAAATGAGCACAGCCGGTGCCGCCACAGGTCCTTAGGTGCTGCTATAGCAGCAGCGTAGCGGTTCTGGGCCGGAATTTTATGCGACGCCAGGGTTTAGTAAGTATCTGACATATTGTTCACGTCATTTGGTGACCACCAACTGATCAACCAGGAACTGGCCATCAAATAGGTAAAATTGCAGAGTCTACCTAGCAATTTCGTCGACCTGTTTACGCGATTTAACCGTGCCTACTTGATATTATTGCGCAGTGATACGACCGCCTGATAACTGTTTTGTGAGCCAGTACTCCAACTCTCAGCGCAAAGACCTCAAGGCCTTCTCCAAAGGCCATTATCGCCGGAGCACCACCTTTGATCGAATCAGCAACTTTTAATACCAGCTGGATCCTACTGAGCGCCTATCTGGTAATGACTATGCAAATCGGCTTTTGCATGCTCGAAGCAGGTTTGGTAAGACAGAAGAACAGCATCAATGTCGCCTTCAAGAATCTGATGGATTTTGTTGTTGCAGGGCTCGTTTTCTGGACGGTCGGTTTCGGTCTCATGTACGGTGCAGGTCACAGCAGTGGTCTTTTCGGGATGGACATGTTCCTGAAAAGCCATTCAGAAGGAGCTACCGCTTTTTTCCTGTTTCAGCTCGTTTTCTGCAGCGCCGCCGCCACCATTGTCGGCGGTGCGCTGGCTGAGAGGACTCGACTGGCCGGGTATCTGATTATCAGCGCTCTAGTGGCGGCTGTGTTTTACCCGATCATGGGCCACTGGGCGTGGGGTGGTGTACTCGGCAACGGCACGCCGGGATGGCTGGCCGAACTCGGTTTCATCGACTTTGCCGGATCCTCCGTTGTACACGGTACTGGTGGATGGCTGGCATTGGCAGCGGTGATAATCGTAGGCCCACGAATCGGACGTTTTGGTAATGACAGACCGTTGCGTGGCAGCAGCTACACTGCAGCTACAGTGGGTGTGCTCGTGTTGTGGTTTGGCTGGTTTGGGTTTAATGGCGGCAGTGCACTCGAATTCAACGCCAACGTTCCCAGTATCCTTGTCAACACATCACTGGCCGCTGCAGCCGGTGGCTTTTCCCTGCTCTCATGGGCCTGGATAAAGGAGCGCAAGCCAGACATTGCCGCCTCGTTGAATGGCACGATAGCGGGCCTGGTGGGCGTCACAGCAGGATGTCACATGTATGAAGCAAGCGCCGCCGTTCTGGTCGGTATCCTGTGCGCTGCCTCCTGCGGGTTGGCCACCAGACTACTGGAGCGCTGGCAGATTGATGACGTTATCGGTGCCTGGCCAGCGCACGCCGTTGCTGGTGGAACAGGAACATTACTCGTGGCTTTGCTGGGTGATATGGCAGGCTTTCCCGGAGCTGAATCTCGCCCCGAACAACTGCTGATACAAGCCACTGGCGTATTGACCGTAGCGGTATGGGCTTTTGGCGTTGGCTACATTGTTATTTTTGGCGTAAACAAGCTTCTTCCTCTTCGCGTCTCTGAAGAAGATGAGCTGATTGGTTTGAATATCGCTGAACACGGCGCATCAACCGACTTGGTGGAGCTGGTCGGCGAGATGCATTCACACCGTGACAAAGGAGATTTCAACTCACCCGTGGCCGTTGAACCCCACACCGAAGTCGGTCAGATTGCCACTGAATACAACCGCGTACTGGAACGTGTACGGCTGGAAATCGAAACACGCGAGGAAGCCTATCGGCAATTGGAAGAAGCCAGCGAGTTTCGTTTTATCTTCGAGAACGCGCACGAGGGCATTCTGCAATTTGCACGTAATGGTCGCGTTACCAAGGCAAACCCTGCCGCCATCGCCCTGCTCGGCTTTCAGTCCGAGGACGATCTCATCGCGGGAACTGGCAAATGGATGTCCAAACTGGACGGTGTTGATAAAGAGCTGCAATTAAAGCGGATGATTCGCCTGTTGAATGACAAAGGCGTTGCCCGAGAGATTGAGCTGTCGTTTATCAGAAATATCGATGGTCGCACAGGACATGTACAGATCGACCTACGCCGCATACTCGGATCAGATGATTCACCCACTACGGTACTTGCGTCCATCATTGATATCAGCGAGCGCAAAGCGAACGATCGACTGCGTATTGAACGCGATGCAGCAAAGGCTGCCAGTCAGGCCAAAAGCGAATTTCTGGCCAACATGAGCCACGAGATACGGACACCACTCAATGGTGTTACGGGCATGCTCGAGCTTCTGTCACGCACAGAGCTCGATGCTCGACAGTCTCGATTCATTCATGTTGCCGGTACTTCCGCTGATGCCCTGCTTTCAGTAATCAACGACATTCTTGATGTCTCCAAGATCGAGGCAGGCAAACTTGAACTTGAGCAAACCTCATTCGCACTGCCGGAATTGCTGGCCGATGTCCTTGATATGTTCGCGCCTCAGGCAGCCAGCAAAGGGATTGAACTTGCAAGCCTGGTACCGACCAATATTCCTGAGCGCGTTATCGGTGACCCGGAACGATTGCGTCAGGTGTTTGTTAATCTGGTAGGGAATGCGCTTAAATTCACGGACGAAGGCACTGTTACTCTACGCTGCAAGGCAGCCTACAAGAATCAAGGTGATGCCAAATTGCATTTTGAGGTGCAGGACAGTGGCCAGGGCATCTTGCCAGCAGAGCGAGATCGACTATTTGAAGCATTCGCTCAGGCTGACACCTCCACCACACGCAAACACGGTGGTACCGGCCTTGGCTTGACCATCACACGACAACTCGTCGAGCTGATGGGCGGGCGCATCCGAGTGGAAAGCGAACCGGGGTACGGAACCACATTCCTGATTGATCTGGAGCTTCCGGTGGCTGAACCTGCCCTCGCAACAGACGACAACAGGCAGCTGGATACAGGCTCACAGGAAAAATTGCGAGTACTCGCTGTGGATGATCATCCGATCAATCTTGAACTCCTTGATGGTCTACTGGAACCTGAAGGCTTTGCCGTTACATCGGTGGATGGTGCAAAAGCGGCTTTGAGCCAACTTGAACGCGCTACGAATGACGGTGCTCCCTATTCGCTTGCGTTGCTCGACTACCAGATGCCGGCAGTTGACGGCAAGGAGCTTGCGCGTCTTATTCGGGCAGACAAGCGTTTTGATGAGTTACAAATCATCATGCTGACGTCAATTGATCAGGCTCTAACAAGCGCAGAACGTTCCGAACTGAACATCCACTCCAGTATCACCAAACCGCTGCGTCGTTCACGCCTGTTCGATGCCATCAACGAAACCATGGGACGATCTCAGCTTACTGCGTCGCCAGCGGTTGCGACACCCATCACCGATCTTGCAGCAGAACGCGTTGCCGCAGCGCGTAGCACCACACCTGACGCCGCTGTTCGACAAGCTTATCAACAGACCACCCTTGCGCCAGGGGCAACGACGCCAGCACTGGGTGAGAATGAGAGATCATTGTGTGTGCTTATTGTTGAGGACAATGCTGTTAATCAGATGGTCATCGACGAGCTGCTCCGAGGGTTTGGGCACACCACAGTACTTGCCGAGAATGGCCAGGAGGCACTGGGATGTGTCATTCAAGGCAATATAGATCTGGTGTTGATGGATTGTCAGATGCCGGTCATGGACGGCTTTGAAGCAACACGACGGCTACGCGAGATGGAAGCTGAACAGGGAACTCCACGCCTGCCCATCATTGCTGTAACTGCCAATGCTATCAAGGGTGATCGCGAACGTTGTATCGCAGCTGGTATGGATGACTATGTAAGTAAGCCAATAAACACAGCCAAACTGGCAGAGGCCATCCGCAAACATGCACCAGCGTAAAGACTTAACAGGCAGTTAAAAACGTTAGTGAATCATCTCGTATCCAGATGATTCACTAACTCTGAACATGACAATGAGCCTTAGGCGGCTGTCCGAGTTGACTGTTGTCGATTAGATCAACCGGCTGAATTGTTCATATCCTGTCTTAGCGCAATGGCCGCATCCTCTTTCAATGGCAGCTGGGCAGCCCATCGCACCGCATCACGGGTCACGCCGATGTCATTCAACAATGCATCGTCCAGCCCCAGCATCGTTTCAAACGCTTGCCGATCGATTTTTTGTTGACTACGAATGGCGATCCTCTGTAGCAACCGACAGTAGACAGCTTCAAGCACCTCCCACACTGCTCCTCTAGTCGACACCTGATTTTTCAACCAACCCAGACTGCCAAAACCAAAAGAGGTCACGGTTGGGTTGTGTTCACAATTTGCACAATATGTCGTATTCATGGCTTCGCTCCTGTATCGGAAAAGGGGACTTTTGCTACCCCAGGCAGACAATTTGCGCCAATTATGTCTTTCATTCAAACGAATACTTCTGATAGTATCTATCAGAATTTCTCACAATGGCTCAGTAACAACCATGCCGTTTATCGTTCCCGCATCACCGATACCCTTGTTGGAACTCGACACCCTGAGAACACTGGTAGCAATCGCAGATACCGGCAACTTCTCAGCAGCTGCGGCCACAGTGTTCCGTACGCCATCAGCGGTCTCCATGCAAGTAAAGAAGACAGAAGAAATCGTCGGGCGCTCGCTGTTTCACCGTGATTCACGCTCTGTAACAGCCACACCCGACGGTGAATTGCTTGTGCAGCACGGACGCCGCATGTTGGCGCTAAATCGCGAGATAATGGCGCAATTATTGTCACCTGAAGTTGCAGGCGTGGTTCGCGTAGGTGCCCCCGACGATGTCGCCGAACGGCTGTTACCCGATATGTTGCGCCGCTTTGCAAATAGCCACTGCGGCGTAAGCGTTGATGTCATCGTCGAAAACTCACTCCGGTTACTTGACAGAGTGCAAGACAATTCCCTGGATCTTGCCGTGGTTACCTGCGACCTGAACTCCACTGTGCCAGACAATGTTGAGATCATCTATCAGGAGGCCCTCACCTGGGCTGGCGCCCAGAGCGGCATTGCCTTCGAAAAGGATCCACTACCCGTCTCGGTCTGGGAAGACGGCTGTGCCTGGCGCAACACCGGACTGAAGAGTCTCGAGAAGAGCAACCGTAACTTTCGTGTTGCGTTCATGAGTGCGCACATATCAGGGCAACGTGCAGCTATTCTTGCAGATCTGGTCGTTGCACCAATACCCATATCAGCGTGTACTCAGGGAATAATTTGCCTTGATGAGCGGCACGGCATGCCGAAGCTGGGTGACTATTCGTTAGGACTGGCAATGTGCGCAAAACCATCACAGCCTGCACTGGTTGCCGCAGAACACTTACGGGCAAGTTTTCTGGAAAAATCCTCTCTCACCCACAAACACGCTAATCAGACCTGACATATTCGGGCGTATTGCATACTGCGTACGCAAAACAACACACTCAATGATAAGACCCGGCCTTGGATGAACTTGCTCTTGGAATGAGTAAACGTCCTGTCATACTCAGATGCTGCAGCAAGGCTGCTTCATCTTCAATTGCTTGTCAAAACTCTGAAACCGATTCAATGACACCCGAGAAAACTGCCCAGTTCAGCTCCCTGCCCATTCGTTCTGAGCTGCTGCAATCATTGAATGCCATTAACTATGTGCTGATGACACCCATTCAGTCGCTGTCGGCAGATGCCATTTTAAGTGGTAAAGACGTGTTAGCTCAAGCTAAAACAGGGAGTGGCAAGACTGCTGCATTTGCCATTGGCATGCTGAACCGCCTGAATATATCAATGTTGAAAACGCAGGCATTGGTTATCTGTCCCACGCGTGAACTATCAGATCAGGTGGCTGCAGAGATTCGCCGCCTCGCCAGTACGCTTGCCAATACACGCATAGTGACCCTCTGTGGCGGCAAGCCAATGCACGATCAGCTGAATTCACTCAAGCACGAGCCACATATCATCGTCGGCACGCCGGGAAGGCTCAAAAAACATCTGGAAAAAGGCACGCTGCGGCTGGAAAACGTACAAACGCTCGTGCTTGACGAAGCCGATAAAATGCTTGACATGGGTTTTTACGATGACATCATGCACATACTTTATGGTACTGAAACGGATCGTCAAACACTGTTGTTTTCAGCCACCTATCCTGAAGAAATCATCAGAATAAGTCGCGCAATCCAAGTGGATCCAGTTGAGATTCGACTTGAAACAGAACAAACCAACACACAAATCGATCAAGTATTTGTATTTGCAAAAGGCGAACAAAAAACAGACTGCCTACTCAGGGCTGTTGGAACCTATAAGCCAGAAAGCGCTATCATTTTCTGCAACCGCAAGATCCATGTGCAAGCGCTTTGTACCACGTTGCGCGAACAAGGTTTTCATGCTGCCGCGTTGCACGGCGATCTTGAGCAACATCAAAGAGATGAAGCGTTGATTCTGTTTGGCAACAAAAGCGTCTCCTATCTTGTGGCTACCGATGTAGCAGCACGAGGGCTGGACATCAATGCGCTCGATGCTGTGATCAACTACGATCTAACACCTGACCCCGAAACCTATCTGCACCGAATCGGTAGAACTGGACGCGCAGGGCTCGAAGGTTTAGCGATAACACTTGTCAATCCAGATGAAATGCATCACATCAATGCACTTGAACGCTTTCTTGATCGTAAGATAAAGTTTGTTGAACTCAGGGCGTCAGACAAAGCTAACGCAAAACCAACACCCCCTCCCACTAAAACAATCATGATCCACTCAGGCAAAAAAGACAAGATCAGACCCGGGGACATTGTTGGTGCACTCACAGCACACGCCACATTGACTAACGACGATTTGGGAAAAATCACGGTACTTGCCAAGACCGCCTATATCGCTGTGGCTTACGATAAAGTTGATACCGCTTTTAGTATTCTCTCTGGTGGAAGAATAAAAAAGCAGAAGATAAGAGCCAAAGTGGTTTACCAGCAGTAAGCACAACGGCGTTTTTACTGAGTTATTGATAGCGCCACTTGAAGATCCTCATACCCGCAATGGCGAATATCTGATTCCACAAACACATGGATTCCTGCAGTCGGGCAAATGATGTTTTCTCGTGTCTATTCTTGAGTTTCAGACTCAGACACGAACATCATCGAGTGCAAACTTTCCACGTATGAAGGGATTTGTGACTGTATTCAGTGACGTTACTCTAGTGATACATTTATCCCCAACATAGTTTTTACATCACCACGGAATCACCTTACCTTCCTGGTCAAGAAAACGGCCACTATCTGCAAGTGTCAGGTTGTCGATGACGTTCAGAAGTCCAGCTGCACTCTCAGTCGTTCCCAGTGCAGCGTTACTACCACCCATATCGGTACGGACCCAACCCGGGTGCAACATGCAAACTATAATACCCAGCGACTGCCATTCAAGTGCCAGTGTTCGCATGGCCATGTTGGCTGCAGACTTGGAGCTGCGGTAAACAACACGATCACTGCCTGCTCGCTCCAGCGAACCCATCTGACTTGTCAACGTTACAATACGCGGCAGCTTCGACGAGTCCAAGTGCTTTTTAAAGGCCAGGGAAATACGCCAGGGAGCAATGGCGTTGACCAAAAATGATAGCATCCACTGCTCATAGTCCATATCGTCGACCGATTGTCGGTCGGACATGATGCCTGCATTATTGATAAGCACATCCAGTGAGACGTTTTCAAGCGTTGTTGACAAAGCATTTGTTGCGGCCTCATCTGCCACATCAAGTGCGTGAACCTCAAGTGAACCGCTAAGCGAGGTCAACTCTTTTGCCACTGAAGGGTTGCGACAGGTCGCTATCACACGATGATCCAAAGCCAGTGCCTGACGTGCCATTTCCAGACCAATACCACGATTGGCGCCAGTAATTAGATAGGTTGTCATATGCGGTTTCTATTTAGATTCACACAAGTAACTATGGAGGCGATAACATGAGCGATCATATCAAACGCAGTACAGTGACAGCTGTCTTCATGGACGAATGATCAGTTCCGGATACAACCGGCTCTTCGCACCCTCAGCTATGAATTCGTTGAGATCGATCGGGTAGCTGTAAGGTTCTTGTGGATTGGCCAGAACGTTCTGATCGCGCTGTAGATGTTTCCCACTCAACGTGCCGCCCCCATTAGCTTCAAGCTTGTCATACACCCCGTTCCAGGCATCGATACCAAAGACTTTGGGAGACTTCCAGACGAACAGAAGATGGTACTCCAGATTTGTCAGATCATCAGGTGTAATGGTATTTGCAATTTCATAGGGGTACGGTAAATAACAGAACCATTCAGAAGGATCGGTCAGGCATCGAAAGGCGTGCATGGAACGAAACTGATCTTCAAACTGATCGTGATCCATGTCTACACTTACGAAGGTTTCCAATTCATCTGATACGGAGAATAGGACCTCACCGATGTCAGTTTATTGCCCGCTCTGTCCTATAAGAATAATACGAGCTGCATCTGGAAATGTAGCATTTTTCAATCACACCATTCAGTTCATCGGCTTCGGCATCAAGCGCAGACACCGTGGCGCTTGATGCTTTCGTAGAGGAAGTCAGATTCGAAAACCCATTAGGCAGTAATAATGGAATAGCCGTTGGGGCCTGGGTTGCAAAAAGCGACACGATAAAAAATAGATACATTGATTTCATGTTGTCAAGTATCTCGTGAGTGATGACTTCTCCTAAGCAGCTTTTCCCCGCGACTGCCCACTAACACGGTTCTGCCGCCCAGTGATGAATTTCGCCATGCTGTTGTTTGCAGAGCAAACGATGAGAAATTCATCCAGCATGTTTCGCATTGCCTTGGCAACTACTCGTTCAGAAGGAGCGACGCCTTGACGAATGGTACGCAGCCATGAGCCAAATGATTTCCATTCCAGATCAGTGTGGCACGAGGCGAGGTAATGCATCAAGCCCTGCGTGACGACACTCATCAAAAGATAGACGTGATACGTGTGCAGTTTCCTACGAACTGCCAACCGATATTTTTCGCTTTCCCGGTGTAGATACTAATTACATTTTTTGCGTGAAGATGGTTTCATGTCCATAATCCAGAAATGATAGTCGAAACTGCCAATCACATACACAGCCTGCTTGAATCCAATCTCGATCTTGAATCTCAGTCCGTATATTCGCACGATATCAAACGGTTCCAGGCTCAGATTACTGCTCATCAAGACCCATCGCCTGCGTATAGGATGTTCAACCATAACAAATCGAACCTCTCGGCCAGCAGGCTTCCAAAGCAAATCGATACTGCGCATCCCGAGCTGTACCCTCTTGTCATCATACAAAGGACTTTCCACATTTGTAATCGCCAACGCGCTGCGGAACAGATTCTTGAGCAGCACTGCCTGCCCGTACATTCTGGGGCGTCCTCGCTTGGGCTTCTTTGGTTTGGGAACCTTTTGATAAGCCACGCAGTTGGATTTGCACCGGGTTACCAGATCATGATTCTGTGCCAGCATTCCTTTCACTATTCTACCGCTAGCACAATATGTAATATGCGGCGAACTGCATATTGCACAATATGCAGAGTAATCGGATATGCGGTGTGTCAGCATCACAGGGTTATGAATGTTGTTCTGGATGCTGACACAACGCTACATAACTATTTGCGTAATAGTATGCGAATCAGCTCATCACTAGCCTCGAAGTGCCCATGACGCAGAGTGGGAGGAATCATGCACTCAACGATTGAAAGCTTTTACGTTGGGTCAGCCCTTAGATAGATCTGTGTGGTGTTTGTCCCTGAGCGCCCCAACCATAGTGATACTTTTCGGATATTACCGGTGGCTTCTAGTAGTCCTTCAACCCGAAATATTAGGATTCAGCGGGCCTGTCTGTATTCGTGGCAAGGCACCCTTACGAAGGCCTATTGGGCATACGTCGAGTAAGGGCAA
>CAYGSW010000102.1:0-19267 GCA_964352535.1 uncultured Granulosicoccaceae bacterium | reverse complement strand
CATGCAAGCTGGAGCCTTCTAAATCACATTATTGCGGACCACTGCAGGGATATTGGTAAACGGACGCTGACGATTGACATCCATACCGGGCTTGGCCCATCTGGGCATGGTGAACTTATCTACATGGGGGATAACCGGGACGGTGCTTTTTCTATCGCCCAACGATGGCTAAAGGGGGTGACCTGCCCGGCCACCGGCGACTCTGCGTCCCAGGCGGTAGGAGGCTCTGCGGAGAACTTCTTCCTTCGCGGTGACCTGGGCGAGCAGGTGAGCCACGTCGCACTGGAGTTCGGAACCTCGCCGCTACTAGACGTGCTTGCCGCGCTATGTTGTGACGCCTGGCTACGTAATCAACGCGACCCCAATGTCGATGATTCGGAGTCTGTTCGGAACATCGTTTTCAACGCCTTCTGCGGTAATACCACCAACTGGCAGGAATCCGTTCTAACCCGAGCCCGCCATGTGGTCGCCGAGGCGGTTGAAGCGCTGAGGTTGGACGGACCGGGGACTAAAGGTACTGGGCCGGAAAATAATGCGGGACTGCCTGCTTGATCGCCTCGGCCTGGTCATCCAGTTCGTCCATCATTGCCCGAACCCGCTGCTCGTTGTCCCCGATGATGAATCCTCCTAGCCCCAGCAGCTTGTGAAATGGCCGGTTGACTGGTTCGCCGGCAGCGAAAATGAAGCGGCTGGCCTGATGTTGATTGGCGCTGGAGATTGAGAGTGCACCAACGCCCTGGTCCAGGATCATCATCTGGTGCTGCTCAACAATCTCATCGTTGACCCGGAGGTCGCCTTCTATGGGAAACAGGATGCCGTTCATGCCCTTCGGCAGGTCAAATTCCAGCGGGGTATTGCTCAGCAGTTGAATATAGGCATAGATAATTTTGCGATGGGTAAACGGCTGCACGGACTCCACCCCGAAACAATCGCCGGCCATGACCCGAATGACATGGCCACCGGTGGTGGCCACCGGCACGTCTTCAGGACAGATGATAACGGTTTTCACATTTTCTTCGTCCGTGGCGTTCCACACCAATTGAACGAACTCCACCATTTCCCCAGCTTCCACTGTTGCCGGGGATGCAAACTCATGATGAAAAGCAGGTTTGCCAGCGTGCACATAATAGAGCCCGCCGGGCTGCAGACGTTGTTCGGTGTCACCGTCTAAACTGTCCCAGGCCATCCACTCTCCCTTATCCGGCAGAAAGCTCATTGCCGTGAGGCCAAAGTGGGGGTGAGGTCGAAACGCGGATTCGCCGGAGGCATCCACATTGACGTAATCGAACAGGACGATAGGGTCGACCTGAGGGATTGGATGGGGCGTACCTTTGCCGTCGATATCGGTGGTGCCTATCAAACGCAGGCCAATATCCCCAAGCATTGAAGCACTTACGATTTGTGCGGGTCTGGCCACCGTCATCTCCCGTTGTTTTAAAAATTTAACGTCTAAGCCCAGCAATGTTACAGCCAGGTGTAGATTACCCGGGGGCAATAAGCGGACCTGCGGAAAATAGCGCCGTGCACCGTATAACTGCGCCCCGCCAGCGCGCATTTTGCGTTAGTGTAGCGTTTTAACCCAGCATTCAAAATTCACAGAATCCAGTGCATACGAAGCGACAGAAAATGAAAAAAACCCGATACCTGACCCTTGCACTGTCAGCGGTCTGTTACATCGTAATGTTACCCCTGGCCGCAGCAGCAATCGGAGTCCCGGGTTGGGCTGGACAAACGGCCGGTGGGGGCGGCGGTCAGATTATCAGGGTGACCAATTTACACGCTGAAGGCCCAGGCTCCCTGCGCTCTGCTATCGAGACTTCGGGACCCCGAATGGTTGTCTTTGAAGTGGGCGGGACGCTGGATCTTCAACGGCAAAATCTTCGAATCACCCAACCCTTCATTACTATTGCCGGACAAACCGCGCCGGCGCCGGGAATCACCATCATCCAGGGCGGCATTGCGGTCAACGCCGATGATGTCATCATTCAACATTTGCGTGTCAGGCCCGGGCAGGCAGGCCAGGATCTTCGCAGTGGCTGGGCACCCGATGCGATTTCTGTATCCCGGGCTGCCAACGTGATTGTTGATCATTGCTCGCTAACCTGGGGCGTGGACGAAAACCTCTCCGCCAGCGGCTCACGTTTTGGTGGTAACAGCCCGGACCAATGGCCGCAGCACACCGCCCGCAATGTCACATTCAGCCACAACCTGATCGCCGAAGGCCTGGCCTATTCCTCCCACCCCAAAGGCGAACACTCCAAAGGCCTGCTGGTCCATGACAACGCAAGCAACATTGTCCTGTATGGCAATCTGTTTGCGCATAACTACGAACGCAGCCCGCTGCTCAAGGGAGGCAGCAAAACGCTGATGGTCAACAACCTTATTTACAACCCGGGATCCAGAGCCATTCACTACAATCTGATCGCGTGGGAGTGGACAGGTCAGCCACTGGTAACGGGACAACTCAGTGCGGTGGGCAATGTGATGCGGGCCGGTCCCAGCACCCGCTCGCCCATTGCCTTGCTGATGATCGGCGGCGACGGAGATCTTGAGTTTTTCGGCCGCGACAACCTCGCTGTAGATCAGGTGGGTGAACCCCTGGCTATGCTTGGCCGCTATACAACAGGCACAGCCCAGGTGATTAATACGCCGAAGCCGTTGCTGTGGTTTGAGGGCCTGAACGCCCTGCCCGCCGCCGAGGTGGAGCGATGGGTGATGACCAATGTGGGGGCCCGGCCTTTCGATCGTGACAGCCACGATATTCGGATTCTCAGCGATGTTGCTGAGGGGCGCGGCGAAATTATCGATCACCAGGACCAGGTGGGCGGCTACCCGGAATTTGAACCAACCAAAAGAGCTTTTAATCCGGATCTGTGGAACCTTGAGGACATGTCACCGAAGTGATCTGCCGGCGCCAGCGGTCAACGTGTTTGGTGCTGACACCCAAAGGAATCTGGTCAGCACCGATCGCCGGCTACTGAGGAGTCCAATCTCCCAGCACACTTTGGCGAGTGTAATAAGGCGCGGCGTCATCCCTCAACTGGGGTCTTCTCGGCCCCTGCAGTGCACCGGGCCCGGAGGATTGATACTCAAACATCCGGGAATCGGGTTCCAGGTCAAACCACAGCCGTTCGCCGTTGGCAGACACACCTGAGATTTTGGCGTAGCCATCGGCAGCCACATGATCGTCCATAAAGCAGCGATGAAACACCGCGGCACCGTTAACCGCCGGGTTGCCGCCAGGGTGCCAGGGCCGCCCCAGTTTGACTGAACCCGCCGGCACCGCGGCACCAAAGCGCACCAGCCGACAGTTCAGGAATAAAAAACCAAAGGGCTGGCTGATATGAGTGCTGGGCGCAATCACATAACCAGTAGGGTTTTTCCCCGGCCGATGACGAGACTCGATCACAGCGTTTTCGAACACCGCCTGGCCGCCGCCAAAAATAAAGTCCACGTGGCCGTTGACGCGAACATTGTTGAAGTAGCTGCGCCCGGCATCAACAAACAGGGTGTCCTGATAACCTGACACAGTGACGTTCTCAAAGTGGGCCCGATCGCTGCCCTCTGCAATCATCAGCGCGACGCCCTGGGGGTGCTGGATCTTGTTCGGATGATCGTCAGCCAGGGCGAAATTAGCCGGATAATCAAACGCATTTTCAATGGTCAGATTACTGGCATTGAACTGCGCTGCCATAATCTTCATGGTGTAAGACCCATGGGTACCCACCGGTTTGCCGTCAGCACTCAAAGACTGTCCTGAATCGGCAAAGGAGATAATGCTGTGCTGCTGACCCGCGCCCCTGAGCGTGATGCCCGGTTTATCAACCACCACTTTTTCGACAAAACGACGTGTACCCAGGTCGATCACAAAGGGAGTTTGGTGCTGCAACGGCGCCAGGCCCAAAGCCTCGCCCAGGGTGGACACACAAGGTTGGCTGGCGCCGAGGCTTGAACAGTCATCAACGTAAACCCGCTGAGGTCGCAGGCGGCCCAGCGGATGGCGAATCTCCTGCAACTGGTCAAAGATCAGACCCGTGATGACGCTGGCCCCCAGAGAACTTAAATGGGTGCGATCACCTGGGCTGTAGTCCAACTTCATGCCCCGGATTTCACCGACGCGGTTGTGGTAGGCAATGCTGGCGGAGTGCAGATCGATGAAGTCCACCCGATGCTCACTGGCAATGGCTTGGGCGCTGGCCGCCCAGGGCCCTAGAGTTGTTCGAATCCGACCTGCCTCATCAAAATTTCTACGGGTCATGGAACTGACAATCACGGGCTGTGCACCGGTGTCTCGGATGGCCGTTAAAAAACCCTGCAGGTAGTGGCGATAGCTGTGGTTGGGGTCGGTTTCCCGCTGGGGACCTTTGCCCGGCTGGCCATTGTGTCCAAATTGGATCAACACATAGTCCGGCCTCACTGCCAGCGCGGCCGGAAGACGGCCTTCGTCGCTGTAGCTCTTTGCACTGCGGCCGCTGGCGGCAAAATTGTGCACAACAGCCTGGCCTCGAAGCGCTGCACCGAACGCCCCGCCCCAACCTTTGTGATCCGTCATTGTTGAATCGCCGATCAGAGCAATTACCGGTATCGCCGGCTCGGCTTGAGCCGGCGGTGTAATTTGGGCCGAGCAGTCAAAGCACACAGCCGCAGCGACTAACGCCAGACAACGCCCAATCATGAGTCCAGACGGTATGCCTTACGAACCAACCGGTAAGCCAGGTCCACCGCGAGCTCCTGGGCTTCGTCTTCATTCAGCCGATGATCAGCCACCATTTCCGCCAGAAAACCGCAGTCCATTCGCCGCGCCACATCGTGCCGGGCGGGGATGGATAAAAAGGCCCGGGTGTCATCGTTAAACCCAACGGTGTTGTAAAAACCGGCGCTTTCGGTGGTCTGTTGGCGGAATCGCCGCATGCCCTCGGGGCTGTCATGGAACCACCACGGGGGGCCTAGCTTAAGGCAGGGGTAATGACCCGCCAATGGCGCCAACTCACGGCTGTAATTGGTTTCATCCAGGGTAAATAAAATGATGGATAGCTCAAGGTGACTGCCAAATCGATCGAGCAGTGGTTTCAAGGCCCGCACATAATCGGTGGGAGACGGGATATCGGCCCCTTTGTCCCGACCAAATCGCTTAAACACATAGGGATTGTGGTTGCGAAAACTGCCGGGATGAATCTGCATCACCAGGCCGTCGTCGATGCTCATGGCGGCCATCTCCGTCAGCATCTGTGAACGAAAAAGTTCCGCATCGGCTGCTGAGCATGGGCCCTGGGAGACCCGGGCGAACAGGGCCTCACAGTCGCTGCGGGACAGGTTTGCAGTACTGGCAGTGGGGTGGCCATGATCCGTTGAAGTGGCCCCCATCGATTGAAAAAACCTGCGCCGGGTTCGATGGGCCGCCAGATAACCTTGCCAGTTGGTAGCATCCTCACCGGTCAGTTCGCCGAAGGTTTGGAGGTTGGCCACAAAGTCCTCATAGTCCGGGTCTACCACCGGGTCCGGACGGTAGGCCGTCACCACCTGCCCCGGCCAGTCACTGTCGCGGATGGCTTGATGATGATTCAGATTGTCCAGGGGCGACTCTGTGGTAGCCAGGAGCTCGATATTAAACCGATCAAACAGCGCCCGGGGACGAAACGCCTCCTGCCTGAGGGCATCGTTGATGGCGTCAAACATCTCATCAGCGTTGCCCGGCGTAAGACTGTCGCCGCGGTCAAACACCTCGCAAAAGACGTGGTCTAGCCAGATCCGCGACGGCGTGCCGCGGAACAAATAGTAGTGTTCGGCAAATTTGCGCCAGATGGTTCGCCGATCCGTTTCCACCGGGCTGCCGTCTATGCTGGATATGCCCAGAGACTCCATGGACAAACCCTGGCTGTAAAGCATCCTCACCAGGTAATGATCCGGGGTGATCAGTAAATCCACCGCGTTGGCAAAAGGTGCGTCGCTGGCAAACCATGATGGATCCGTGTGGCCATGGGGGCTGATGATCGGGAGCTCAGCGATCTGCGCATAAAGTCGGCGGGCAATATCCCGGGTAGCAGGGTCAACCGGAAACAGGCGGTCGGGGTGAAGTTCTGGCACGTTTCTCATCGTTAGTAAATTCAGTAAGAGCCAGTGTAGCGTTCATTGCCACCGGTAGCAATTTGTTCTATGGTGCCACCAGAAATGAGCGGAAACAGGGCAAAAACGTGGGCCAATCTGCGCGCAAAGCCGTCACGGCACTTACCGGCGGACTGATCTGCCTGCTGCTGATGAGCTGCTCAGGTCACCATGATTCGGTGGTTTTGAAATTGGCCCACAGTCTCGATACCAGCCACACCGTTCACCTTGCAATGGCGCAAATGGCTCAGCGGCTCGATGAGGTTTCCGGCGGTCAGATGCGCGTCGACATCTATCCCAGCGGCCAGTTGGGCAGCGAACGGGAGACCGTCGAACTGGTGCAAATCGGCTCCATTGCGATGACCAAAGTTTCCGCCAGCCCGCTGGAGAGTTTTGTACCGGCCATGCAGATCTTCAGCATTCCCTACGTGTTCAGAGATCGTAAGCACTACTTTGACACCCTGGACTCACAGATCGGCAGGGATTTGTTGCAGGCCACCGAAATCGCCCGTCTTCGCGGCTTGGGCTACTACGACGCGGGCAGCCGCAGCTTTTACACCACCGACAAGCCGGTGCGGCAACCCGCCGACCTGCAGGGCATGAAGATACGGGTACAGAAAAGCCAGACGGCGGTGAAGATGGTGGCAGCACTGGGCGGCAGCGCTACGCCCATTTCCTGGGGCGAACTGTATACCGCCCTGCAGCAGGGGGTGGTGGACGGCGCGGAAAACAACCCGCCCAGCTTTTTTCTATCCAGGCATTACGAAATCAGCAAATTTTATTCCCTGGATGAACACGCCTCGGTACCGGATATATTGCTTATGAGCAGCCGGATCTGGCATAAACTGACGCCCCAGCAACAACTTTGGCTGCAGCAGGCGGTGGATGACTCGGTGATCTATCAACGCCAGTTGTGGGATCAGGCTACCCGGGACGCGCTGGAAGCGGTCCAGGCGGCTGGCGTTCAGATCGATTACCCGGACAAGACCCCATTTCAGGAAGCGGTTCGGGAAATGAAACAGTCCTATGCCGGCACCGAAGTTGGCGACCTTCTCCTCCAGATCGACGCTATGGAGTAGTGGCTTGAAGTCGATCCTGACACCTGTGGACCGTGCCCTGGAGTGGAGCCTGGTGGCGCTGATGACTGCGCTGGTCGTTTCTGTCTCCTGGCAGGTGGGCTCTCGTTACCTGCTGTCATCACCCAGCCCCTGGACCGAAGAGCTGGCCCGCTTCTTGTTGATCTGGATCGGCACCCTGGGCGGCGCTTACGCCTTCAGAACCCACATGCATATTGGCCTGGACCTGCTGCCAGCCAGGCTCAGCGGCGAGGCAGCGGTGTATCTGCGGCGATTTACGTTGCTGGCCGTCATGGTATTTGCAGCCGCGGTACTCGTTTACGGTGGCTCAAACCTGGTTTATTTGACCTGGGATTTACGACAGACCTCAGCCGTCATGGGCTTGCCTATGTCCTTTGTCTATTCAGTGATCCCATTGACCGGACTACTGATCGTTGCCCATTGTAGCCACGAGGTCTTTTACAACGCGCTCATCGACACCCAACCGGACACCAGCCCATGACCATTATTGCCTTGTTGCTGGTATTCATCGGCTTGTTTGTACTGGGCGTTCCTATTGCTGTATGCATTGGCCTGTCGACCCTGACAACCATGGCCATGACCATGGCCCTGGACCCAGCCGCCACCACTGTCGCCCAGCGCATGGCCAGCGGCCTGAACAGCTTTTCGCTGCTTGCTATACCGCTGTTTATTTTATCGGGCCAGCTGATGGCCCAGGGCGGCATTGCCCGTCGACTGATTGACTTTTCAAAGGCGTTGGTGGGATCAATGCCCGGCGGATTGGCCTACGTTAACATCATCAGTTGCACACTGTTCGGGGCAATTTCCGGCTCCGCGGTGGCTGCCACCTCAGCGATTGGTGGCTTTATGATTCCGGAAATGAACAAGCAGGGATACGACCGAAATTTCAATGCCGCGGTCACCGCCACCTCGGCCACCTCCGGGCTGTTGATCCCTCCCAGCAATGTGCTGATTGTTTATGCCGTGGCCAGTGGTGGGGTCTCCATTGCGGCATTGTTTGTCGCCGGTTACCTGCCCGGCCTACTGCTGGCTCTGGGCATCATGGCAGTGTGCGGGATCACCGCAAGGCGAAAAAACCTGCCACGGGGTCAACGCCTGGCGATGGGCGAGGTTGCGGCCAGAACCCTGGCCGCTGTGCCAAGCTTGTTTCTGATTGTGCTGGTGATCGGCGGCATCTTAGCGGGGATTTTTACTGCCACCGAAGCCGGCGCTATTGCCGTGCTCTACGCCTTTGTACTGTCGTGCCTGGTGTACCGGGAAATACCTCTGAGTGGACTCAAAGACATTGCACTGAAATCGGCGGAAACGACCGCGATCGTCATGTTTCTTATTGGTACTTCAATGGCTATGTCCTGGATTTTGGCTTATGAAAATATCCCAACCATGGTCGCCAGCGCGCTGCTGGAACTTAGCCAGAACCCCATCATCATTTTGCTGCTGATCAATCTGGTGTTGCTGCTGGTGGGGGTATTTATGGACATGACGCCGGCGGTGCTGATCTTTACCCCTATCTTTCTGCCCATTGCCACCGAACTGGGTATGTCACCGCTGCACTTCGGCATCATGATGGTGTTGAACCTGTGCATTGGTCTGTGCACACCACCGGTGGGGAGCATTCTATTTGTTGGCTGCGCCATTGCCAAAACCAGCATCGGCAAGATCGTTCGGCCCATGCTGCCAATGTATCTGGCGATGTTTGTTGTGCTGATGCTGGTGACCTATGTTCCGGCCCTCAGCGAAGCGCTGCCCAGATATTTTGGTTTGGTGGATTGACCCGTGCTCTGGTTACTACTGATAGGCGAAAGGCTCACCGTTGATGTCCACCTTGAAGGTGGTGAAGTCGCGGACGTTTTCCACTACGCCTATTTCGACGGCCTTCAATACCCTGACGTTGCGAAGGTGCAAGTCGGTGATAGGGTCGCGATCGAAGCCACGTAGCTGAAATACTCGCTGGGCGGTCTCAATCGTCAGGCCATCGATGACAACATCCCGGACGATGGGGTCATGGCTGCCGGCATCACCTTCTTCGTAAAAATAGTTGATCACCAGCGCGTCGCGCACCTCACCGACGGCAATGTTGCGGTATCGTAGGTGTTCAATCACCCCGCCGCGCACCGAATTGGTCTTGATCCGGATAGCCCGCTCAAGATCCGGGCTGCTCATGCGGCAGTCCTCGGCAAACACGTTGCGTACGCCCCCGGAAATTTCGCTGCCAATCACCACGCCGCCGTGACCGGCCCGCATCTCGCAGTTGGCAATGACGATATTTTCGCAGGGCATGTTGAGGCGACGCCCGTCGGCGTTGCGGCCAGACTTAATGGCAATACAATCATCGCCGGTGTCAAAGTAGCAGTTCTCAATCAACACGTTGCGACTGGACTCAGGGTTGCAGCCGTCGGAGTTTGGACCCAGGCTCTGGCAGGTCACCCCTCGCACCGTGACGCTGTCACACATTACCGGGTTGATCAGCCAAAAAGGCGAGCGGCGAATGGTCACACCTTCGATCAGCACGTTGCGGCAGCCCACAGGCTGAATAAACGGCGGTCTGAGATAAGCGCCATCGGCGTATAGGCGCCGGTTCACGGGGCGGTGGTTTTCAGCGTCCGCCATCAAAAGCTCACGGGCGAACCGCTGATCCTCATCGACTTTACCGATGCTCCAGGTTCCGCCCTTCCAGTGCCACCAATGAGAAGCGTCAGCGCCGCCGTCCAACACGCCCTGGCCGGTGATGGCGATATCGGTCTGGTTAAGGGCGTAAATCAACGGTGAGTAGCCCATCAGCTCCAGTCCTTCCCAATGGGTCAGCACCGGCGGTAGATAGCGCTCCGGGTTCGGGATAAAGTTGATCGTGGCCCCTGCAGACAGGTGCAGCTCCATGTGGGAACCCAGGTGGATGGGGCCACTAAAATACTGCCCCGGCTCAACCACAATGCGCCCGCCCCCGGCAGCCCCGCAGGCAGCAATGACCTCGGCAAAGGCCTGACTGCAATCAGCGCCACTGCGCGCACCAAACTGGCTGAGGGCAAAGTCTCTTGCAGGAATCCGGGGCGCCACGATGGATCGGCGTATGGCCTGTGCCTGCTCCCAGTCACCACCCCGGACAGACCCCAAAGCACACCCGGGCAGGCCCGCCGCAAGGCCCGACGCCGCAAGCAGTTTTAACACGGTTCGGCGATGAGTAAAGGGGCGCGGCATAACACTTTATTCCTCTGCCGCTGGGGCAGAATGCTTTATTTCCGATGAATTCTATGGGATATTGCCACCGGTAGCAATTATCCACTACCCGAACTCCACATGAACCCGGAGTGAGGGTGGTCCAGCAGAGCAACTAGTGTGAGCAATAACGAGAAGATTCCGACAATCAATGATGTAGCCAGAGAGGCTGGGGTATCCAAACGCACCGTTTCAAGGGTCATTAACAAATCCGACAAGGTCAATGATAAGACCCGCATCGCGGTGCAAAAAGTAATTGATGCGCTGAACTATACACCCAGTTCCCAGGCCCGCGGGCTGGCGGCCAACCGTTCGTTTCTGCTGGGTCTGATTTACGACGTCCCCACGCTGTTTGTCAATGCTGTGCAGAAGGGCATTCTCAGCGTCAGCGCTGACGAGGGCTACGACATTGTGGTCCACCCCTGCGAGTTTGGCTCGCAGGGGCTGGTCAAAGACGTGGAACGTTTTGTCAACCGCTCCAAGGTAGACGGCGTGATCATGCTGCCGCCTATTTCAGATATACCGGCGATGGGGAAGGTCCTGGATAATATTGGCATACCCCACGTTCGGTTTGCCTCGGAGCTGACCGACGAATCCTGGCGCCTGGTGATAACGGACTATGGCCCGGCGATTGATAACATGACCCAGCACCTGTTTGACATGGGTCATCGAGACATAGGCTTTATTTCGGGGCCCTCAGGCAATTTATCTTCCAACAAACGCCAACAGGCCTTTGTTGAGGCGTTGGCCAGCCATGGCCTGACGCTGCAGCAACGATTCATCGCTGAGGGTGCGTTTACCTATGATTCCGGGGTCATTGCCGCGACCAAATTGCTGTCGGCAAAGGTCCGGCCCACGGCCATCTTCGCCGCCAACGACGAGATGGCGTTTGCACTGATGAACGTCGCGCATTCCATCGGACTGTCGATTCCTCAGCAACTTTCCGTGGTGGGGTTCGATGGCACCCGTTTTTCTTCGTTCTTTATTCCATCGCTGTCAACGATTCGCCGACCCAGTCAGGAAATGGCCAGCCTAAGCGCTCGGAAACTGCTGGCCTTCATCAAAAACGGCATCGACGGCGCAGCGGCGTTTGAGTGCATGGTCTCGCCGCAATTTGTCGCGCGGCAATCCAGCGGTCCGGCGCCCGACCCATCAGCGTGACAACCCTGCGCTTGCACCCCGAAGATAATGTGGTCATCGCGGTGCGGGGACTGGCTAGAGGCGACCGGACAGATCAGCTGTCGGTGAGAGACCACATTCCCGCCATGCATAAGATGGCGGTTCACTCCATCAGCGCCGGCCAACCGGTCATCAAATATCGCCAGCCCATTGGCCTGGCGTCAAAGAATATTGCCGCTGGCGAGCATGTTCACAATCACAATTGTGCGGCGATGTATCAGCGCCAGCAGGCAACGCCGGGTAGCCGACTGCTGGAGGTCAAGCCCCAACAGCCGGACAGCCAAAGCGGCTTCCAGGGTTTCCAGCGGGATGACGGCCGGGCAGGCACAAGGAACTACATCGGGGTGATCACGTCGGTGAACTGTTCAGCTACCGTGGCCAGGCAGGTCGTTGCCAGAGCGCACAGCGAAGGGCTATTGGCCGATTATGACAACGTCGATGACGTGGTTGCCCTGACTCATGGAAGTGGCTGCGGTATGCAGTCTACAGGGGAAGGTTTCGAGCTGTTGAAACGAACACTCACAATTGTGCGGCGATGTATCAGCGCCAGCAGGCAACGCCGGGTAGCCGACTGCTGGAGGTCAAGCCCCAACAGCCGGACAGCCAAAGCGGCTTCCAGGGTTTCCAGCGGGATGACGGCCGGGCAGGCACAAGGAACTACATCGGGGTGATCACGTCGGTGAACTGTTCAGCTACCGTGGCCAGGCAGGTCGTTGCCAGAGCGCACAGCGAAGGGCTATTGGCCGATTATGACAACGTCGATGACGTGGTTGCCCTGACTCATGGAAGTGGCTGCGGTATGCAGTCTACAGGGGAAGGTTTCGAGCTGTTGAAACGAACACTGCAGGGCTATATTTCCCACCCCAATTTTGCCGGCGTGCTGGTGATCGGGCTGGGCTGCGAGGTGATGCAGCTGGACCGACTTGACGGTCAGACCATGACGCGAACGCTGGGGATTCAGGAGGCCGGCGGCACCCGGGCTGCCATCGATCTTGGGCTCAAGCAGGTATCAGACCTCGCGGCAGCAGCCAATCGCTGCCAACGCCAATGGTTGCCGGCCAGCAAACTAACCCTGGCCCTGCAGTGCGGTGGCTCTGACGCGTATTCGGGAATTACCGCCAATCCTGCGCTGGGGATGGCGGCGGATCTGCTGGTCAGCGCCGGTGGCAGCGCCATTTTGTCCGAAACGCCGGAAATTTATGGGGCTGAGCACCTGCTGGTTGAGCGGGCCTCGTCTGAGCAGGTCGCCAGGCAGCTGCTGGATCGAGTTGATTGGTGGCGGGACTATGCCGCTCGCAATGGCGATACTCTGGACAGTAACCCTTCACCGGGAAACCTGGCCGGCGGCATCAGCACCATTTTGGAAAAGTCCCTCGGTGCCCAGGCCAAGAGCGGCAGCAGCCCGCTGAGGGCGGTGATTGCTTACGCTGAGCCACTGACTGTTGCTGGTCTGAATTTTATGGACAGCCCAGGATTCGACCCGGCGTCCGTCACTGGCCAGGTTGCGGCAGGCGCCAACGTAATCTGCTTCACCACCGGCCGCGGCTCAGCCTTTGGCTTTAAGCCAGTGCCATCCATCAAGCTTGCCACTAACAGCGCCCTTTTTAGCCGCATGGCGGACGACATGGATATCAACTGCGGCGGCATTTTGGAAGATCAGGAGTCCGTGGCGCAATGCGGGGAACGCATTTTTGAACACATCCTAAACGTTGCCTCGGGCAGCAAAACCCAGTCAGAAATTCTTGGCTACGGCGACAACGAATTCACGCCCTGGCAGCTGGGCGCGGTTTACTGAATTCAGCGGCGCACTGGAGCAAAAATGAAACTACAGCGAACATCTCTGACGGCTCTCTCACTGTTGGTTACGCTATGTGCATGCCGCACCGATATTGCCAAGCAAGGCCCATCGGCGGATACCTTTTTTGGCCCGCCCGTGGCAACCGTCATTCTCAGCAATCCCTCGACGTTTGCCAGAATCGATGAGCCCGTGGTGCTGGACCTTAACGCCCTGGGCGCCGACCCAGAGCCAAGGTACCAAACCCGGATCAGCGGCAAACCCACCGCGTCTCAGCGGGTTGATCGCAATGGCGACGGCCAGTCGGACGCGCTGCTGTTTCTTGCTAGCGTTGATGTTGGCGCGAGTATAGAGGTTGAGGTTGTACCCGGCGAGCCAGCCGAGCCGGTTCAAAAACGCAGCCAGGCCGAGGTTTCAATTAAAACCGGCGGTCAGTGGGACGGGCCTGTTTACCGCGGCGGTGAATTTATTAACGTCGATGGTATCGAGCCGCCGCCGCAATACACCGACCATTCCGAATTCATCCGCTATGAAGGCCCGGGCATTGAATCAGACCGGGTCGGCTATCGTATTTACCTGGACTGGCGTAATGGTTTTGATATTTTCGGCAAAACAACCCGGGCCATGGTTCTGCAGGACGTGGGGCTGGATGGCTATCAGTCGTACCACGAGATGGCCGAGTGGGGCATGGATATCCTGAAGGTCGGCGACAGCGTGGGTATGGGCGGCTTCGGCTTTTGGGATGGCCAGCAGATTATTCGCGTGTCCCAGACTTCCGGGCGCGGGGTTGAGATTGTGGAAAATGGCCCCCTTAGCGCCACTCTGAAAATCGACTACCGAGACTGGGACACCGGGTCACTGACCACGGATCTTCGGGCTCTGTTGACCATGAACGCCGGCTCCCGGCTGGTGCACACCCGGCTGCACAGTTCCAAGATGATCCCTAATCTGGCGGTGGGCCTGGTCAAACATCCCAACGCAACGCTGCTGGAAGGTAATCTTGAAATATCTGGTCACGCCTGGACCTACATTGCTACCTGGGGTCCCCAGGCCCTGGACGGCAGCAACCTGGGACTGGCTCTGCTGTTTCGTAAAAATGCACGGGAACGCCAGACCGAGGACCAACACAATCACGTTTCGGTGCTGCGCCCTGGCAACGGTCATATCGAGTATTTTTTTGGCGCGGCCTGGAGCGGCGAGCCCGGCGGAATTTCCAGCCGGCAGCAATTCGAAGCCTACCTGAAGCAGGAGGCTGAACGACTCACCATGCCCCTGCGTCGAACTCTGAAAACCGCCCGCAGTCAGGCTGAAACCAACCTGCCAATGGACTCTGACCGCGCTCTTGCCTGGGGCCGAAGGCTGGCCAATTCGGAAATCCAACGGCTGGCAGGCAGCCTGCAGTTTGGCGGCTTCGATGAGGTAGGAAATCGCACAGCTCGCTGGTCCTACACCACCGGCCTGCTGGCTCAGGCCATGGACGACCTGTCGCTGGCAACCGGCCAGCCCTCTTATTCCAAATGGGGCCAGGCAACCCTGGATTCCTATCTAACCGATCGCGGTGACATCCGCACCTATGATCCCAACCTGTTCAATATTGACCACGTGAACTCCGGCAAGATGCTGTTGCGCTACCAGGAGCGTACTGACGATTCCCGATATAAGTCGGCGTCAGCCGCCATCGCTGCCCAGCTGAAAGACCATCCCCGAACCACAGACGGTGCCTACTGGCACAAGAAGCGTTACCCATGGCAGCTGTGGCTGGACGGCGTTTACATGGGGATGCCGTTTCTGGCCCACTATGGCATCGTCAACGGTGACACCCACGGGGTGGAGGAAGCGGTCAACGAAGCGCTGATCGCCCATCGCCGCCTGCGCGATCCCACCACCGGGCTGTACTTTCATGCATGGGATGAAAAAGCGCAGCAGGTTTGGGCGGACCCCGATACTGGCCTGTCCGGGTACTTCTGGTCCAGAGGCATGGGCTGGTACGCCATGGCGCTGGTGGATCTGCTGGATTTTGTACCACCGCAGCGAACCGATCTTCGGGATCCGCTGGTGGCCATCATCCAGGAACTGGCAGAGACGCTGGCTCGATACCAGGTCGACGGCGTTTGGTACCAGATCATCGACCGCCCCGGGGCACCGGGCAACTATGCAGAGGCCAGCGGCAGCGCCATCTTTGTTTACCTGCTGGCCAAAGCGATCAACCAGGGCTATCTCGGCGAAGAGTATCGTCCCCTGGCTGAGCATGCCTTCACCGCCTTGGTTAAATCGTTCCTCAGCGTAGGCCGCGACGGCAGCGTATCTCTTAACAACATCTGCCAGGTTGCCGGACTGGGTTTCGGACGCGACGGCAGCTACCAGTACTACATGAGCGAACCTGTTGTCAGCAATGACCCCAAGGGGTTGGGGCCTTTTATCATGGCCAGCGTCCAGGTTAGCGCCATGTTGCGAAACCCCGCACCTTAAGGCCACTGCCATGACGCTTAGGATGAGCAATCGCTTTGCTGTGGGCGAGAGTGAATATTCACGCTTCACTATGAACCAGCTGGTAGACAGCTTTCTGGTCTCAAAGCTCTTTCAGCCCAATCACATTGAGATGGTCTACACCCACTACGACAGATTGATCGTCGGCGGTGCTATGCCCACCGACCAAGCACTGGAATTGGACTCGGTGGAGGAGCTGCGCGCGGTGTATTTTCTGCAACGTCGGGAGTTGGGAGTAATAAACGTGGGTGGACCCGGCAGGATCAAGGTAGACGACGGCGAACTGACGTTGGAGAACCGGGACGCTGCCTATATCGGGCGCGGCACCCGTAAGATTGAATTTTTCAGCCAGCAGGCCCACAAGCCAGCGCTGTTTTATTTTAATTCCGCGCCTGCCCACCAGAGCTTTCCCAACCAATTGATCCGCCTGCAGGATGCGGAACGTTCGCCAGCTGGTGATGAAAAAAACTGTAACGAGCGAGTGATTAACAAACTGATTGTGACCTCCACCGTGGATACCTGCCAGCTGCAGATGGGCATGACCGAGCTGATGGCCGGCAGCGTATGGAACACCATGCCAGCGCACACCCACGCGCGACGCATGGAGGCCTACTTTTATTTCCAGGTGCCGGAAGATCAGGCGATCTGTCATTTTATGGGGCCTCAACATGAGACCCGCCATTTATGGCTGGGAAACCATGAAGCAGTGGTCTCACCACCCTGGTCTATTCACTCCGGCGTAGGAACCGGGAATTACAGCTTCATCTGGGGTATGGCCGGGGAAAATGTGGATTACGAGGACATGGACACCTTCCAGCCCAATCAGCTCCGGCGCTGCGCCCAATAGGCCAAAACGCGATTAGGTTTTGATATGAATCAACTCGATTCACGGATTGCCCAGGAGTTCAGCCCTGCGGCGTACCCGGTGCACACCACCGGGGTTGGCATTGTGCACCTGGGGCCCGGGGCTTTTCACCGAGCGCACCAGGCGGTATTTACCGAACAGGCCCTCGCCCACGGCGGGGATTGGCGAATCTGCGGTGTCCAAATGCGGTCCAGCGGGGTTCGTGACGCCCTTGCCCCCCAGGACTATCGCTACACCCTGGCTACCCTGGACCAAGTCTGCCAGCTGCAGGTGATCCACGCTATGGCTGACATTTTGGTCGCGTCAGAAGATCTGGGCCGTGTGCTGGCACTGTTGGCCGCCCCTACAACCCACATCATCACCCTCACCATCACCGAAAAGGGCTATTGCCTGACCCCAGCAGGAACACTGGATTGCCAGCGGCCGGAGATCCTGGCGGACCTGAAAAACCCGTCCTCGCCGCAAAGTGCCATCGGTCTGCTCAGCGCAGCGCTGGCTCGGCGACGGCAACAAAACCTGCAAAATCTAACCATCATCTCCTGCGACAACCTGTCGGACAACGGCAAGCTGCTGGGGGCTGCGGTGGAGCAGTTTGCCAGGCTCATCGACCCTGATCTTGCGCTTTGGATCGGCCAGTACGTGGCGTTCCCCTGTTCCATGGTTGACGCCATCACACCGGCGACCGACGACAAGCTGCGTGATCGGGTAATGGAACAGGCGCACTACAAAGACGCCATGCCGGTGAGCCGGGAGGCCTTCAGCCAATGGGTCATTGAAGAACGATTCAGCGGACCCAGACCGGCCTGGGAAAAGGTGGGGGTGACCTTTGCCCAGGACGTTGGGCCCTTTGAAACAGCCAAAATTCGGCTACTCAACGGCGCCCACTCGGCTCTGGCCTACCTGGGAATGCTGCGCCAACACACCACGGTGCTGGAAGCGGTATCAGACCATTCCTTGTGTCAGTTCATTCGAGCCATGATGCTTGAGGAAATTTGTCCCACGTTGGCAAAAACCCCTGGACTGGATCTTCCGACCTACTGTGACCAGATCCTGCAGCGGTTTGGAAACCCCGAGATCGCGTACAAACTCCGGCAAATTGCCGGAGACGGGTCCCAGAAAGTCCGATTCCGCTTCTTCGCCACCATTGAAGATAATCTTAGGGCCGGTCGCAAGGCTACACGACTGGTATCGGCCGTTGCCGCCTGGCTGCAATTCATCAGGCGCTGCCACCAGCGGGGCGAAACCATGAACGACCCATTGGAACAGCCTCTGGGCGAAGTTGCCGCTGGCTGCCGCGGAGACGCCGCCCAGGACATCAAGGCCTTTTTATCCACCCCTGATCTGTTTACCGATGGGTTGTCCAATAGTACCGATTTTGGCCACCAGCTGGTCCAGGCCTACCAGGCCATTGAGACACAAAACAACAATTATTTCATTGACTTGAACCACTCACCAACACCTTATCAGGCGCAAAAGAGTAGCTAAATGGCAGCTCTGGCGACGGTTCACAATAAAGCCATTTTGCAGTTGCCACCGGTAGCATTTTTTAGTATGTTGCCACCGGTAGCAGCGAATGACACCCACACCAAAAATAGCTGCTGAGCAGAAAAAGTCAGGGTCAGCCGGAACTTCGGGCCGGTCCGCTGTTGAGAACTCTAGGGAGGCCGAAAAATGGCTAAGAATGTGAAAACCCTTTATTTAATGGGGATCTTTGTTGCCAGTATGAGCGCGCTTTTGGCGGGCACGTCGCTGGCGCAGTCCAATGACGACGCCGAAGATCAGGCAGGCGGCGAGCCCGTTGATCAGGTGGTCAATGATGCGACGGACGATTTAATTGAAGAGGTTACGGTCACCGGTTTCAGAAGCAGCCTACGGCGGTCTCTATCGGTGAAACGCAACGAAACTGGCGTCGTTGATGCCATCGTTGCTGAAGACATTGCCGACTTCCCGGATTTAAACCTGGCGGAGTCCATTCAACGGATTCCCGGTGTCTCGATCAATCGCGTCAATGGTGAAGGCCGAAACATCACCGTCCGCGGATTGGGCGGGAACTTTAACCGTATCCGGGTTAACGGCATGGAAGCGATGAATACCTCTGGAGGTTCAGATTCTTCCGGCGGCTCCACCCGCACACGCTCATTTGACTTCAATACGTTTGCCTCCGAGTTGTTTAACGGCATCACGGTGCGCAAAACCATGTCCGCCGATGTGGAGGAAGGCTCTATTGGCGCAACGGTGGATCTGCGCACCGCGCGGCCCTTTGACTACGATAGAGGCACCACCATCGCATTGACCGGTCAGGGCGGGTACAACGATCAATCGGAAAAATTCAATCCTCGACTGGTAGGCCTCATTGCCCACACCAATGAAGCGGGCACCCTGGGCGGGCTGTTGTCTTTCGCCTATTCAGATCGAACCATCGTTGAGGAAGGGTTTTCCAGCGTTCGCTGGCAGGACGGCACCTTCCGATCTGTCCTGGGCGTCAACTGTTCGGACAATCCCACTGACCCTGGCTGTCTGGGCACCGAT
>CAYGSW010000101.1:9205-19295 GCA_964352535.1 uncultured Granulosicoccaceae bacterium | reverse complement strand
GTCAACCCGACATATCAGGATTCAGCAGAAAGTATTTTCTTCAAGGCGGCCCGATTACTGTGCGAGCTCACCTTTGCAATTGCATCAATGATCGGCAACCAGCAATACTCCACATGCTCGGCAGGATCGAGTGCAATCTCACAACGTTCTGCTAGCTGCACACTGAACTCATGTTCGAGGTTCTCAGTCACACCCGGTGCGTAGCGTTTACGCCACTCGTTCTTGATGGGAAACACCTTTGAGGAGTGATGATCAATGACCGGCACATCGAGGCCGGTCTCTTCAAGCAACTCTCGCTGCGCGGCATCCACGGGTAATTCACCCGCTTCGAGACTGCCAGTGACTGACTGCCAGAAACCTGCAGGTGTCTTGCGACAGATCAGCAGCACATCAAGATCAACGGTGTACACCACAACTAACACTGACACAGGGCGCTTGAACAAAGACCGGACATTGGTCCGGTCTGCCTTATCCGTGTTATCAGGCATCCTTCTTGGCGTCAGCACCCTTCTTGACTGCATCAGCTCCTTGCGCACGAGCACGGGTTCGAATATGCAGATCTTTCATTTGCTGATCACTGACAGCGCTGGGTGCGCTGGTTAGCAGGCAACTGGCTGTCTGCGTCTTCGGAAAAGCCATGACATCTCGGATGCTCTCCGCACCGCACATCAGCATCACCAGACGATCGAGACCAAAGGCAATGCCACCGTGTGGTGGCGCACCGTACTTCAACGCTTCCAATAAGAATCCGAACTTGTCGCTGGCTTCCTGCTCATCGATACCCAGAACATCCAATGCTTTCTGTTGCATGTCTGTGTCATGGATACGAATAGAACCGCCACCCACTTCCGTACCGTTAAGCACCATATCGTAGGCCCGTGAGAGCACCTTGCCCGGATCATCATCAAGCTGCGCTTGCCACTCTTCTATAGAACTTGCATTAGGCGCTGTGAAGGGATGATGCAGCGCTTGCCAGCGATTCTCGCGTTCGTCATGTTCGAACATCGGGAAGTCGACAACCCACAAAGGTCGCCAGGCATCTTCCACCATATCCATCTTCCTGCCTACTTCGATGCGCAGTGCTCCCAGAGCTGCTTCCACAACCGTTGCCTTATCTGCACCGAAGAAGATCAGATCACCGTCAACGGCACCGGTACGCTCGATAATGGCCTGCAACACATCCGCGGGAAAGAACTTGACGATCGGTGACTGCAATCCTTCCGGGCCAGCCTTGATGTCATTGCACTTTATGTAGGCCAGACCCTTGGCACCATAGCGCCCAACAAACTCGGTATAAACATCGATCTCCTTACGCGACAGCTTGTTGCCACCCGGTACCCGCAGGGCTGCTACTCGTCCTTTAGGGTTTTTGGCAGGCTCGGCAAACACCTTGAAATCTACTCCTGCCACAAGGTCAGACAGCTCGGTGAGAACCAGCGGTATACGTAAATCCGGCTTGTCAGAACCATAGGTGAGCATGGCATCGGCATAGCTCATACGCGGAAACGCCCCTAGATCCACATCCAGTACATCCTTAAACAAGGTGCTCATCATGGATTCCATGGTGCTCATGATGGTCTCTTCGTCAATGAAAGACATTTCGATATCCAGCTGCGAGAACTCAGGCTGGCGATCTGCCCGCAGGTCTTCATCACGGAAACAGCGTGCCACCTGATAGTAGCGATCAATGCCGCCCATCATCAGCAACTGCTTGAACAGCTGAGGCGATTGCGGCAATGCGTAGAATTCGCCCGGGTGATTTCTGCTGGGAACGAGATAGTCGCGGGCACCTTCCGGTGTGGCACGCGTCAGCATGGGCGTGTCCACCTCAATGAATCCATCGTCTTCCAGAGCGTGACGCAGCTGTCGCACAACACGCGCACGCAACCTCAGCCGCTCCTGCATTTCTGGCCGCCGAATGTCTATGTAACGAAACTTCAGCCGGTTCTCTTCGCTGACATTGTTATCGTCCAGCTGGAATGGCGGCGTTGCCGCTCTATTGAGAATCTGGATCTCGTGACCCAGCACCTCGATTTCCCCAGTGGTCATGTCCGGATTCACCGTGCCCTCAGGACGATCACGCACACGGCCGGTGATTCGCAGCACAAACTCATTGCGCACTTCTTCGGCCAGCGCAAACGCCTCGGCACGATCCGGATCGAACACTACCTGCACCAACCCGGTGTAGTCACGCAGATCGATAAATATGACGCCGCCGTGATCGCGTCGACGATGTACCCAGCCACAGAATGACACCTGACTGTCCAGCTGTTCTCGGGTGATAACACCACAGGGGTGTGTGCGCATGAAGACCTCAACGAGCAAAAGTTGCAATTGTAGATAGTTATCCTGCTCGCAACCAGCGATAATCCTCCGCTTAACTCATTAATTTCGGACTTTTCATGCCCCAGTTTCATGTCTATGGTGTTGGTAATGCTCTGGTTGACCTCGAATACGAGATTCCAGAGACGTTACTCACAGAACTCAACGTTGATAAAGGCTTAATGACCCTGATCGAAGAGGAGCGACATCACGAGCTTCTCGACAAGCTCTTTCATATCGACTCGCGCCCTTGTGGCGGTGGTTCGGCAGCCAATACCATCACCGCAGCGGCCCAGCTGGGATCAAAGGCTTTCTACTCCTGCAAGGTGGCCAGCGACGCCACCGGCGCGTATTTTCTGGAAGATCTGGCAGCCAGTGGCGTACAAACCAACCTTTCAAGCGGTGCTCTGGATGAAGGACACACCGGCAAATGTATCGTGCTGGTAACCCCCGATGCTGAGCGCAGCATGAATACCTTTCTGGGCATTACCCGTCAAATCAGCGTAGCCGAGCTTGATGAAGCTGCCTTGAAAGACTCCCAGTATGTTTACATCGAAGGCTACCTAGTGCCCGAGACAAACGCTCGGGCGGCGGCTGTCAAGGCACGTGAAGTGGCTCAGGCCGCCGGTGTCAAAACATCCCTGACACTGTCCGATGCCAACATGGTGAATTTCTTCAAGGACGGTTTGCTGGAAATTATCGGCGATGGTCTGGACATGGTGTTCAGCAACGAAGAAGAGGCCCGCCTCATGTTTGGTGCAGATTCCATTGAAGAATCGGTTGCTGGCATGAAAGGCATAGCCCGTCAATTTGCGATCACCCGCGGTGCCGATGGCGCACTCGTTTTCGATGGCCAGACGCTGCACGAAGTACCTGCCGAAAAGATCAAGCCGGTTGATTCCAACGGCGCGGGCGACATCTATGCCGGAGCCTTCATGCATGGCCTGACCAACGGCATGCCGTTTATTCAATGTGCCGAGCTTGCCGGTACCGCGGCCACCACACTGGTTCAGCAAATGGGCGCTAGACTCACCAATGAACAGATGCAGGCCGTCGCCAAAAGGTTTGCATGATCATCGCCAGCTGCAACTTCAGTAAAAGCACACTTCATTAAGGATCAGTAAATCATGCCGTCAATCCCCAAAGGCTGCCCGGTAACGCTGACACTGATCGTGCTCAACGTCTTGTTGTTTGCTGGCCAGTTCGCTACCCAGGACATGCTGACCAACATGGGCCTCTTGTATGGACCTTACGTGCAGGGTGGTCAATACTGGCGCATTCTCAGCTCCGGTTTCCTGCACGGCAGCATCATTCACATCGGCTTCAATATGTACCTGCTGTACATGCTGGGGCCGCAACTGGAACAGGGCTTCGGCAGTCTGCGTTTCAGTCTGATGTACTTTGGCGCCTTGTTTGGCGGTGTGCTGGCCGTATTACTGTTTGGTTTTACCCAACCAACTCTGGGCGCATCGGGTGCTGTGCTTGGCCTTGCGGGTGCCATGTTCATCGCTTTGTGGGGACGAGGCGTCAGTCCGCATAAATCACCGGTATTCGGTCTGGTGGTGCTCAACCTGGCGCTCCCACTGCTGGTACCCGGTATCTCGTTCTGGGGACACTTCGGGGGCGTTGTTGCCGGTGCTGCCATGGGCTATTTGCTGGTGTGGCTGCCGGACAAGGCAGGTGCAGGAAAAACTGCCAGCAGCGTTTCACAAGGTGCCGCACTGGTTGTCGTGATGGCAGCAGCGTGTTTTATCGTTCCTAAGATTGTCGGTACCTGATCGGCTGCAGCCCAAATATTATCCTGCAAGTAGCTGATTTATTAACCATAATCAGCTGATGACAGATGTTACGACCCGCTATCTGATTATCGACCTTGAAGTGTACCGTGCAGAAGGTCCTGCTGCCGAGCGGATACATGGCATCGGGGCGCTGCGAACAGACACCCGTGAGACGCTTGAACGCGCAGTCAACCCGCAAAACCTCAACGCAGCACTTGCTGAACTCGAAACTCTAGGCAAGGGCGCGCAAGCTCTGCTCGGTCACAACATCATCGGCTTTGATCTGCCTTTACTTCGCGAAGCAAATCCTGAACTTGGCTTCCTGCAGCTGCCTGTTATCGACACCCTGCTGCTTTCACCATTGGCGTTCCCGCAAAATCCCTATCACCGATTAGTTAAAGACTACAAACTGATTCGGGACAGTCTTAACTCACCCTTATCAGATTGTCGCGCCACACAAGTCCTGTTCAACGATCAGCAGAACGCATTTGCCTCGCTAGCTACCAACCATGCACAGGAGCTGGGTGCATATCACTCATTGATGGTACATGGCATGACTGTCACGCCCTCCTCCCACCTTGGCACCGGTAATGTCGAGCGCTATGCGTATAGCAAAGCCGCTGATGTCCAGGGCTATGGTAACGGTAGTCAGTTGGGTGTTGATGATTTCTTTCGGCTTTTTACTCAGCAGCACGCCCCGACACTGGAGGCGGTGGCTACCCGTCTGCCCAGCCTGCTACAGGAATCTGACCCGGCACTTTCTCGTCAATTCAAGGTCTGTGTGGACGCATTGGAGAATCTGGTGGATAAGGGGATCAAGCCGTCAGAGGCCATGCCACTGGCCTATACGCTCGCCTGGCTGCGTGTGTCTGGTGGAAATTCTGTCATGGCACCCTGGGTTACGCACCAGTTTTCCAAGGTCGCTGATCTGGTGAAATCACTGCGCGATACACCCTGTGGTCGCGCAGATTGCAGTTATTGTGTGACAACCCACAATCCGCGCCATGAACTCAAACGCTATTTCGGTTTTGACGATTTTCGTTATGAATCACCAGGCATCAGTGCGCAACACGATGTGGTTCTGGCCGGCATGCGAGATACCTCGGTGCTCACAGTGCTGGCAACAGGCGGTGGAAAATCGGTGTGTTATCAACTACCCGCCCTGAATCGCTTTCACCGTAATGCAAGCATGACCATCGTTATCTCGCCTTTGCAGTCCTTGATGAAAGATCAGGTAGATGGTTTGCTGGCATTGAACATCAGCTGCGCGGCAGCACTCAATGGTCTGCTGACATTGCCAGAGCGTGCTGATGTGCTTGATCGAATACAGATGGGCGATATTGGAATTCTCCTGGTATCACCCGAGCAGTTTCGTAACCGCGGTTTTCGACGTGCCATAGAACAGCGTCAGATAGGTGCATGGGTGTTTGATGAGGCGCATTGTCTGTCCAAGTGGGGAAACGATTTTCGCCCTGATTACTTGTACGCCGCCCGCTATATCAAGCAATATACAGGCAACAGACGGCTGGCTACAGTCAGTTGCTTCACGGCCACGGCCAAGCTGGATGTGCTGGATGATATTCGCCAGCACTTCCACACAACACTGGGCATTACGTTTACCGAATTCATCGGCACACCTGAGCGCCCTAACTTGCAGTTTGAGGTGAAGCCTGTAGGCAGTGGTGACAAACCCGCCGCTATCGATGCCCTGTTGAAAACCTACCTTGACAACACTAGCGGTGGAGCTGTGGTATTCGTTGCCAGTCGGGCCAAGGCAGAAGACTTTGCTAACTATCTGACAGTGCGTGGCTGGGCCTGTGCCTATTATCACGCAGGCTTGCAACCTAATGAAAAAAAGGACATTCAGGATAGTTTTCAGCGTGGCGACTTACGCGTTATCACAGCCACTAATGCGTTTGGTATGGGAGTGGATAAACAGGATGTACGGCTGGTGGTGCACGCTGATATACCTGGCTCACTGGAAAACTATCTGCAAGAGGCAGGGCGTGCCGGGCGCGATCAGGCCGACGCCTGGTGCGTGTTGCTATACGACCCTGCCGATATCGAATCACAGTTCAACCTCAGTGAGCGTTCGCGTCTGCAACAAAGAGACATTCAGCAAATACTCACCAAGCTGCGTATCGAGGACAAACGCCGCAAGGATGAGGTACTGGTGATTACCTCAGGTGAAATATTACTTGATGAAAAAACCCAGACCAGCTTCGATGCCGATGATGCCGATGCGCAGACTAAAGTGGTTACCGCCGTCGCCTGGCTTGAACGCAGCGAGTTTTTACAACGCGAGGAGAATCGCACCACCATCTATCCTGCCAGACTGACGCTGGACTTGCCCACCGCACTGAGCCGATTGGATAAAGCGAAACTGCCTGCACACAGGCAGCAAAGCTATCGCAGTATTCTGCGTTTTCTGTATGAGGCTGACAGCGATCAGCTAGTCAACACCGACACGCTCATGCGCATAACAGGCATGAGCTCCGATGTGGTTTCCAGTGCGCTTCGACAAATGGAACAACTGGGGGTGCTGCGTAACGATACACGCATAACGCTGTACCTGCGACACGGTGTCAAGAGCACGTCGAGCGAACGACTGCGGCAAACACTCGACCTCGAAAAAGCCCTGTTCGATAATCTACCCGAGATGGCGCCCGAAGCTGATACAGGTGTATGGGTTGATATCAATCTGCCCACACTGACCAACTGGTTACGCGATGCCACCGATATCGACACGCTGCTGCCTATGCATGTCAATCGCCTGTTAATGAGCCTGTCTCAGGATCGCGATGGTGAGAACAAGCACCGCAGCGTACTCGAGCTTCGGCACCTGAATCGCGATTACCTGAAGATGCGCCTGCGGCATGGGCATAGCTGGCGTCAACTTCGTGGACTGGGCGAACGACGTCGCGCAATAGCGCAAGTGCTTCTTCCGTTTCTGGTAGGGAGAGTGCGCAAGGGAGAAATTGGCAAGGATGTGATGGTGGATACCACTTTTGGCGAGCTGAACACCTTGATGGATCGCGATATCGATCTGTGCAGCATGATAAAACCTGACCAACGTGACCGCGCATTGCAGCACGTGCTTCTCTATCTGCATCAGCAGGAAGTACTCACGCTCAACCACGGCATGAGCGTCATGCGCAGCGCCATGACTATCAGCCTGAACCCGAAAATGAGCGACAAACGCTTCATCAAACAACACTATCAGAAGCTGGATGAGCACTATCGTGAACGGCGTATACAGGTGCATGTGATGCGTGAGTATGCCGAACTGGCTCGTCAGGATATGGCAGATGCCCTACGCCTTGTGCTGCATTATTTCAGTGACACGCGTACCCAGTTCAATCGGCGGTATTTTAGAGGCAAGGCTGACATCCTGAAGCTAGCAACCAGCGAAGGATCCTGGAACGCCATCGTTGAGGATCTGAACGATACTCAGAAAGCGCTGGTAATCGACGAAAGCGATAATAACCAGTTGATCCTGGCAGGCCCTGGCTCAGGTAAAACGCGAGTGATTGTGCATCGAGTTGCCTACCTACTGCGCGTGCGGCGTGTACCGGCAACAGCCATCATTGTTTTGACATTCAACCGACACGCCGCCAGCGAGATCCGCAAGCGCCTGAACACGCTGGTGGATCGAGATGCCTGGGGACTGACGGTGATGACCTACCATGCCATGGCGATGCGTTTGACGGGCACAAGTTTTGTCGATCGTAGCGATGCGGTTGCCGAATCCGAACTGGACGCCATTCTTGAGCGAGCGGCAGAATTGCTGGAGGGCAAACTCACTGTGGATGGCGAAGATGATGTGCGTGATCAGCTATTGCAGGGATATCAATATGTGCTGGTGGATGAATATCAGGATATTGATGAGCGGCAATATCGCTTAATACGTGGCCTGACGCATCATCAGGATGCGCTGGATCCGAACCTGAGCATCATGGCCGTCGGTGATGATGATCAGAATATTTATGAATGGCGTGGAGGAAGCAATCGACATATAGAACGATTCAGACGCGAGTACAGCGCACAGATCCACTATCTGCTTGAAAACTACCGATCCAGTGCGGCGATCATTGATTGTGCAAACAGTCTTATAGCAAACAATCCTGATCGATTGAAAACCGCACACCAGATACAGATTGACGAGAACCGAAAGAATCTACCGCCAGGCGGCGTCTGGGACACACTCGATGCAGTACGCCATGGCAAGGTACTTTGCCTCGACCTACCGGCTGCTGACAGAAGCCGTGGCAACGTCCAGGCACAGGCAGTCATTGCAGAATTGCAAAGACTGCAAGCTCTGGAAGGTGGCGAGACCCTCGATGGTTGTGCAGTGCTGGCCCGGCACCACCGTATGCTGCAACCCTTGCAGGCATGGTGTGAGCGTCACCATGTGGACTACTACCTTGCTGCAGACAGAAACAACACACTGCCACTGACACGCCAGCGAGAGTTCTGTTTTGTAATTGATAATTTACGCAAGCAAGCGGCACAAGAATCCATAAGCCTTGAAACTGCTGTCAAGGCGTGCAACATAGCCGGTGATAAATGGCGTGCGTTTTTCGATGAAGCCTGCGAGCAGATATCCGCTGAGTTTGGTGACCACACACCTGCTCCAGTGACGTTAACCGACTGGCTGTACGAATATGCGCGCACCTTGCGTACACGCCCACCCAGTGGTCTTTATCTGGGCACAGTGCACGCATCCAAGGGATTGGAGTTTCGGCACGTCGCCCTCCTGGATGGTGGCTGGAGACTGGACCCCGACAGCGTTGAACAGGAACGACGCTTGTATTATGTCGGCATGACAAGAGCGGAGCAAACGCTCACAGTGTGTCGCCACGCTGGAGCCACAAGCTTTGTGAGTTCGATAGAATCTGACGTACTGCATCAACCTGTCCATATGGCAAGCGATGCCACATTGGATACGCGTTACCAGAGCGCAAGCCTGAAAGATGTCGACATTGGATATTCAGGATCACACAACCCGTCACATCCCATCCATGCAGCGATTGCAGGCCTGCGTGAAGGTGACACCCTGAACCTGCTAGCCATGCAAAACCGGTATTTGCTAACCGATGGTGATGGGGTGGTGGTGGGCAAAATGTCGGCATCATTCACACCCGAATTGGACCATGCGCAATATACGGTAGCTGGAGTCATAGTTCGCTACAGGACAGATGTGAAGAACGACAGACTTTTTGCCGGGCGTATCAAGTGTGCACAGTGGGAGGTGGTTGTGCCGCGGATGACGTTAGCGCCAACATAACGCCATCAATTGCGCACGCTTTGCGTGGTGCACCATAAACACATCAAGACCGGCCCATATCACCTGATGGAATAGATACGCATCAAGACCAGCGCCCGGATACTCCAACACGATAGCAATGTTACCCTTGCCAGACCACTCTGGAGATCTGCGCAATGGCAACTCAGCACGAAGAAGCATCACCACTAGATTCTCGTAACAGCGAAGTTGTGGATTCAATAACCGAGGCTTTGCCGCGCTCCCTCAGTGCTGAACACAGGCAACAACTGGAAGAATTTGTTCCTGCTTATTTTGAAAGCCTTTCAGCACCTGAACTTGCAGAATTCTCAGTAGAAGATCTGTCTGGCATGGCTTTATCTCACTGGCAACTTGCAAAGCTGCGTACCCACAACGAGCCCGCCATTCGCGTATTCAACCCAAGCTTTGATGTGCAGGGTTGGCACTCACTGCACACGGTCATTCAAATTGTTACTAACGACCAGCCATGGCTGGTAAGTTCTCTGCAGGCAACGCTGACACGTGAGGGCCACGTAATGCATCGGCTGATACACCCTATTCTATCGGTAACACGTGATGAAAAAGGCCAGTGGAAAAGTCTGAATGATGCCGGTACGAAAGAGTCGCTGATACACATAGAAATTGATGCTTTGCCAGAAGCTGGTCATGCAGCGCTGGGTCATTGCTTCCAGAAAATGTTTGGCAC
>CAYGSW010000101.1:0-9195 GCA_964352535.1 uncultured Granulosicoccaceae bacterium | reverse complement strand
GTTTGGCACTTTGGCCCTGGTGAAGCAGGAATCGGCAGCACTCAGCTCACGCCTCAAAAACATGGCAAATGCCATGGACAATTCAGAATTATCAGACTTCCTCAACTGGTTGGACGAGGATCAGTTTGCATGCCTTGGCGCGGCAACGCTCAAAGTATCTGACAATTTCAGCGTCCTGCACGATCCAGCCGGCATTCTGATCAGTACATCCGACAACGATCCCTGGAGCACTGCCTGCCTGTTGCCCGAAGGGCTGAATCTGGCACAGATGGACGCGCGTTTGGCACTGGAGCCGCTGGTGGTGTGCAAAGCAGGCAAGGCATCACCTGTGATACGCGATGAACCCGCAGATCTTGTGTTGCAGGCGATACGCAACGACAAAGGGCAGCTGATACAGATTCATTGCCTGCTCGGTATCTTTGTTGCAGGTTTGCAGAATGAGGCCGTCAGCAATATCCCCTGGATGCGCGAACGGGTAACCCGGGTCATACAGGCATCGCAGACAACGGCTGATTCGCACGATGGCAAAGCCATTTCGGCCACCTTGCGCGGCTTGCCTCGAGACATGCTCATGCAAACCCATAGTAATGAGCTGCTCTCAATGATCACCGGCATTGTCGCCTTGCAGGAACGTGCACAGGTTCGCCTGTTCAGCTCAATGGATGCGTTGGGGCGTTTCTGCAACTGCCTTGTTTACATTCCGCGTGAAGCCTATAGCCGCGATCTGCGTTTGCAGATAGAGAAGCTGCTGGTCACCCACACGGATGGCATCAGTTCGGGTTTTGATACGCGCTTTTCGTCTGAATCGGCATTGGCTCGATTGCACTTTGTGATTCAGAAACGCCCGCCCTATGAGCGGCAAATCGACTGGCCAGACATTGAACGACGCATTCGCGCGGCAGCCATAACCTGGAACGACCGCCTGGAGACAACGCTGCGTGAACGGCACGATGAGATTACAGCAATGCAACTGCACAGACGATACTGCAATGCTTTTTCATCAGCCTACAAGGAAGAATACACAGCACGCATCGCAGCAGCGGATATTGATTTCATCGAACAGCATCTGCCAGACGATGCGCCAGTGATGAGCTTCTTCCGCCAGACTCTCTCAGACACAAGCTCAGTAAACTTCAAATTGTTTGCAAAGCACAAACAAGTGTCGTTGTCTGATGTTATTCCCGTTATCGAAAACATGGGGCTGCGGGTCGAGTCAGAACGGCCGTACGAGCTGAACCGACATGAAGCAGAACCTGTGTGGATGCACGAATTCACTGTTCACCAGACCGGTACTGTCAATACCGATACCCGGGATGATACCGCCCAGCGTGTGCAAGCTGCCTTCGATCATATCTGGCGAGGTGATGTAGAGAATGATGGGTTCAACCGGCTGATGCTGGAAGCTTCTCTCACCTGGCGACAGGTGGTTATCCTACGCGCGCTGTGCAAATACCTATTGCAAATCAACGTACCGTTTTCGCAAACCTACATGATAGACAGTCTGGTTGCCAACGCTACTATTACCCGACTGCTGGTTGAGCTGTTCGAGCTGCGCTTCAAGCCTGGCACTGAACCCGCATTAACCCATGAAATGTCGGCGTTACTCGATCGTATCGATCAGGCGCTTGATCAGGTCGTCAGTCTGGATGAAGACAGAATTCTGCGCGGTTATAGAAACCTGATTCTGGCAACTCTGCGCACTAATGCCTATCGCACGGATGAGTCCGGTGAGCTGCGCGAATTTCTATCGTTTAAATTTGACTCCACGTCGGTGCCTGATCTGCCTCTGCCGCGCCCCAAGTTCGAAATTTTTGTGTATTCCTCCAGGGTAGAAGGCATCCATCTGCGCGGTGGCTCGGTCGCCCGTGGCGGATTACGCTGGTCAGACCGACGAGAGGACTACCGCACAGAGGTGCTGGGCTTGATGAAAGCACAGATGGTCAAGAACGCAGTGATCGTACCCGTCGGTTCAAAGGGCGGCTTCTATGTCAAGGCATCGCTGCCATCCGAGCGAGAAGCGATGATGCAAGTGGTGGTTGACTGCTATCGCACGTTCCTGAGCGGCCTGCTGGACATCACTGACAATCTGGATGGCAGTACGGTAATCCCGCCACCCGATATCGTACGTTATGACAGTGATGACCCCTATCTGGTTGTCGCTGCCGATAAAGGCACAGCAACCTTTTCAGACTATGCCAACGAGGTGGCGACACAATACGGATTCTGGCTGGGTGACGCTTTTGCCTCAGGCGGCTCAGTCGGTTATGACCACAAGAAAATGGGGATAACGGCGCGCGGTGCCTGGGAGTCCGTCAAAAGGCATTTTCGCAACCTGGGAATCAACACTCAGGCGGACGAATTCACAGCGGTGGGCATTGGTGACATGGCAGGTGATGTGTTTGGTAACGGCATGTTGTTATCTGACAAGATTCAACTGGTGGCCGCATTCAACCACATGCACATCTTTATCGACCCCCAACCCGACAGCGCTCTGTCATTTGCGGAACGCCAGCGCTTGTTCGCCTTGCCTCGATCAAGCTGGACTGACTACGACGAATCGCTGATATCAAAAGGCGGGGGCATCTATTCTCGTCAGGCCAAACAGATTGAGCTGTCAGCCGAAGCACAAGCCGTTCTGGGTACAGACCAGCAAAAGCTGACGCCAACCGCCTTGATCTCGGTCATCCTCAAAGCACCGGTGGATCTGCTGTGGAATGGCGGCATAGGCACGTACGTTAAGGCGCGCAGCCAGACCCACGCAGACGCTGCTGACAGAGCCAACGACTATCTACGCATCAATGGCAACGAACTACGCGTTCGTGTTGTGGGCGAAGGCGGCAATCTGGGCTTTACACAACTGGGCAGAATCGATTACGCCCAGTCGGGGAATGAAGGAAAAGGGGGGCTTATCTATACCGATGCTATCGACAACTCGGCCGGTGTTGACTGCTCTGACCATGAAGTCAATATAAAGATACTGGCTAATGCCATTGTTGCCAGCCAGGACATGACGCTCAAGCAGCGAGACCAGCTACTCGAATCCATGACGGATGAGGTTAGCAAGCTTGTATTAATGGATAACTATCTGCAAACCCAGTGCATCGACTTGTGCGTGGTTGATGGCAGCGCTGCACTCAATGAACAATCACGCTTCATGCAGTATCTGGAATCGATTGACAGGCTGGATCGTGCCATCGAGTACTTGCCTGATGCCGATGAGATTGCCGATCGGATGGTCAATGACAAACCCATGTCTCGCCCGGAAATTGCTGTGCTTGTTTCCTACAGCAAGATGGTGATGTTCGATGAACTCATGGATTGTGATTTCACCGATGACCCCGCTCTGGAAGTGGTGCTGACAGACTATTTTCCGCAAGCCTTACAACAAGCTCATAAAACCCAGATCCTGGAACATCGTCTACGGCGGGAGATCATCGCAACGCTTGTCACCAATGATGTGGTCAACCGGCTTGGGCCCACGTTCGTGTTCCGCATGCAGCAAGAGCTTAACGCAACAACTCGCGATGTGGCCTCAGCGTTTGTTGCTGTTAAGGAGATCTTCAGATTATCCGCTCACTGGCAAGCGATTGAAGCGCTGGACAATCAGATTGATTCCGGTGACCAGTACGCCATGCAGATTCTTGTGCGCGGCCTGGTTGAACGTTCAACCCATTGGCTGATTCGCAACAGGCGATCTCGCGGTGACATCAATGCGCTGATCAATCATCTGCGCCCCGGTCTGGATGAGCTGGTAGCCGCCATGCCTGATTGCCTGTCGGATGCAGAAAAACTCACCCTCGATCAACGAATTCAGCACTTCACCAAGGCGGGGGCTCCCGAATCCACCGCCGCCATGGTAGCAAGCGTGGTACCGTTATCCTCTTCTCTGGATATTGTCGAGATCGCCAATACGCTGCAACAGCCTGTGGCAGGAATTGCAGCAGTCTATTTCACCGTTGGACAACATCTGGAACTGAGCTGGCTGCGCGAGCGCATAGGCCTGTTGGTGTCCAGCTCACACTGGCACAAACTGGCAACCTCCGAACTGCGAAGCAATCTGCATCATCAACAGCGGCAGCTATGCGCTGAAATCGCAGGGCACACAGAGACAAGCCAGTCAGCATCCATGCGCGTTCTCGCCTGGTCAAAGCGAAACACAGCGGCTACTGAGAAGTATCGTGCGCTGGTAGCCGAAATGAAAGTGAGTTCATCGATTGACTTTGCCATGCTGTCGCTAGCGATCAACGAGGTGCACAAACTGCTTCGCTCAGACAGCCCGTTAGCGTAGGGTACAATCGCTATGTTCCATACCATCAACGTATAGCACGATCGGAGTTTTCCAGATATGCCAATTGCCAACGTCATTCTTGTGCTGCTGATCGGACTTGTCCTCGGGGTGATCGCATCAGTGGCCTTGAAGAGTCGAGGGCTGGTTTTTCTGGTTAACATCGCTTTGGGGATTCTGGGCGCCTGCCTGGGCGCCTTTGCTCCTGTGATCATTGGCAACGCATTGAGCATTGAAGTCAGCACAGCGGCCTACCTGTTACGCGCGCTGCTGGGTGGGTTTGTACTGGTATTACTCGCCTCACTGTTTCGCCCTGCAAAGCTACGCGGCGCTCAATAGAAGAAAAGAGCCATCATGGACATATCAGGTGATTTCCACGAAATCGATATCAGCTTCGATGCAGGCGTTGCCTGGCTGAGATTCAACCGGCCTGAAAAACTCAATAGCTTCACTGCCAGAATGCATGTCGAGATTCGTGAAGTGATGAGCCGTATCAAACAGACTCAGGAAGTCCGATGTCTGGTTATTACCGGCAACGGCCGGGGATTTTCAGCAGGCCAGGATCTGGCCGAAGTGGATCTATCCGCGCTGGGTGAGGTCGTCGAGCGCGATTTTAATCCGTTGCTGCGTACCATAACGACATTGAATATACCGGTCATTGCCAGTGTCAATGGCGTTGCAGCGGGTGCAGCGGCCAATCTGGCCCTGGCCTGTGACATCGTTCTGGCAGCACGCACGGCAAAATTCATACAATCGTTTCATCATATCGGCCTTGTGCCTGATGCGGGCGGCACCTGGACCCTGCCTCGATTAGTGGGCATGGCAAGGGCTACTGCCCTGTGTATGACTGGAGAGCCTGTAGGCGCCGAAAAGGCAGAGAACTGGGGCATGATCTGGCGCTGTGTCGATGACGAGCAATTACAGACCGAAACCACGGCTCTGGCTCATCGTCTGGCCAATCAGGCTACCGTCGGCCTGAGTTATACCAAAATGCTGCTCAGATTCTCCCAGACTCGAACCCTGGAGGATCAACTGAATCTGGAACGCGATTTTCAGGAGGCTGCCAGCAAAACCGACGATTTCTCAGAAGGTGTGGATGCATTTCTGAATAAAAGAAAGCCGTCGTTTCTGGGGCGCTGATCCCTGAGCTTCCTTTTCAGGCTCAGGATTTGCTCACCACAGCTGTGCCGAATCGGAAAAGTGTCGCGAATCGACGAGTTGAAGTCGTGACTGTCGCATTCCTCTCTTTCAGTGAGCCGATGTCAATGGCTACTATTCCCCATAACACAGGCGCATCCAATTCCCATGGCAGACCAAGACAATTTCGACGACGAAGAAGACATCATTCTTGCTGATCTCAGCACCGACGAGCTGGTGGAGCAAATGCACGATGATCTCTATAACGGACTCCGAGAAGAGATCGTAGAGGGCACAAACATCCTGCTGGAACGCGGCTGGGGGCCAGACAAAGTCCTCAACGATGCCCTGGTGGAAGGCATGCGTATTGTAGGTATCGACTTTCGGGATGGCATCCTGTTTGTCCCGGAGGTTCTGATGGCCGCCAATGCAATGAAAGGCGGCATGGCCATACTACGACCGCTACTGGCAGAAACCGGCGCCGAATCCATCGGCAAGGTGGTGATCGGCACGGTCAAGGGCGATATCCACGATATCGGCAAGAACCTGGTAGGCATGATGCTGGAGGGCGCAGGTTTTGAGGTTATCGATATCGGTATCAACAACGCTGTCGAAAAATATCTGGAAGCACTTGAAGAGCACAAGCCCGACATCCTCGGCATGTCTGCGCTACTCACCACCACCATGCCTTACATGAAAGTGGTGATTGACACCCTCAAGGAACAGGGCATGCGTGATGACTTCATCGTGCTGGTGGGCGGCGCACCTTTGAACGAAGAATTCGGCGAAGCCGTGGGGGCGGATGCCTACTGTCGCGACGCTGCGGTAGCCGTGGAGACTGCCAAGTCCATGATCGCCGAACGCAGACTGGCGGGCTGAGCACTGCACCGATGGGTGTTGCATTGCAAAGCAGCGATTGCGATACGGCAGACACCGTCAGCGTCCGTCTCAAGCGCACGCTGGTTATCGCTTGCGGGGCTATTGCACATGAACTGATGGCGCTCAGTAAAGCAAACCGCTGGGAACATATCGACGTGCAGTGCCTGCCCGCACAATGGCACAACACCCCGGAGCAGATAACACCTGCTGTAGAACAGAAAATCCAACAGTACAAAAATGATTATGACCACCTGTTTGTAGCCTACGCCGATTGCGGCACGGGCGGCCTGCTGGACAAAATGCTTGGCCATTACGGCATTGAGCGTTTGCCGGGAGATCATTGCTACAGCTTTTTTGCGGGCAAGGATGTGTTCGATGCCATGAGTGAAGCTCATCTGGGCACTTTCTACCTGACGGACTACCTGGTGGATAATTTCCAGCGACTTGTCATGGACGGGCTTGGTATGACAAAGCACCCGCAATTACGCGATCAGTATTTTGCACACTACACACGCCTGATGTATCTCAGACAAAACGCAAAAAGCCCTAAATGCACGAACAGAATGCAAAAGGCCAAAGCCGCCGCTGATGCACTTGGCCTGGAACTTTACGTACAAGACACGGGACTATCGCACTTCGAGAATTCACTGTCCGGTATACAGATAACAACCTATTGATGGCTCTTGGCCATCCTGCTAACTGCATCGCACTCACCCAACGACCTGCTAATCCGACATGCCCGAACTCATCAAGATCTACTGGCGCGACATACCGTCTCAGGTCACTGCCAAAGCGGGGCGCAAAACCGCAAAGGTCATGCTTCCCGGCCGTTTTCAGGAAGCGATTGACCGCGCTGCCATGCGCGCAGGCAAGGGCTCGAGCGATGCCTATATGGAAGACTGGCGCAGAGACAGAAGCCCGTGCGGCAGCGAACTGCAAACTATTGCCGATAATGCCGCCGAGGAACTGCTGACGCGCTATAACGACACTTACCTTGAAGCACTGGTGAAAGCCAAGGGTGTGGCTGAGAATGTCAGTGCCGATATAAAGCCTGCGGGAGATTGACGGTGTATTTCTTGCGCAAATGGTCCGTACGCAATGCCCGTGTGCTTGAATTTACCTATGAAGTGGTTGAGCGTGTCTTGCTGTTCTCGGCACCCTTGCTGGGCAAGCTGGGTCATTCAAGAATGGAGAAGCCCGTTGCAGCCGTCGAAAAAGTCATAAAAGGTGCGTTATTCGATTGCCAGATGTGTGGGCAATGTGTTCTGAGCAGCACCGGTATGTCCTGTCCCATGAATTGCCCGAAGTCCATTCGCAACGGACCCTGTGGTGGCGTGCGCGCCGATGGCTACTGCGAGGTCAAGCCCCAGATGCGCTGTGTGTGGGTCGATGCCTGGGATGGCTCGCAACGCATGAAAAACGGCGATGCGATATCGACCGTGCAATTTGCAGTGGATTATCGCCTGCAGGGGAAGTCTTCGTGGCTACGCGTGGTGCGTGAAAAAACACGTGATCACGAAACCGAAGCAACATCGAAACAGAGTGCATCGGCATGAACGCTCAAACCGAAACCGCTCCTGGATACCCGTTATCCATTCTGCCCGGCCATAGCTCTCCGGGGCGTCTGGAACGCATGTTGCGCATGGGCCACTTCGTGGTTACCAGCGAACTGGCACCTCCCGATAGTGCGGATCCTGCGATGGTGTACGAACGTGCCGCCTATTTTGATGGTTACGTGGATGCCATCAATGCCACCGACGGCAGCGGCGCACATTGTCACATGGGCTCACTGGCGGTTTGTGCTCTGCTGACACGCCTCGGCTATGCACTCATTCAACAGATATCCTGCAGAGATAAAAACCGCATTGCCATACAAGGCGACATTCTGGGCGGCGCTGCCATGGGTGTCTGCAACATGCTGTGCCTGTCGGGTGATGGGGTGCAAACCGGTGATCATCCTGAAGCAAAACCGGTGTTTGATCTTGATTGCATGTCGCTGCTGGAAATTGCCAGAACCATGCGCGATAAATCGACCTTTCAAAGTGGTCGTCAGCTAACCGACCCGCCGCGTGTTTTTCTCGGTGCCGCGGCTAATCCGTTTGTGGACCCGTTCGACTGGCGCCCACTGAGACTGGCAAAAAAAGTCGCGGCAGGTGCGCAGTTTGTGCAAACCCAGTATTGCTATGACGTACCGCGACTGCGCGAGTACATGGCCAAAGTGCGTGACATGGGCCTCAGCGAAAAAGTATTCATCATTGTCGGCGTCGGCCCCATAGCCTCAGCCCGAACCGGTGAATGGATCCGCGCCAACGTACCGGGCGTCTACATACCAGACGCCGTTATCAATCGGCTCAAGGGCGCAGACGATCAAAAGGCCGAAGGGCAATCACTGTGCGTCGAACTGATTCAGGAAATTCGCGAAATCGAAGGCGTTGATGGTGTGCACATCATGGCCTACCGACAGGAAAAGTCAGTTCCCGATATCGTCAAACGCTCAGGTGTGCTTGACGGCCGAGTGCCTTGGCATCCACGCCTCTACGACGGCGATACGACCGTCCAGCAACATATGGAAAGTATTCAATGACAAACACGGTCATAAGCTCCGCCACGCGCGAGCACGTCATCGGGCCAGATCATGCCTTTACCATTATCGGTGAGCGCATTAACCCTACGGGCCGAAAGATTCTGGCCGAAGAAATGAAAGCGGGAGACTTCAGCCGCGTGGAGGCCGATGCGCTCATGCAGGTGGCCGCTGGCGCACAAATGCTGGACGTTAACGCCGGCATACCTCTGGCCGACGAACCCGCTCTGCTGGCACACGCGATCAAGCTGGTGCAATCCATCACTGACGTTCCGCTATCCATCGATTCCTCCATCATCGATGCCCTTGAGGC
>CAYGSW010000100.1:16768-19320 GCA_964352535.1 uncultured Granulosicoccaceae bacterium | reverse complement strand
TGCACTATCACCGACGCGCTATCGATTTCGCGTCGTTGATGCCAATGGCACCGATGTCCGCTATAGCCAATCGACCGTTTACAACGCGGCTAACGGCAACCTTTACCATTCAGAAGCTAATTCAGAACTCAGTGTTGAAGATACACGTGTAATCTGCGCCGAGCCGGTGTCAGGTATTTATTCCCATCCGGTGGGTGATCTTCAAAAGCGATTCATAGGCATTACAGTGGCTACACAGTTAACAGCAACAGAGCAGCCCGGACTATTCATGAAGCGCCGAATCCTTTCACCAGACCCTTTGTTCGTTGCGGATTTTGTGAAAGAGAGTAATGCAGACTGTATTTCCGACTGAAAAAAATCCTCTACAGACAATGAGGATGCGGAACGATTTGGTGATTTCATCAATAATCCGGGCCAGGTTGCTCGATAATCAAGGTGTTTGCTACTGGTGCCCTGGGGTGGGGAGTACTTGCTCAACATCGGGCAAACGCACGGATTCAACTGGTTTAGAGACGTAGTCGAGGTTTTCGAAGCCGCGTGCGTTTCAAGCACGCCATATTCTTACAACTCGTCAGCCGTTTTCACTATACTTTCCGGCGTTTGTCCAAACCTGACGTTTGGATTCGCGATATCGCCCACTCATTTTGATTAATCACTATATAGAATGTCAAACTTGTATTATTTGTCTACAAACCAATTCTGGAAGCTGTGCGAAGAGTTGATAATCTTGAGGATCACCTGCGTCAACTTAGCGGTGTTTTCCGATGCACTGGATCGAGCGTCAGTTATCGGCTTTCGGAGAAGAACATGATTAGTGATGCATGCCGAGTCGCGCTTGTCTATGCGCATCTGATTTGTTTCGCATTTGCCATATCCAGTGTATTGAGTGCTGATTTGCAGATACTTGCTGGGCGGGATACACAGAACATCAAGAAAATAGCTGATCGCATTATTGTGCCTTTATCTGGGCTTTGGCTTACAGGGATATTGATCATCTATGTCGATACCGGCCTGGATTGGAATCTGATGCAACAAAGTTCCAAGCTTGTGTTGAAGCTTGCCTGTGTAATAGTGCTGACTCTTAACGGATTGGTATTGCACAGGATCGGATTCAAGATCCTTTGTGATAACACTTATCTGACTCGAAAAAATGCGATTTTTCTTTCAGCTATCGGTGGTTTGAGTACAGGTCACTGGCTGCTATCAGCATTCATCGGTTGCGCCAAGCCTTTAGCATCTATTCCGCTCAGCACGCTACTAAGCCTGTACTTTATTTTTTGCGTCTCGATTGTGCTCGTTGCGTTCATTATCGCCCCGTTCTTGCAGCAACAACTCAATCTACTGCGCGCCAAACAGACTATCGTTGCGCTGGGAATATCACATAGTTTTGCTCAATGAGTAATTAGTCCTGCGGTCCATGGATTGTCACCATCGACAGCTCCCAACGAATAGTGGACATCCTGATCTATCCAGCGACAATCAAGGTTAGACAACACCGAAATCAACCTGAGGACCAATAGCGCTCCCCGGTTCAGCAGCATGGGGGTAGCCCGAAGCTGCTTAACCGGCGGCGGTCGGTGTTTGTTATTGTTGCGACACCCGTCTGGTAATCGTGATCAATCTGTCATCGAGTAATGTCGTGAGCACTTGGAGCGTTTCAAAGTACTAAAACACGTCATCTTTCGGATCGTTGATAAAAACCTCTACGGGCGTGATCTAGTGGTCCATCCAGCTCATAAAGTAGAATCCTACTTTATGAGCTGGATGGACCACTAGCCAGTACAGGTAAATAGATTGACTGTAGGTCAAGTTGGTAATTCGATGAGTCGAAATATCGGTGGACCAATGCAAATAATGAATACGTGTGGGTAGGGGTTGTTTCAGAGAACCAGCCCCTACACTACTAGTCTGGATTATTCATGAAATGATCTTACGATGGTATCAGGGAATCGAAAACGCTATTCGATGGACGGCTTGATTTAAATTGCCGTCAACAAACAGTCTGGCCTCAAACTGCCCCCTTCCCACATATTGCTGTAAGAAACCAAGCCGACCGTTTTTCGGGCCCTGTCCACTCAGCCTTTGAGAGCCATTGGTATAAAGCCACATTAGATGTTGGTTGTCAGGCGAACCGGCGCGCGCGATTTTCACGCGATTGCCAGCGCCTCGGTGGGTATCTGCAAAATCCACGTAGACACGTGGCGGAGATTCCTGCATGCGCACTTGAGCCTTCATAGCGTAAATAGGGTCATTTGCTTTCGTGGTCGTATCGTCAGCGTCGGGTAGGGTAAAGATTGTTCGGTGAACTGCCTTGTCGAAGTTACCATCTGTGAACAATCTTGCTTCAAAACGTCCGGTACCGATGTACGCCTGCAAGAAACCGAGTCGACCGACCTGTGGACCGGGCAAACTATCCTTCTGAGTGCCATTGGTATAGAGCCACATCAGTAGCTGACTGTCCGGTGAGCCCACTCGTGCAATAGTTACACGGTTTCTGGAACTCGGCGTATTGTCAGTAAAATTTACGTATACGCGTGCGGGAGTTTCTTGTG
>CAYGSW010000100.1:14014-16668 GCA_964352535.1 uncultured Granulosicoccaceae bacterium | reverse complement strand
CACTACGGAATTAGATACACCTGACTTAAGGTCTACGGCATAGGTATCAACTGATCCTGAGTCGTACCAGTCCGAGTTAAACAGAATACGCGAGCCACTGGGGCTCATAACAGCGTGTGGCTCACCGAAGTAGGCACCTCGGTAGCTGTCACCGCGCCTCGCCGATTTGCCCATGGTTCTTGTGTGCGCAAGTCGGCAAGTTGTCGGATTGTCAGGATTTGCATGCGTCAGACTGAGTTCGGAGAAGAGCAATGGCGCACTCTTGCCATTAGTGAGATAGTCAAGTTGCCTGTAGCCGATTGAAGTCATGGTTACCCACCCAGGATTTTGTGCGGATACTGCCGAGAGGTGCACCCCGCGCAATGGATAGCCCCAACCTGTACTACGACCGACCATCACCCGGCAACTATCCGACTGGATATCGTGGGCAACGAGAGCCCCTCGACCCGCATCACTGTCATTTTCGCAGCCGAACTCCTGAGGATTGTATCGAGGTGAAAAAATGGCGTCGTGCCCATTAGGCATGCGACCGATTGTTGAATGCTCAAGCTGTGGAACCGAGTAGTTAGTACCATCGGCAGCTCTGTAAGGACCGAGTGAGCTATCTATCCGGTAGAGGAAGTTCATGTTAATGTCAAAGACGTTATCTTGCACAACAACTCGGCGACCACTGTGCAAAGTGGATGCTGCCACATCAGGTCTCAGGCCAAATGTGTTAGACCCCTGTGACCTAGACGGATCTATCACCAGACGGGGACCTATTTTTCCAGTTCGGACATTGACATGAAACGTTATGTCAGAAGCGCTACGGTTGACTTCGTTGTTTACACATCTCAAACCGATGAGGTTGCCAGCCAGCCCTTGAATATCATTTCCGGCTCGAGCGATTTTGCCGTTTCTGCTGGCGGGTGTTCCACAAACAGGATCCAGATCGGCAACCAGAGTTCTTGTACGCGTGTTTACATCGTACCTGACAAGCTTGCCAAACAACGCATCGTTATTGGGCCGCTTCTGAATGAAGTACAGCTTGGAACTGTCTGTCTGATCCCAATAAATTCCCTCGATATCAGCAGCTGAAAACTCCAACTGACGAATGTATTGATACGTCCGGCCATTGTATAAGTGATGCCCAGCGTTCTTATCACCGGTGTGATAGAGAATAAGCAGAGATTCATCGGCGTTCCATGGCTGAATCGTATTGTATAAAGTGCGACGAGCAGTGCCATACGGTGCATCAGTTACCCTGACAACTCTCGTTCCGAACACCGGATCAGTATACGGTTGTAGAACATCTGGTTTATCAAGAGTTGGCACTACACGTCGGGCTTTGTCAGTGATCTTTCCTTCGCACCAGTTTTGCGCGAAAACCGGCATGGTGCAGGTGAGCAAAATACAAGTAACAATTGTAGCTTTTCTAAAACCTGCTCTATAGTTCAGCAGTCCCTGGCGCTTATACAAAATTGAAATCTCCCTGTGGCATTGATAAACACCGCAGAAAGTAAAGCAAAATGAACATGGTTGCTGGAATAGATCGAAAAGAATTTGTGTCGTATCGGATTGCGATCCCGGTCCATTCAATTATTGATCGGTAATTTACGTGTTTTCACGAGCAATAGCAGACTCGACAACTCCCCATTACATGTCAGAAAGTTTGTTCGAAATGAATACCACGCAGTTGAGTAATGCGGGTTCATCAAACACATTTTGGTTCATCCATCGCATTTTAATGCGACGACAAGACACATGTACTCGTGGTCCGAGAATAACGATCGAGGCACACGCCTGGATTCCACTGTTGGATCCTTACAAGGATTTCTCTCCGTAAAAAGCCCTGTACAGTCTGCCAGCGATCGTCAATGGTGAAGCTATTCGCTGTAGTTGTAAGCCAGCACATTTATTGACAAGTGAACTGCAACCCGATGTGGTGATTGTTTCTTTCTAGAGAAGTACCCAGACTTTAAGGAAGTACCCGAAATCGAGGCGTATTTGAGACTCGATTGTGCATCTGATCGGGTATTTTGCCGTGCGTATTTTTCTCTGGTGTGTTCTGCCGGGATATACAGTGATAGTGCTCTGCGTTATAGTACTCTGCGTTATTATGAGTAAACTTACCATCTTCAAGATAGTGGATGGTTTGCGCGATACTCGCGTTGTTCTTCATAATAAAGGGATGTGACACCGGTAAAGTCAGCATAGCGCACATCCCGTCCACACGTGCGCTGGCTACGGATACCTTGCCATCGTCGGGGTTGTCGAGCAATGTCGATAGATACAGATTAATTGTCCGTGTGCCGGCGATTATGGCAGTGTCTGTACGCATTGCTCCGAGTTTTAACGGAACACTGTTTTCATCCGTCCCCAGTTGTTCAGTAGCGGGTCCGTTCATCAAGTGAAAACCGGGCATGCCTTTCCAGAATAACCTCGTTACTGTGGTTTGGCTGACCTGTTCAGTGAAGCTTGAAATACACATCTACCAACTTGTGACTTGTTCGTTGCAAGATCGTTCACTGTGATTGAAATGACCAGTTTTATGACGGATCCCGTGTGGGTGCCTGAAAAGCCGCTGTACCTATGGTAAGCGCTGCGTATTCCTCGCGCCGGTCATGAGCACTTATCCGATCAGTCATTAGACTGCCAGGTACTTGCCGATACAC
>CAYGSW010000100.1:7450-13914 GCA_964352535.1 uncultured Granulosicoccaceae bacterium | reverse complement strand
GTATCGACGTATCGACCATCCCTGGCCGGGCGCCCGCGGCTCTTCAGATGGCATCCCGCTGGAGGTGGCCCACAGGCTCCGGGCCTGCGTGGCGGCGGCAATAAGCCCTCATCGTGTTTGAGTAGTTTCGATACAATGCATCATCGCCATTACATCGCATTCGCCAATGAACACTGACATCACCTTGACAAACAGGCAACGTTTCCTTGCCGTGGTGCTTGTCTGTGGCCTTCTTGGTGCACTTGCCAGCTGCAGTAGCAGTGGTGATGATAGTAATGACCCAACCAATGGTAGCGGCAACGATTCAGGCGTTCCAAACGTTCCGGGCACACCGGCCACCCCAGGTACGTCGCAGCTGCTCACCCCTCTGCCCAATCCGCCGTTGACGCAAGGCCCCTCGGCCGACGATGAGCCCGTTCCTTTCGATGCCGTTTTCCACACTGTGACAGAGTATCCACTGGTCCGTGACACCGGTCTGAGGCTTGAAGCTGACAGTGTGTCGACCTTAACGGAAGCAGACTTTGCCGCAGGTCTGCCCGAGCCTGTGATCAGCGTGCCCGCGAATGTAGAGCCTGCCACCAATCAGCCTCCATTTTTCGAAGGGCTTGCTAACGTACGAGTAGAAGCAGGTGAGTTGGTAGAGATCCGCTACGTGCCGCGAGATCCCGAAGGAGCTTTGCCTGGCATGTTCGAGCAGCAGCGTCCAGAGGGTGCTACGTTCGATGACAATTTCGATGGTACCAAGACCTTGCGCTGGCAGACATATCAGGCAGACATTGGCATTACAGAGTTTGTTGTTGTGGCGGTCGATCCTGACGTCAGCACCTATCGCAGCGCACAGTCGCTGTTAATCGCCGTCGATCCACCATCAGATCCTGCCAGCGTGCCTAACATTGCGCCTTCCATAAGACCCATTACGCCCTATACAGTCAGAGCCGGAGATAAGGTATCCATTTTTATCATCGGCATCGATCGCAATGGCACAGTGCCCAGCATCGAGCTGGTCGATCCACCAGCAGGTGCGATTCTGACGCCTGACGCACGAACACCGGAATGGCAGATTCTCCAGGCCGTGCCAGCGTCTGCGGGAACAGTGGTCATTGATGTATTGACACGTGATGCTGAAGATCCTTCGCTGACCGGTGAGGACCAGATTACGCTGAACGTACTGGAGCCTGCGGAATTTGAACGTCGCGGAGACCGGCTGAAGGATGTCGCGCTGGGTTCAAGTGTCAAGTTTGGCAGTGCGATTTCCCCTGTGTTCTATATGCAGGCTGACGGTGGTGTCTATGAGTCCATAGCGGCTGCTGAGTTCGGTGTGATGACGCCGGAGAGCTCCATGAAGTGGGATGCGATCAACCCACTGCCAGGGCGATTCGAGTTTGCCGATATGGATAACCTGGTGAGCTTTGCCCGGACGTATGGTATGGAGATACGCGGTCATCCTCTGGTGTGGTACACCAGCCTGCCTGAGTGGGTGGAGCAGACAGAGCCTGCCGATCGTGAAGTCCACATGCGTGAATTTATTACGCGTGTGATGAGTCGCTACAACGAAGCCGTGACTTATTGGGATGTTATCAACGAGCCTCTTGCCGACGACGGAACCTTGCGAGAATCCTTGTGGCTGGAAGCGATGGGGGAGCAATACATCGATATCGCATTTGCGCAGGCACGCGAGCTGGACCCCACATCGGTCCTGGTGCTTAATGAATTCGACATCGGTTTTGCTGGCCCAAAGTTCGATGGCCTTGTCAGTCTGCTGGATAGGCTAGATGAGCGCGAAGTGCCCGTGGATGCCGTAGGTTTCCAGCTGCACGTGTTCTCAAGCTTCGACCAGTTTAATGAACTGGCAGCCAACATGGCTGCGATCGCCGAACGTGGACTTGACATTCATGTGACTGAGCTGGACGTAGCGATTGTTGATGACGATAGTGAGCAGACCCAAGCCGATGTCTACGCGGGTATTGTTGATGTGTGTCTGGCGCAGCCACGGTGCACGGTATTACAAACCTGGGGATTTACGGATCGGTATTCGTTTCGTACAAATCAGGAGGCGTTGTATATGGACAGGGATTATGGGGTTAAGCCTGCGTATCAGGCATTGCAGGATGCGTTGGGTGGTCGGTGAGTTGGCTTCCAGGCTGTCAACGACGTCAATCGTTTCAAACTCACTGCATGCTGCGCTACAAATTGTTCTTGGAATACGTACGTCCTGGCCTTTGCAAAGACTGATGTCGTGCCGGGGAAATTGCTATATTTTCTGTGCCGCTTTCCATACAGCGAAGTCTTAGAGCTGTAATCCATAACCCACCAGACGGTACTCATGCAACAGGTAAGTGACGTGCAGCATCCTGGCTGTTGGGTTATACGGTGAACGGTAGTTCCGATATCGATAGTCCAGAGGGGATTTACATCAACATCTTTGGATAGCACTCAGTTGATACCGACGGTGAGAAGTCCGGAAGATATCCTGGTGAACCCTGCCAGTCTTCTAATGGACAAATGTCCTTCCGAACGGTGAACTCCATTGCCACCATCCTGAAAAAAAAATATCCCTAGGACCCCCTACTCCACAAAGAAGCTTAGCCCTCGCCTGCCATCCGACTTCTGATCGCAGCATCCTGTGCCGCTTCGAGACTAGCAACATCGTTGAGATTAATATAGTGCCCGGTCATATCAAAAGCACCGACTGAATATCCCATACAAATGAGATTATCAGTAAAAGTAACGAAGTCCAGATTTGTTCGACCCTTCTCAAACGCGGCTTCAAGCACATCCATTATCGAAGGTTGAATCATATACGACCCCATACCCAATAGATCATTTGGAATGGCAACAGGATTCTCAACCATGCGTATGATCCTTTGCCCGTCGCGCTCCACAGAGAAATTCTTTCTAATCAAGTCAGGGTTTGTAACCGGCTTTACGGGGCATGCAACGCTGTACTTATCAAGGTCAAATTCAACAAAATCGCCAAGATTCGACTCTAGATAAAACTCGTCCGCAAGCATAACACAGGCCTTTCTGCCAGCAAGATATGGCTTAGCCAACAGAACTGACCATGCCCAGCCTTTATCGAGATGCTGGTTCTGTACATACTGAATACGCATTCCAAAATCAGAACCATCTCCAAAGTAGCTCTGGATGGCATCTCCCATATAACCCAGAACAATCAATACCTCTTCAATGTGCATTTCATCGCGCATCAGATCGATGTGCCGCTCAATATTCGGCTTTCCATCGATCTCAAACATACCCTTGTGTACTTCGTACGTGTAAGGTCTTGCGCGCACTCCACTGCCGGCGGCAGGAATAACTCCTAAAACTGATGCTGGCACTTAACGCTCCTGAAAGCTGGGGTCAGAGTAGAACTGATGAACTAGCGTTAGCAATTCATCAATGTTTTTGATCGCTCTATGGTTAACCATGAGTTGCTTGCTAAGCTTCAAATTAAAGACCTCTAGGCTGGAGCGGACATCGATATCCTCGATATCTCGAATATCTGCCACGCCCGCTATACCAATCGTTCTGCGCGCCAGCGAGCAAGCGGCAAAGCCGATGGCATCCTGCAGAATACCCAGCAAGTAGTCTTCCCGAAATTGCTTCTGCTCCTCCACAGACAACAAGCCGTTGCTATACATCGCAGAATCACCTGCCAGCTCCCAGAGTTCGGTGAAACGTGATTGGAACACATGCCATATCACGGGTATTTGCTCAAGAATCCATTGCCGATATTCATCCCCACCAGCCCGGTGAAAATGAGAAGTACAAGAGAGTAGAAAATTGGCAATGACTTTACCCACATCAAAACCGATCGGTCCAAAGAACGCGAATTCAGGGTCGATAACATAGCTTTCAGTCTGATTCACCATAATCGATCCGGTATGAAGATCACCATGAAGTAAAGCTTCAGACTTACTGAGAAACAGCTCTTTAAGCGCTAGCACACCGCGCTTGAATTCATAGTCGTTGTGAATATTCTGTTTAACCCAAAGATCCGTCTTTTCATTCGAGTAATTCGACTCGTGCGCCATATAAGGAAACGTGAAAATAAAATCCTCAGTCAGCTTGCACAGTTCGGTATTTAAGGTGAACCTGTCGAGTAACTTTCTACGCTCAGCACTACCCAACGACCATGCACTTGTCTTGAACAGAGTCTCAGCTAAAAACAATCCGATATGCTCTGCAACTCTTGGATATTGAATGCCTTGAATCATGCCCATCCGCAATATGATGTGATCATTAAGGCATTGCATCACCACAGTGCTCATGTCCTCATCGGCATGATAGATGCGCGGCACAAAGTTCGGCACTATCTCGCTGTAGGCACAAAACGCCCTGATCTCATAGCGCATTCGGTCACGGGCTAAGGGCCAGGACTCACCAGCCATGCGCAGATAAGGAACGGCTTGTTTAACAATGACAGACACAGGCGGGACCTGAGTGTTGCTGACCTTGAACACATAATTGAGATTGCCGTCACCAATCTCCTGAATACTCAGCGTCGTCTCATTGCCGAGTCGTTCAGCCACTAAAGGAATGTTGGCCAAGTAAGCGGGTATTGAATCTTTATCAAGGATTTTGAATGACCCGTCCGGCTTCTCAGCAGTCTCCATGATTAAACTCCTTCAGGTACTGTCTTGTTCACAGGAAGGACTACTTCAGCCGACTCAAGTTCGGACAGAATGGCGTCATGCATCAACCCGTTAGACACTAACAAATCTGTTTTATCAAGCTTCCAGGGCAAACCACTGAAATCACTCACTCGCCCACCGGCTTCTTGCACAGCCAGTACGCCTGCCGCAACATCCCATGGATCTATGTTAAGCGTGGTGAACCCGTCAACACGCCCAGCAGCGACCATATAACACTCTACGGCCGCAGAACCAATTTTCCTGAAGTCCTTAATCTGCTGATGTAGCGCGTACTCCATCTTCGAGAATCGCTTGTTGTTTTTCTCTCCGCCCGGACATCCAACCATGTAGGTATTTGCAAGCTCTGAGGTTGATGACACTTGAACTCGACGGCCATTCAAGGTGCAACCCTGACCTTTCCTCGCAACAACCATCTCCTCCATGAACGGTGAAAAAATGACGCCAGTGATTGGCACGTTGTTGTAGGCAAGACATATTGACACGGCAAAGAATGGGTTGTGATTTAGAAAATTACTGCTGCCATCAAGCGGGTCAACAATCCATGTGTACGGGCTGCCCTTGTCAACGTGCCCGGTTTCCTCAGTAAGAAGATTGTGTGACGGACAGGATTCCCGGATGACATCGATAATAAGCCTGTCCGCCTCGTGATCATTCGTGGAGGTAATCTCCTTGGAAAGAGTGCGACTTCCAACGGACAGTATTTCTGCACCGTAAACCGACGCATGATGTCTACGGAAATTGCCTAGAAGGGCTTGACCGGCAGACGTAGCCGCTATAACGGCAGTATCGGCAAAGTAATGCATATTATCTCAAAGAAAGGTCCACACTCAATCCACGATTATAACGCGTGTCCTTACTCAGTAAGATCTTGAGACCCAAGCATTTACGCAAGAATTAAGGGCGTTGTTCGCAAAATGTGATTGATTGGTTGAAACGCACCTAAAGGCTTGTCCGAGAATAACGATCGAAGCCGAAGGCGCGCCCGTGAAAGTGTGAGATTTGAGTCAGATTTTCGTGTTAATCGAGGTGAATAGTTGGTCTATTCGCCGTTGTTACGCGGAAAGCTGGCTGCAGGCAGCCTCGCCAAAATATCTCGCTCTCGGGGGGCCGTCTTCGGTACGATCAGCTTATTCTCGAACAGCCTCCTGGTGTAGTGTGCGCTTCATGCCGTTAGGCTGTGGGAAGACGGTGGGAGTATGGTCTATTTACCTCAGAACACGTTTGATAGACGCAGTGCTCACTCTCAAGCCCCCTTCAACTCATCAATCCCACGATTAGCCAGCTGATCAACCAGCTCGTTTTCAGCATGTCCGCTGTGCCCTTTCACCCAGCGCCACTCAATCGTATGCTTGGCGGCAAGGGCATCAATCTCTTTCCACAGTTCGACGTTTTTTACTGGCTGTTTTGCAGCTGTTTGCCAGTTGCGTCGCTTCCAGCCCGCGATCCACTTGGTGATTCCATCCAGTACGTATTTGGAGTCCGTGGTCAGTACCACTTCGCTGGGTTTCTTCAAGGCCTCCAGAGATTTGATTACGGCCGTCATCTCCATCTGGTTATTGGTGGTGTGCAAGGCTCCACCCCACAGCTCTTTCTCGAGCTTGCCGGAGCGCAACAAGGCTCCCCAGCCGCCGGGCCCAGGATTTCCGCGGCAGGCGCCGTCGGTATAGATTTCGATCATGAATTTGGGTGTGAGAATTAACGAATACGAGAATCGATGCGGGCGACGGTTGCACGTGGTCTGGCACTGGCTTGCTCACCGGTTCGTGCAAAGCTGCCTGCCGCGAGGGATTTGCGTGTGCGGCCCGCCCA
>CAYGSW010000100.1:0-7440 GCA_964352535.1 uncultured Granulosicoccaceae bacterium | reverse complement strand
CTTTGCCAGTCGCCGTAACACCCGTTCACTGTTTACCGGCGGCCTCATAAACATGGCCGTGCTATCCAGCACACGATAATCCAGAACAGACAACCAGTCACTGACACGATGCCGTGCGTAGAAGCGCCCATTCCAAGGCTCTCGTCTTCGCCATGCTGTCAGCGCATGTCGTGCACCAAAAGCGCTGTAGGGGTTGAAGCCAACAATAATAAGCTGCCCGTCATCAGTGAGTACCCGGTTGGCCTCTCGAATGGCCTGGTGCGGGTTGTCGCAAAAATCCAGCGTGTGGAAGAAGGCCACAGCTTTCATGGTTCCGGTGGCAATGGGCAGCGACAGCGCATCACCCTGGATGTCTGCCTCACACCCGGAAGCGGGTGCATCAAGCACCAGATGCCTCTGCAGACCCGCACCTGATAACAAGTGCATACCCGGTACGAGATTGCCTACCTGAAGGCCCTGATAGCCAAACACATCACCTAATCGACTACCCAATTCGGTTTCAAGCCGCTGAGCGATAGACTGCCCGAGACCGGTTGCGTACCATTGGGCCAGTGGCGCTTGTGCCTCTAACCAGACTGGGCCAGAACGTGGTTCTCTGCGTGCAATATTCAACATTGATCGATTCGCTCCAGCATCAAAACTACCGTTCCATATTTTATACAGGCAACAACGAAGTGTCATGACGATAGTTGATCACAGGAACCGATCCCTCGCCCTAACCCACATTACATCGTTCAAAACGCTATCACATTGTGACGCCACAGGCACTATGACGCTTGGCAGGCCGCGAGCACCCGCAAACCGCAGTATAGCCGTCACGAGGCGATCAACGCCAATACGGCCTCTCCACAAGCTGATACTGATCAGTTTATTCGCGCTGAGTCAAACCTCCATGGCACAGGTATCAGCCCTGGAAGCCCAGCAGGCTAGCGCCGCTTCTGCTCAGGCCATGCAATCAAAGCAGGCAACAGTTGCACTAGGTACTCCGGCGCAAGTTGCACAAGGTGCACCGTCGCAGCTTGAGTTACCTGAATTGCAAAACACCCCTCAAGGTGATCGGGTATTGTTGCGTGAAGTTGGCGACAGATACATCTATGACGCTGCCGGTTCGCCAACTCAACCTCGTACTGTACTCACTTCTTCTTACGCCAGCGGCAAGACTGGCCAGAATCTATCAGGCTCTGCGTGGGAATTCGTAAGACGCTCAACACGCATGCAACTACCTGATCACAAAAAAATTGCCTACTATCGTAAACAATACCGTCAAGAAGCACCCTGGATCAGCCTGATACTGCATAGGGCCGATCCGTTCATAGGTTACGTTGTGGAGAAACTAGACCAGCAATATCTTCCGGTCGAGCTAGCCCTGCTGCCAGCGATTGAAAGCGGATACAGACCCGATGTGCAGAGCCCTCAACAGGCGGTAGGAATCTGGCAGATCGTACCGGCAACGGCCAAGGACATAGGCATGAGCCGTACCCCGTGGTTTGATGGACGATCCGACATCCGTGAAGCTACCATCGCAGCCATCGACTACCTGAGCTATCTGAACGCCGAGTTTCACGGGGACTGGCTACTGACGCTGGCAGCCTACAATGGCGGGTTGGGTCGGGTGCGAAGCGCCATCGCACGCAATCAAAAAGCAGGTTTGGCCACCGATTTCTGGTCGCTCAAACTGCCGCGGGAAACTCGTGAATACGTCCCCAAGTTCCTCGCACTGGTGGCCATGCTGCGACATGATCAACCTGAGGGTCTGATCATTCCGAGCACCCCGCGCGGCAGCGCTTTTGATATCGTCGATGTTCGCCAGCGCGCCAGTATCGAGAATATCTCAACACTCACCGGTGTCTCGGTGCGCACACTCACGCGCCTTAATGCCGGACTGCTACATGGCGTCACTCCACCACAAGGTCCGCACTATATCTACCTGCCACAGGGCAAGGGCGCCAAGCTGATCAATCGCCTGTTGACGACGCGTAAACCAGACTTGTACACCCCCGCTGAAACACACGTAGTTGTCGCCGGGGATACGCTGAGCGCGCTTGGTAAACGCTACAGGATCTCGCAAGAACGCCTCAGACAGATCAATGCTCTCGACTCGGATGTTATCCGGATCGGCCAGAAGCTTACCGTTCTGGATATGGATAACACTCGCCCTCAGGTGGAGTACATCGTCACCATCGGTGATACCGTTTCGGAGATTGCACGACGATACTCCGTCAGCATCTCTGATGTACGCGATGCACAGGGTCGGCCCTTGCAAAGTGACGTCATCCATCCCGGAGACCGGCTGTCTCTGCTGACGAGCACCACAGATCAGACGCCACGAGTACAGTAGATGGGCGAGATTGCCTGTAAGATACGGTGTAAGAATGCCAAGCGGGTGAAGGAAGCTAAATGACCACTATTATCGTCACGCACGAAGATAACGAAATAGACGAATTCCAGTTCGATGCTGCACAGCACACCATCACGCTTGGACGCCGCGCAACCAATGACGTATGCATCCCGGATCTATCCGTTAGCGGAAACCACGCAACAATCACCATTCACAATGATAAGGTGGTGCTTCAGGATCTGAACAGCACCAATGGCTCATACGTCAATGGCCAGGTCATTCAGAGAACGACACTGCATCCCGGTGATGAGATCATTCTGGGCAAGATCCTGCTTAACGTCAGTTCAGACGTTTTGCTGGCAAATCCTCGCAGCGACGAACTGGATATCGAGAACTTGTTGCCTTCCCAATCTTCAGAAGGCGCTGCACAGGGCGCATTCATGCTCAACGATCCACCACCGATGGAGGAGATCGCTTACCAACGAGAGGCTGATTCACCGGAGCCATCCGCTGCAAACAGTGAAGGTGATACGGTTCTGGCGTCCGTGCCAACGGCAGACCACGAAACACGAGGCAACAGCCACAAGCAACAGCACAGCAAAGCCAGCGAACCGCACCCTCTTGATGGCCTGGAGCACGTTGTGGTGCCTGCCACCAAGCCAACCGCTACACCGATGCATGAGCTGGACACACCGTCTGGCATGTCCAAAGGCGCTGTTATCGAGATAAAAAATGGTGCAAAGTCAGGGCAGATTCTGCCCATTGACAAGCCGGTGACTACGCTTGGGCGACCAGGCATACAGATAGCCGCGATCATGCGCAAGCCTGACGGCTATTTCCTGATGCACATCGAGAGCGACGGCAATGTGGACAAACCGACACTCAACAGCGATGCAGTAGGCGACGAACCCGTTTTGCTGCACAGTGGCGACAAACTCACCGTGGCGGGCATTGCCGTTGAATTCATGCTGTCGTGACATACGTGTAGTACGTGCAATACGTGCATCCAGCGCGATGAACAACGTCTGACGCTGACGCAACAATAACGGTCGGCTGCCGGATAGTGTCGCTAAACGTTGTTAACTGCTATTAACAGCTGGAAACAGTCCGCTGGAGAGGTAACGATCACCTCGATCACACACAATGCTGACTATCACTGCATTGCTTAGTGAGGGCAGCAATCGCAATGCGGCTGTCAAGGCGCCACCCGATGAAACGCCCGACAGAATACCCTCCTCTTTCGCCAGACGTCTGGCCATGTGCTCGGCATCGCTCTGACTGACATCCAGAATTCTGTCGACACGCGATGGTTCATAGATTTTGGGCAGATAGGCCGGTGGCCAGCGGCGTATACCGGGGATACTGGACCCGTCTTCGGGCTGTACCCCGATAATCTGGATGTCCGGGTTTTTCTCCTTGAGAAATCGCGACACACCCATGATGGTTCCCGTGGTACCCATCGAGCTGACGAAGTGGGTTACACGCCCCTGCGTCGCTTCCCAGATCTCGGGACCTGTGGTGCGATAGTGTGCGTCCCAGTTATCTGGGTTGGCGAACTGATCCAGCACCAGTCCCTCACCACGCTCAGCCATGGCTGCGGCCGTGTCGCGCGCATATTCCATGCCTTGCTCCTGTGTTACCAGAATCAGCTCGGCGCCGTAAGCGCTCATCAGCGATTTGCGCTCGTCCGTCATGTTGTCGGGCATCAGAAGTTTCAGCTTGTAACCCAGCGTGGCGGCAACCATCGCCAGCGCAATACCAGTGTTGCCACTGGTCGCTTCCAACAGTGTGTCACCTGGCTTTATTGTGCCACGCTCCTGAGCGCGGAGAATCATGTTGGCAGCAGGCCTGTCCTTGACGGAGCCTGCCGGGTTGTCGCCCTCTAGTTTGCCAAAAATCTGATTGCCTCGCTCACCACTGGCAATCCGCTGGATGGGCACCAGTCGGGTATTGCCAATCTGGTTGACCATGGATGGCACACTGAGAGGTTCGGCCGGGCTAGTCATGTTGTACGATTCTGTTCAGGTGGTTCTGAGGGGTTAAGGCCTGACTGTGATATCACCAGATCAAGCTGCTGCTCTACGGCTAGAGTATCGCATTCGATGGCAGTAACGTTTGACATGGAACGCAGCCAGGTCAATTGTCGTTTGGCCAGCTGCCGGGTAGCTGCAACCGCTTTTGGCATCCACACATCGGCACCCGACATTGTTGGTAGCGAGTTGGACGCAGGTTGTTCCAGCGTATCCAGATATTCCCACACTTGGCGGTATCCGACACTGCGCATGGACGGAAGTTTCGCGTGTAGCTTGTTGTTGGTGTAAAGGCTGAGCATCTCAGTAATGAAGCCTGCATCCACCATAGCGCCAAAGCGTTGCTCGATGCGTTGATGCAGCCAGCTTCGATTCTGCGGTATCAATGCAAACTTGATGGGCGCAGCATTAAGCTCTGACCGCGTTCTACGTTGTAACTCGCTCAACGGCACACCTGTCAGCCGGTAGACTTCTAGCGCTCTTTGCAACCGTTGCGGATCGTTGGGATGAATTCTGGCCGCAGCATTGGGGTCAATGCTGCGCAAGTGCTCGTGCAGGTAGTGCCAGCCTTTGTCCTGTGCTTGCTGCAACAAGTCGGCGCGAATCGTCAAATCCGCTTCAGGTAGCTCTGCCAGACCTTCTTCAAGTGCCTTGAAGTAGAGCATGGTGCCGCCAACAAGCAGCACGCGTTTACCGCGTGCATGGATCTTACGGATCAGTTCGTGGGTATCGGTACAGAATTCTGCCGCCGAATAGCTCTCCCAAGGCATGCGAATATCGATCAGATGGTGCGGTATTCCTGCCTGCTCTTCAGCTGTCGGTTTGGCGGTACCGATATCCATCCCTCGGTACACAAGCGCTGAATCCACACTGATGATTTCGGCATTTAGCCTACGCGCAAGCGCTATGGACAACGCGGTTTTGCCACACGCCGTGGCTCCCATCAAAAAGATGACAGGCATGTCAGAGGGCAGTGCTTTCACGGGGCTGGTGTTGAGAACAAGCGTGCTGTTTCAGCGGCCACGCAAAAACAGCTTGTCAAGATCGTGCATGCTCAACGCTGTCCAGGTGGGCCTGCCATGATTACACTGGCCGCTATTGGGTGTGGATTCAATCTGTCGAAGCAAAGCGTTCATTTCAGCAATACTCAACCCCCGGTTGGCACGCACAGAACCATGACACGCCATGGATGACAACACGTTGTCTACAGCTGCGCGCAATCTGTCACTGGACTCGACACTCATGAGATCAGAGAGCACATCACGCAAGAGCGCAGCCACATCAGAGTGGCCGAGAATGGCAGGCACTTCCCTGATAATCAGCTGCTCTGGCGCAAGACGATCGACACGCAGTCCAACACTTGCCAACCACGCCGCTTCGTTCTCGCAGCGCTCGGCTTCACTTTCACTGACATCAACGGTGACAGGTACCAGCAATGCCTGTGTTTTCAGAGAACCTTGCGTGTAATCATACTTGAGCCGCTCATAGGTTATGCGTTCGTGTGCGGCGTGTGCGTCGACCAGTATCAGACCTTCAGCGTTCTCAGCCAGCACATACACACCATGCAAATGAGCGCGAGCAAATCCTAACGGGGGAATGCCCTCACCGCTATCATCCCCCTCAGCACCGGCTATATCATGGTGCAGGCCGGTCGACCCGGGGTGCGGCCGATCGGGCACGACAGGCGTGCGTGAATAAGGACTAATGGGCATCGGTGCACGCGAGCTGGTGTCGGCACCCAGTCGCTGCAATGCATCCAGCTGCTCTCGAACCTGCAAGGGCATGGGACGCTGCAACGGCGAATGAGCACCGTTGCCGAAGTTCCTGCCTTGGTTGTTGCCTTGGTTGTTGCCTCGGTTGTCCGCGTAATCAACACTATTTGACGCGGTTGCAGCACCTGGCTGAGGAGCAGTATTGTCCAGCTGCGCTGGACTTGCCCCTGTATCACCACCGAGCGTATCGCCTGGACGAATGGCCGCCAGCAACTGCTTTATGGAATGCCGGATAAACCCGTGTACAGATTGCGAGTCTCTGAATCGTACCTCTTGCTTGCCCGGATGGACATTGACGTCTACCGCGGTTGGGTCCATATCCAGAAACAGGACAAACGCCGGGAAACGCTGATGATAGATCAGGTCGCTGTAAGCCTGCTTGACAGCATGCGAAATCACCTTGTCTCTGACCATTCTCTTGTTGACGTAAAAGTACTGCATATCAGCCTGAGCACGCGAGAACGACGGATCGGCTACCCATCCAGACATGCCAAGGCCAGCCCCCTCGATGCTGACATGATGTGCCGCTTCGCCAAAGCCCTTACCCAGTATTTTCGCCACCCGAACGCTCTGTGCTTCAACACTGTCTGCCTGTTTGCAATCGAACACGTTCTTGCCGTTATGAACGATGGAGAACGCCGTGAGCGGATGTGCCATGGCAAGTGTTTTGACGATGTTTTCACAACGTGCAAACTCGGTGCGTGCCGTGCGCATGAACTTGCGTCTTGCGGGTACGTTATAGAACAGGCTTTGTACATCGACAGCCGTACCGACAGGGTGCGAAGCAGGCTCCACATCCAGCTCACCGGAATTCTTGTAATGAATACGTGCTGCGTGCTCGGAGTCTTTCGTGGCGGATGTCATCGAGAGCCTTGATACAGATGCAATACTGGGTAAGGCCTCGCCCCGAAAACCCATGCTGGATACCTTCTGCAAATCATCCATTGACTGGATCTTGCTGGTGGCATGGCGGCTGAGCGCCAGGGGTAATTGCTCCTGAGCTATGCCAAAACCGTCATCTCTCACCCGGATTCTGTCAAGACCACCTTGCTCGAGTTCCACCGTGATTTTTGCAGCACCCGCATCCAGTGCGTTTTCCACCAGCTCTTTAACGATTGATGCCGGTCTTTCTACAACTTCACCGGCAGCAATCTGGTTAATCAGATGATCTGGTAGTTGCTGAATGGCAGCCATTGAACGTGTCTATTGTGAGTTTATCCTGGGAAGCTATCGGAGAATACGCTAATCGTACCGAAGGCGGCCCCCCGACGGCGCGATATTTTGGCGGGGCTGCCTCCAG
>CAYGSW010000099.1:0-19467 GCA_964352535.1 uncultured Granulosicoccaceae bacterium | reverse complement strand
AAATCTGACTCAAAATCTCACACCCTCGCGGGGCCGCCTTCGGCCTCGATCGTTACTCTCGGACAGCCTACTAGCAGACGCCAGAATCGATGCTAACGGAAATATAACCCAGCATATTTTGTTCGTCGAGGTGCCTGCGCTGCTCATTGAGAAGCCAGCGGGAAGTGTATCTGACACATCCGAAGCAGGCGTTATCACTGCATAAAACAATCGCTGCGTAAGAACGGGTTTTCGCTGATTGTTGAATCGATATTCCTGATGAATCAGATGGATGTGCATAACCTGCCGAATTGGGCCGGCAGGTGATGGCGATCCGATAAGTCTCCGAGACTGGATTGATGGGCGCTGCCATGCGAAACTGGTAGTACCTTAATCGCGAGTGAGTATCAACATAGGCCAAGCAAACGAGCCAGTGTTCAAGCTCACAGGAAATCCACCAATTGGAGTGTATGCCCTATGAACGACTTGCAAATCAATCTGGCACCAGCCACACATCCGCTGGACAGGCTGAGCGAGGCCGAGTCAGCAGCTGGCGTGGCTATCGTCAAGGCAGACAATCGCTTTTCGTCAAAGATGCGATTCGGTAGCGTCAATCTTCATCCTCCGCGTAAAGAGGTTGTGCTTGCGTACGAGTCCGGTGCGGCCTTTGAGCGCGCAGTAGATATCATTCTGCTGGATCTGTCTGACGGCTCTACGCATGAAGTTACCGTGTCAATCCGCAGTGGTGACATACTCGATTGGTCACGCATAGAAGGTGTGCAGCCATCAATCATTTTCGACGAATTCTTTGAAGCCGAAGCGGCAATCCGTAACGATGCAGGATTTCAGGCTGCAATGGCCAAGCGTGGCATCACGGACATGGATCTGGTCACCGTTGATCCCTGGTCGGCAGGACACTATGCAGATCCACTGGAAATCAATAATCGCATCGTCCGCGGGCTTGTCTGGGTACATGACAAGCCTGGTGACAATCAGTACGCAAGACCGATCGATGGGCTGTCGGTGATCGTTGATCTGGCGACTCAGAAGGTGCTGCGTATTGATGATGAGCGGGTTTATCCAGTGCCACCAGATTCTTCAGACTGGTCACGAAAGTTCGTAGACAACCCAAGAACCGGTGTAAAGCCGATTGAAATAATACAGCCCGAAGGTCCAAGTTTTACGGTAACAGGTGATCACATCAGTTGGCAGAAATGGGATTTGCGGGTTGGCTGGACAACCAGGGAAGTCCTGGTTATCAACACGGTCACCTACACTGACGCTGATGAGGTGCGTCCCGTGCTGTACCGGGCATCCCTGGCGGAAATGACCGTGCCCTACGGTGATCCGTCATCCACACAGGCTCGCAAGAACGCGTTTGATGTGGGTGAATACGGGCTTGGCATGTTGGCCAACTCGCTCAAACTGGGTTGCGATTGTCTGGGTGAGATCTACTACATGGATGCTCACATCTGCGACGCGGCCGGCGAGGTTGTTCCGCTTCCGCAAGCTATCTGCATCCACGAAGAAGACACCGGTATTTCCTGGAAGCACACGAATTTTCGTACCGAGGATGTTGAAGTACGCCGACTGCGACGCCTGGTTGTAAGCTTTATCTGCACCGTTGGCAACTACGAGTACGGCATATACTGGTATTTCTATCAAGATGGGCGAATCGAGAATGAAATAAAGCTTACCGGTATTTTATCAACTGGCGGAATGGATGACGGGGATCAGCCTAAGTACGGTACGCCGTTAGCACCCAATCTGTATGCGCCTAATCATCAGCATTTTTTCTGTACCCGACTTGACATGCAGGTGGATGGTATTGCCAACAACGTTGTTGAAGTCAACACTGTGCAAGCGCCTCCGGATGAGAATCCTTGGGGCAATGCGTTTTATGGGGAACAAACCCTGTTGAAAACCGAGCAACAAGCACAAAGGCGTATTGATCCCATGACCGGCAGGTTCTGGAAAGTTGTCAGCAGTGAGCGAAAGAATGCCACGGGTGCTGCCACGGGGTACAAGCTCATGGCAGGCGAAAATATTCTGCCATTCGCCACTGAAGAGTCCTCACTGCATGCTCGTGCAACCTACATGTGGAATCACTTATGGGTGACGCCTTACGATCCTGACGAATACTGGCCAGCTGGCAAGTACCCCAATCAGCACGCCGGAGGGACAGGCTTGCCGGAGTGGACCAAAGCTGATCGGTCTGTTGAAAATACCGATATCGTGCTGTGGTACGTGATGGGACACAACCATCTACCGAGTCTTGAGGATTGGCCCGTCATGCCGGTAGCCAGTATCAGTTTTACACTTAAGCCAACCGGTTTCTTCGATCGGAGCCCTGCAATGGATATCCCTGCATCGAGCACGTGCAAAACCAACTGATAGCATCTGATATCGCTTGTTGACTGGGGTGTCCGCCACCCGAGTCTTCCTATCTCCTAGATCGAGAATACGGACTCGGCAGCAACGGTCTCATCAATCGCCATGTCGCCTTTGGGATTCATGACGTCGTCACGCGTCAACGCCTGTGGGTTTCTTGCTCCAAAGTACTGATAAACCGTAGAGGCGATGGCTAGAGGCTCGGCTTCATAACTTCCTTGGGTTGGTTGGGTGTATTGGCGGTTCTGGTTAGCCGGTCCGAACACTTCGGTTCTTCCTACGACCTTGCCTAGTGCACCACGTGGTCGAAGTGCTTCACCTCCAAATGTGTACAGGTTCTGATTGTTGCCATGATCCCAGCCTTCTGAATTGTTCAGATTGACATTGCGCCCAAAGTCGCCATGCACCTTGATTATGATGTTGTCCGTCTTGCGGGTGCCACCATGCTGTCGATCCGAGTAGCGGATGTGCTTCATTGCGACTCGCAACGCTTCCATGACCTGACGCATGCGTGGTGTGTAGTCTTCTAGCGCCGAGCTATGATCATCCCAACCGCCTAGCCCACCACCCACAGTGATGAACATGGAGTCCGGGTTATTCACTGCCAGCGTTACTGCTGCTTTTATCCGGGCACTGTAGCGATTGTTGGTGGGGTAACGCAGATAGCCTGTCGCCGGATCGACATCCGGATCGACATCGCCTGCGCTATTGCGCGGCATGCTGGGTAGTGGCTGTTCGGCTGCAGTCTGCAGATTACCGATCAGTGCCTCCATCTTGCGTCGTAGCTCGAAACCTTCATGCACTTTGTCGTAGCGTACTCGCTGAGAAGAGTCCACCATTTTCTCGATCAGCGCTTCCAGTTCAGCGTCGGTGGAGTTACGGCCTCGTGAATATGGATTATCAAACTGTTGATCAAGACTCAGGCCACGCAGCTGTAGTGGCAGGGCAGCATCCGGATCGGTTGCGAATGCCGTGGTGCTGCCCTCAAATGATACAAACGGTAACACCAGGTCAGTCAGCTGACGTCCGCCCAACAGCGCAGAACCTTCTATTTGTGATTTGTGTGCATTCAACAATGCTGCAATGGTTGATCCCATGCCCGGTGCTGCGTCAATGGCCAATGAGCCTTTCAGGCTGGAAAAGACACTGGGTCGATGGGCGCGAGTGTTGTTCTTTCTTCGATTGATGGTGCGGTAGATGCTCATATCGTTCGTGCTCAGCATATCTTCCATGGCCCGACCGCCTGCATCAGCCCACAAACCGTGCGCCGTTACCTGTCCGCCGTCGATGACGGAGCGACGCAGTTGCTCAGGGTAGGGGTTCTGGGAGTTGCGATTGATCAGATCCATGTTCGTCAGATTGCCGGCAAGCTCGGAAGCGCCGCCGTACAGGAATATGTTGATGACCTGGGGCAATACATCGGGTGCGCGGAAGTTGACTGCATCCACCATCGGCATGGCTGCTGCCTGGTTTATGATGCCGGGAATTCCAAACAGGGTAGGTGCAGTTGCACCAATACCCAGAGCACTGCATCGTCTGAGAAAGTCTCTTCTATTCATAGTGGTGTATTGTCCGTAGAGCGTGTTAATCAGATCGGTTCAAGTGGCGACTATCGATAACGTTCCTTTGCAGTTTGTTTGGCTAACGCAACGATTGCAGGTAGTAGGTTTCGGGCAGCCTTGACAGATAATCGAAGGTGATTTGGGCAATGTCATCCTGGCGGCCAGAGCGAGCAAAAACATTACTGAAGTCGGGATCAAGATGCCCTTCATCGGCAAACAGGCGTGTCAGTGCATTACGCTCGGTCTGGGTGGCACGCCGCTCGATGACGCTCAAAAACAGATAGTCAACCAACTCAGCGGTGTTCATGTCATCAATCAGATCGTACTGACGCGATTTCTCCTGATACTCTGCCAGTGTCTCGTCATACTCTCTGCGTACGTCGGGTGCCAGTGCCTCTACATCCAGCTGATACTGTCGAAGGTCAGCCTCATACGCGGCTTTCTCGCGTTGTGATGCATCCTCTTCCGGAGGCTTTATCGGTGCCGGGCTGGGCGCGCGGGGCTGTTCCAGACCCAACGCCTGGCGCCATCGGTTTTGATCAAGCAGCAAAGTCTCTCGCAGCGCCTTATGGTAGTTGCCGAAACTCAGTGAATCCAGGGGTACTGAACTGACTCTGCCAAGTTTGAACGACATGGCTGACCATCCCATTTCGCGCATATTGGTACGCGCCAGAGCACCTTTACCCGATATCATGCCTCTGAACACATCCGGATGCGCGTCCCACTTCAGGCGTTTGGCCGTGCCCATGTAGGCTTCCTCAAAAGACTTGGCTCTTTCTGTATCAAGCAGGTAGCTGCTGGAGAACAGAATGGCGTTGAAGATGTCCTCGAATGTCTGCGGATTGATTGCACTGATGGCTGCGGTCATCTGCAGACGCTCATCAGTTGAGAATCCTGCAAAAAAGTAGTCAACCAGCACGGAAGTCACTCTGGGTATCAGTAAAGGATGCCCTGCAATCACGTCATAAAAATCGTTACAACTGGTGACATACTGATCCAGCACAAGCACTGGTTCTGCATTGGGGAAGTCTGTAAATGCAAGCTTGTACCCTTGCGATTCATCTGTGAGGTACAAATCACGACAAGCTTGCGAGGCGCGGGGCACGTCGTCATCCTTGTCAAACAGTCCAAGGTATATCTCGATCATCTCGCGGGTGTTATCTTCGGGTGAACGAAAACGCCGCCAGTTCTGCACACTGCGCTGGTGCGCTGCCACCATGTCTCTAATGCTCAGGCTATTCATGATCTGCAGGTCCAGCCGTCTGAACAGGTTCTGCACGTCAGTGATATCTGCGCTGTCTATTTCCTCAGCAGGAGAAAACAGAATCGTGTTGGCTAAATGCCATGCCATCCACTGTGAATAGGCATCGCGACTGATTGGATAATGGAATATGCGGGCCAGTGGCATCTGCTTGGGGCGATTACCATCAAAGAGAAAGCGTGCTTCCAGCGGTGCGGGTTGACCTTGATCATCCAGCCTGTCGTCATCGCCGACAATCTGGCTATCAAGCTCAGCCTTCTCTTCAGTACTCAGCGGCGTTTGCATGGCCTTGCGCAAATCACTCAGTGTGAATGAGCTATCGCGACGATTGCGCATGGCAGTACCACCAGACACATCATAGAACTCATCCACTGACATCCCGTTGTAAACACTGGACAGCAGCTTGTTAACTACCTTGTACTGGGTATCTATCGGTAACGCGTTGAAGGCTGCATCGGACAGGGGAGCAGCAGCACCACCCGCAGTGCTCGCACTGCCTCCATTGGCAGCGCCCAGACTGGGTGCCTCAGGCGGCGCACAACCAACCAGCATGCCGGCCATGAGTGATACGGCGAATACTCTGCCAAAACCTGGGAAAGTGATAATTCGAGTCATTCAGTTGGTCCGATAACAGCCAGCCGCGTGGCACAGCACTGTCTATCGGAGTGCTGATGCCCTAAATACAGAGCATGGTGGTGTTGGGAGTCTGATCCGTGACCCACGTCCACACGTTAGCGAAAATTCACAGAAGCGTCATGCGAGCTTGCACACAGAGTGTCAAAACGACATCCCTCTTTCGACGCAACGACTGAAACAGTCATGCTGGCTGGCCGACATACCGGTATCACCGTGAAAACACGCGATATTTGATGGAGGACTGGATGGTGTTGATGAACAGGTCTATTGGCATGACCATAAGGCGTTGTTTGCTGGCGTGTGTACTGGCTTCATTGCCCTTAGGGCGTGCCTTTGCAGCTTCGTCACCCACCGTTGTGGCTCCAGTGTTTGACTTGCAAGGCATCAATAACCGCGTCTCACTGGAAGACTTTCGGGGTAGTGTTGTCTATCTGGATTTCTGGGCATCCTGGTGTGCACCATGCCTGCGCTCTTTCCCGTGGATGAATGAACTGCAAGCGCGCCACGAAGCAGCAGGTCTGAAAGTCATCGCAATTAATCTTGATGCGAATTCAGCGGATGCGAAAGACTTTCTGGAGGCCACTCGCCCGAATTTCGTCATTGCCTATGATCCTGATGGGCAGACGGCTGTTGATTACAGGGTTAGAGGAATGCCCAGTTCCTTTCTCATTGCCAGAGATGGGACAGTGTCATGGCAGCACATTGGCTTTCGCACTAAGGATGTTGGCAAACTGGAAAAGCGGCTAGTGGCTGCACTGGAGGAAGATTTGTGAGTCTATCGAGACTGTCTGACATACCGCTGAACATCCAGTGCACAGTGCGCTTGAGGCATCGCTTGCTTTCTGCCAGCGTCCTCATATCCGCTGTGTTAACAAGCGGCTGTTCTTCCATGGGTGGCGTTTTGGCGTACGAGGACGTCAAACCCTGGGAACGCGGCGCTTTGGCGGATGATGGCATGCAACCCGTACTTGATACGATGGATCAAAGCGTGGATGAGCATATCTACTTTTCACGTGAAGCCTCAACCGGTGGCGGTGGGGTACGCGGCGGAGGCTGCGGCTGCAACTGAGATGAGCATGCTGAAGCAAAAGCTGGCGCTTGCTGCAATGACACTGGTATCGGCGGGAAACACCGCTGCCGAGAATAGTTGGAATACCGATTTTTCGTATCTGTCTTATGCAGAATCTCAGGAACGGGTAAGTGTGTCTAAAGCCATATGGGATCTGACGCGGGTCAACGATGAAAACTCGACTTCCGTTCAACTTGTGTACGACACGATGTCGGGTGCCTCTCCAACGGGTGCTATCAGAGGCGCAGAAGGATCAGTAACCTACACCGGAGCCTCCGGTGGTGCCGGTTTCACTACATCGGGCGCGGGTGAAACAGCAGCTACAGCGTTCACCGATGTACGTACACAGATCGGGGTAAGTCAGGAGCGCGAGCTCACTCGTAGTCATACATTGAGTTACGGAGCCGTTTATTCCACTGAATCGGACTACGAGTCTGTGGGTGGTTCAGTTGGTATGAAACGCGAAAGCGCAAGCAAGAATACGGCGGTTGATTTTGGCCTTGCGGCCACATTTGACACAATCACGAGAAGTTTTGCTGACGGTACGCCAGCGCCTTTGACCAATACGGACATCAGGCGCGACTTCAGTGAAGGGCAACGTAATACCACTGACGTTGCTGTTGGAATCACACAGGTAATAAACCGGAGTACGTTGGCACAATTAACGCTATCGCTCAGCCAGTCGCAGGGTTATCACACAGATCCCTACAAGGTTATCAGTGCTGCTGATGAGCGGGATCGTGTGCTGGAAACCTATACCGAAAGCCGTCCGGATTCCAGGCAGCGAACCAGCGCCTACACCAAGCTTGTTCATCAGATCCGTGACACAAGGCATTCTGTGCATCTCGGGTACAGACTCTATAGCGATGACTGGGGGATAACCTCCAATACGCTTGATGCGCGTTACCATCATCAACTGACGCCAAAGCAATTCATCGAGCCCCATGTTCGCTTTTATCAACAGACTTCCGCTGACTTTTATCAGCGTAAACTCGATGTTGACGATCAACTGCAGGCCATCCTGCCAGACGATGGATTTGTTAGTGCAGACTATCGACTGGATGCCATGAGCAGCATGACATTGGGGGCGAAGTATGGTCTGTCACTAACGCCCAATACCAAGATCCGCTTTCGCGCAGCCTTTTTACAGCAGCAGTTTTCTACTGCCGAATTTGAAACGAATGAAGCTGTCATTGTGCAAACCAGTTTCAGCTACCGGTTTTAGGTCAAAGCGTGTGTATCTGCGTTAGACTCTTGGCAGAGTGTTTAACCCGACTACACGGAAAATGACTAAAGATGTCTATTGAACGTATCAAAACAAGCGAACGAAGCAGCAAGATTGTCAAGCATAACGGTGTCGTGTACCTGAGTGGGCAGGTAGGCGATGGAGAGTCGATTGCGGAGCAGGCCCATGATTGTCTCGGACGGGTTGATACACTGCTTGCAGAAGCGGGCTCATCCAAAGAAAAAATCCTGCAAGCGACTGTGTGGCTATCGGACATGTCCTATTTTGCCGAGTTCAATACCATCTGGAATGAATGGGTACCCAGTGGTCATGCGCCAGCAAGAGCATGTGGAGAAGCAAAGCTTGCGCGCGAAATCCTGAAGGTTGAAGTTATTGTTACGGCTGCAGCTGACTGATCAGGCTTCAATTGATGTTAGCCGCAGGCACGAGTCTCTGCTTTACGTGTTGTGTTGTTGCCTTTCATCACGCAATGATGGGGAGCACGCTAACGGAGTAGTGCAACGCAATTGTTCTTTTCAATACCGGATCAAGCAGCTCCATCCTGTAGTAAGGTAGATCGTCTTTGCGTATTGGGAATGGCTCGTGATGAACGACTGGAGCAATTACTCAACGATCACATCATCATAGTCCAACGGGTAAAAGACAACGATGAGCAGGGCGCTGTTGATGCTGATATGGTGCATCTTTCGCGACTTGATAACACAATAGAGGTAATACGCGCTGAGAACGCTGACTATTTTTCCCAGACTCCTTCGGCAGATTCGCTGACTTCAATACGCTTTTTGGCCATGACTCCATCAGCAGCCACCACCGTTGTACTTGCAATCGACAGTGCGACTGCGGCTGTACCAATTAACAACAATGTATTCATTATTATCATGCTCCAATCAAGGTAAGAGGACTTGCGGTAGCCAAGAATCCCTAATAGTGCAAGCAGTAGTCAATATGGCGTTGGTGCGTCTTTTTAACCGGTAGGTTGCGACTCTGTTTCGCTGGCAGCACTAGTGGTCCCTCCAGCTCATAAAGTAGGATCCTACTTTATGAGCTGGACGGACCACTAGGTGTCGATCTGATCAATGCCACCGGGTCATCCACTACCACGATGTTCAACGGTTCAGCGCGTCCTCTTATTGGAACGGTGTGGCTGGGTAAACCGGTATATGGCAGACCTGCATTGTGGAGAACATCTTCTGAGACGACTAGCCCGGTTGAATACTCTTTTGACAAAGCCTCCAGCCTGGCCGCGATGTTCACGTTGTCGCCAATGGCCGACACTGTAGGCGCATTGGGTGGTCCCATAGTACCAACGATGGCATCGCCACAGTGAATACCAATGCCCACTCTTAGCGGTACGTTGAGTTCGCCTGCCAGCCACACATTGAGATCGGCAATTCTGCCTTGAATCTCAACCGCGCCTTCCAGAGCATTTCGGCAACCTGTTGCAAGATCATCATTAAGCCCGTAAAGCGCCATGAGTCCATCGCCATTAAAGGTGGCGTAGTGGCCATGGGTTTCCCGCAGAGCGCTGTCCAGCTGGATGAAGAACTGATTCAGGATGAAGACGACATCGTAGGGCAGTTTTTGCTCACCCAGCGTGGTTGAATCCCGCATGTCAACAAACATGCACACTATCTGTCGTTCATGACCAACTACCCCAGCCAGTTGGCGAGATGCCGGTGCAGCCACATTGGGTTGCAGTAGTGGTGTGATGGTCACATCGTGAACGGGTTTGAGCTGACAAGCCAGTCGCACACTGGGTTCGGCACCGATTCGCTGCAATGCCCGCGTTTCCAAATCATCAGGTGCAGGTAATGTATTAATGCTGTCGGTGATCCGTATACGGCAGGTAGTGCATCGTCCACGACCACCACACACAGAGGCATGCGCGATACCCGCCTCACGAAGCGTATCGAGGACAGTCTGGCCACGCCGTCCTGATAGTTGCTTGCCGCTGGTGGTATGAGAGACAACAAAACCACCTCGTTTTCTATCCATCAATACCCGTATGGCTCTCGACACGAATACAGCCACCAATATCAGCGCCAGTGTCCATAACAAGGATGTTTCAATGGTAGTGAGAATTGCACGTGCATCAGGCTCCTTTTCCAGTATCGCACCTTGCGTTGTCCGTGTTGATACTGAGTCTATAACAGTGGCTTGACTTTCAATGCCAGCGCGAAGAAATCCAATAGCGGCGAGCAGTGGTGTTATCAGGCATAGCGGATACAACACCGGTACCCATTGAGCGTATCCACGTTTGTGGCGCAGCCAATAGTGAATACCAATTGACATGTGTGTCCAGGCGACAGCAACCAGCGCATATTGTTTGATGACGAACGGCGGGCTATTCCACAGAATGGATACCACGTCTGTATAACTGGTGCTGATGTCAAGGATCTGAAAGGCGCCCCGAGTACCCATGACGTGTCCTGCCAGCAGCAGTGGCAGTGCAAGTGCCAGTATATATTGCAATATGTGCCAGCCTGGCATACGCAAACTTCTGCGGCGATACAAACCTACATACATGAGGCCGATGTGTACGATAAATGAGCCGTATAGCAGTGCGCTGAGCAAGGGTATTGACCAAAACGCAAACAGAAATTCGCCGACGGCATCCATCGTTGACAACGACAGGATACCCAGACTCGCATTGAGCAGGTGCAACACCAGAAAGAATGTAATGACTAATCCGGTAGAGAGTCTTAATCTATGTTCTAGCATCGCATTCATTGGCAGACTTGCACGGATCAGTTCGGCGTTCGATGACGCTGTTGTACACTATTCAGTCCAGAACCGGGCCGGTGTGCGCAAATTGCATGACATGTGGTGCAAGTGTAGCCGACTATGACGCATGCCGGTCCATGGTGGCTGACACGCTGTCAAAATGGGGGCGTATTGATGTTTTCATCAACAACGCGAGCTTTTTTCGTGACAAGTCGTTGAGTAAAATGTCCATGGATGATTGGCAGCAAGTTGTTGATGTACACCTCACCGGTTTGGCAAACTGCTCACGCGCCGTATGGGATCAGATGAAGGCACAGAATTATGGCCGCATCCTGATGACGACATCCTCCTCCGGAACTCATGGCAATTTTGGCCAGGCCAACTACGATGCGGCAAAGCTTGGGCTGGTAGGACTCATGAACACATTGTGTATCAAAGGTGCCAAAGGTGCCAAAAACAACATTCTCGTTAACTCAAGTTTCGGAGTTCAAATCAGCCGGTAATTGACCAACAAGTTATTGTTCTCTATAACGAAAGAAGTCTTGTGAATTTTAGAATGTGCGGATGCTAATGCCCACGTCAAACAAACACAAGGCTTGCTTTGAAGAGTGCATCAAAACACAACATTTTGCCACCCCCGGTTGCAGAATTACTCGATGTTCCACTACACTAGAAATGGCTGCGTTTCAGTTCGTTGATAAAGAAGGCGGGCTTCAGCAAACGATCTGGCACAGATGTCAATGAAGTAGTATATTTGTCCCTGATATGGAAATGGCTTAACGTGTCTTCCATCAGTGTGTTTACTCAGAAGGCAATTGGGCTTTTCAGCCATGCCAAAAAGGATGTCATGTTAGACATGCTTAAGCGAGAGGACATTAACTGGCGCGAGTTCAATGTGCACAGTGCCAAACAGATATACAACAAGCATGGCTTGGAAAACGCATAACTTAAAGCGTTTGTTCTTGATGGCCCGATAAAGCAACGCAGTTACTATGCAAAGTGAAGAAGGACTGCTCTTGGACGCAACGTCTTAACTGAACCTGACCTGATACAAGTTGCCTAGACTTGCTCTTTTCGAACAGCCAGCGGGACACAGGTGTCCCGTTGGCCGGTTAATCGCAGAAATTGCGGCAGAGGGACTCTCTAGCCAACGTTTACACCATGATCAGCGCAGAGCTTGGCAAGTCCACCGGAATAGCCAGCACCCACAGCCTTGAATTTCCACTCGTCGTTGTGACGGTAGATTTCGCCAAAGATCAACGCTGTTTCCATGCCAAAATCCTCGGTGAGATCGTAGCGGGCAATTTCTGCCCCACCTGTCTGGTTAACAACGCGAATGAACGCGTTCTCGACCTGTCCAAAATTCTGACCTCTGGCAGTACCCTCGTGAATGGTAACGGCTACAACCACTTTCTTGACATCTGCAGGCACTTTGTTGAGGGCTATTTTTATCGACTCATCATCACCGTCCCCTTCACCTGTCTTGTTGTCACCGGTGTGCTCAACAGATCCATCCGTTGACTTGGGGTTGTTATAGAAAATGAAATCTTTCTCGGTGCGAACTTTGCCGGTATCAGCAACCAAAAAAATTGACGCGTCCAGATCAAAGTCTGCACCATCTGTTGTGCGAGTATCCCAGCCAAGGCCCACAAGAATATCAGTCAGGCCAGGAGCTTCTTTTGAAAGAGATACGTTACCGCCTTTGGAAAGCGAAACACCCATGATTACTTCCTCTTGATTGTAGTTGAAGATGACATTCTGTTCTGCCCGGGCACTTGCAAAAGACGAGCGCCAGGGCAGATACTTTTTTATAAGATTGTGTTACGAAACTGATACAACGTAAAGACTAAGTAGGATGCTAGAAAAGCGTAGCCGGTGGTTCTGGTCAATGGTTTGTTCATGAAAAGCATGGCCGCGAACAATCCCGATACACCGACAAGCACGACAAGCTCTAGTCCCAGCAGGGAACTATCAACCTCCAGAGGATCAACGGCTGCCGTTACGCCAACAATCCACAGAATGTTGAACGTGTTACTACCGATTATGTTTCCGAACATCATATCCGTTTCACGCTTCAAAGCTGCTGCGATCGACGCTGTCAGCTCTGGCAATGATGTACCTATGGCCACTGCTGTCAAACCGATAATTGCCTCTGGAACACCCAGTACACCGCCAGTGACTACCGCGCCTCTGACAAGCATTTCCGAGCCCACTGCCAATGCGAGAAAACCACCCACAAGGTACAGAGTTGCCTTGCCAGCCGGTAGCGGCTCGCCGTCAACTTCTGCTTCACTGGTATCTATTTCATTGTTGAAATACTGCCATGCCACGAAAGCTGCCAGCAGTCCGAACATGACAAATCCCATCCAGCGCTCAAACACGCCGTACATCATCCCTGCTACCAGCAGTGCGGTGGATGCGAGCATGACCATCAGATCACGTGCTACTGCGGAGGGTTTGATAGCAAGCGTACACACCAATGCTGACGCCCCCATGACAAACAATATGTTGGCTATGTTCGACCCCACTATGTTCCCGAGGGATATGCCGGGAAACCCCTGCATGTTCGCGTTTATTGATGTAAACAACTCAGGCAGGGACGTGCCGAACGCGACTATGGTGGCACCGATGAATACCGGTGATAAGTTGGCTCTGTTTGCAATAGCTACAGCTGAGTCTATGGTCAGGTTGCCACCGATAATGAGCAGATATATCCCCGCTACAATGGCACCCGACGCTAACACCCCAAGCTCGTAGGTGGACAGTTCAGTCATGTTGATTGGTTTCTATTTGGGGTGTGAATAGGTAGGCCAATGACCTAAAGATCAAAATTGGCGGGGTCGAGTCCCAACTCTACACAGATCATGTGAACAGCGGCCTTTTCCTGTGTATCAAAATTGCCGTCAGCAGCACCGATCGCACAGCAAACGCGAACAACCAGCTGAGCCTCTTCTGGCTTGCCTTTGATTTTGCCGATGAACTTCAGAGCTTCACCCTGGCCGATGCCTTTGTCGAATTCAAATTTCTCGACAATATCGTTGAACGATTTCATGACGTCGGTCATCTTGAAGATCTTCAACTCGCTTGATGTCTGCATGTACCCGATCATCTTCTGCTTCTCCTCAGAAGAGATATCGCCATCGGCTGCTGCAACCAGCGCACAACCTGCCACGATCGCGTCTCTGAAATCAGCATTTTTGTACTTCGCAACTTCTGTAGTCAGCTTTTCACGCGCTACATTCGCGTTATCTGTTAACCATTTGAGCATTGGACGTTCCAATTGTTGTTAATGAATAAATTCAAGACCAATGCCACTGGTATCCAGCGCATCTGTCTCGTGTATTGGCTGAAGGTTATTCTCTTAAAGCTATGGGTCTCCACCTGCAAGCATTAAAATTCACTGCAGGTGAGCAAGACGCAGAGCAGGTAGCGCCATGACTAAGCGCTGGCGATCGCCGCGGTTGCCGCACCCATCATGTCCTCTGCCGTCTGGCCGTTGGCCACTGAGCCAATCGCCTTGAATTCCCAGCCGGAATCCTTGAGTGAGACAATTCCCATGACCACACCCGTGTGCGCACCCTGCTCAGACAGCACAAATCGACAGATCTCTGTGTTGGTATCCATATCCACGACGCGGCACACTGCATTATCAACTTCGTTGAAGGACTGACCCTGAAAGGAATTGACCGTTAGGACAAGATGCTTGACGTCGGGGTTCAATTTATCTGTCTTGACCTGAATAACTTCATCGTCTCCGTCGCCTTCACCAGTCAGGTTATCGCCTGTGTGATGTATGGCGGTATCCGCCGTGTCGAGTTTTTTCCACCAGCAAATGTCAACAGCCTTGCCGCTTGCGTCACACGCAATGCACGATGCGTCCAGATCGATGGATTTGGCACCACCGCCACCCAAGAGTTTCCCGAACAAACCCTTCGGTTCTGCCTTCGCAGGGTCCCATCCGAGTCCGAAATGCAACGACGTGATTCCGCCACCACCTGATTTTGCAAGGCTGACGGTCTGTCCCTTGTTGAGCGATACAGTCATTGGTACATCTCCAAGTCGTTAGTAGGTTATTCGGTGAGAGCGAGGCAGAGCTCTTTACCACCTGAATGGTGGGCATGCCCAACCCGAATTTCAACAGTCGGCCGACTAATTCTTGAATATATATTTTCCTACACAAAACAAGGGTATAGATCAGTTCTTGCAGGTAGCACATTGCTTTATAGCTTATAATATGGGAACCGCATACCGCACTCATCTACGAGTTATCGCATGGGACGATTGTCAAAGAAAACTGCCACGCTCAGCACAGGGACAATCTCCGTTGAAATCAGTCATGGTGGACATTGGCGCGACATTTTCGGATTTGCGGAACGGGTAAACCCTAAAAGGGCTTTTCTGTTTGTGTCCAGTGTGCTGGGACGTCATGTACCGGTCCAGCCACATGTCATGAGCCGGGCCTTCGTGGCCCTGGCTGAAAGCATACCAACAGATTTACCTGGACCGATTCTGGTCACTGGGATGGCAGAGACAGCCATTGGTTTGGGCGCTGGAGTCCATGATGCAATGCTGCGCAGAAACAATCAAAGTGACATTCTGTATCTATGCACAACACGATCCACGCTTCAGGGCGACGTGATGGTCGAGTTCAATGAGGAGCACAGCCATGCCTCTTACCAGAGTCTTTACCAGCCACAACACGCAGATGATCGTTCGCTGTTGAGAAATGCCAGGTCGCTGGTCATGGTTGATGATGAGGTGAGTACCGGTAACACGTTCAAGAATCTGGTTCACTCACTGATCGAAAAGGTCACACCTGAGCTTCAGAGAATTCATACCGTTGTGTTGACAGACTGGTCCGCTCAGCCGGTGTCCATCGAACATAATGACCAGGTAATCACTGCCACGCAATCATCACTCGTGTCAGGTAGCTACAAATGGCAGGGCACGAGCACAGCACAGGCAGTCGAACTGCCTGATCAGGATGTAACCAGGAAAAACCCGGTTGGCCCGATTCACCGGGATGATGATGCCAGACTGGGTCGTTCACGCTTGTCCACGTCGCCTGATGTAACGGCGATTTTGACGCTTTTGCGTCAACGTGGTGATAAAAGCATTTATGTAGTGGGCACCGGTGAGCACGTGTGGGAGCCATTTCTCATTGCAGAGGAGTTAGAGGACCTGGGCTACAAGGTCATGTTTAGCGCCACAACTAGATCCCCCATCAGAATCGGTAATGCAATCAGATCAGGTTATGTTTTTTCAGACCATGAGGGACTGGGGATACAGAACTACTTGTACAACGTGAATCCTGACTCTGCCGACGCCATTATTATCTGTGCTGACACGTCCAGGGAATCTGTGGATCCGCGCTTGTTAAAAACGCTGAATGCCGACCTACTCATAGGTACCACTTTGATGGCCAGAGATGAATTACTGGATGTCACGAAGTGTGTCGAGCAGGCACAGAAAATCGTGCCACACAACAGCGATGCTGCCCAGAGGTTCACTTGACGAGCAACCGGTTGTACGTGTTTGCAGATCTGGACGATACCCTGTTTACGACCGCGCCCAAGATTAGCGTTGAACGTCTGGCTGATTCTGTGCAGGTCACTGAGGCGACCAATGGTAATCACAGCTACATGACACCGGCTCATCAGCAATTGCTCGAATGGATAACTCCGGGCAGACTGATAGCGGTTACCGCCAGAGGCACTGAAGCTTACTCCAGAGTAGACAAACAATACAAACAAGGCCCTTATTCAATTGTCGCCAACGGCGCCGTTATTCTCGATGGTCAGGGCGCTGCTGACAAAGACTGGGCAGAATCCATCAGGCATACGCTGGCGCCCAATCTGGCTACTCTGAACGGATTGCCTGATTTAGTGACTCAGAGTGCAAACGCACTAGGTCTTGATGTCAGAACGTGGAACGTACAGGAACCTGTGTGTGGCCCAACGTACTGCGTTGCCAAATCCAATATGGACGATAATGGAGCCTGTCTGGAATCGCTTGAGACACATCTTGTGCAGTTGCTTGGCAATGCAGATTCGTGGAGCGTACATCGCAATGCCAATAATCTTGCCATCATACCTGCGGGTATCTCCAAGGCACGAGCAACGCGTTACGTTATAGCGAAGTTATCGGAAAAGCAGACATGCACCTGTGTAGGTGTAGGCGATAGTGTGAGTGATATTGCGTTTATGCAAGCATGTGACTTTTGGATGACTCCTTCATTGTCACAAATTGACAAAAAGGTTGCGGAGCTATTCCTGTGAATGATTCTGAATCTTCGTGTATGCAGAGCAATACGAAGATCTTCTGTGGCAGTTATGACAAAAACGATGTTGAACTCCTGTTGGAACCACTGACCGATCAGGTTATCAGTGGGTTGTATCGACAGACAGACAGCAAGGAGCAGCTTATTCAGAGCGGCAAGGTTCATTACTCGCAAATGTTATCTCGTGAGTATCCCCCTGCGCCTGAGTATGAGCAGATATTCGAAGCTGCACTGGAACGACATGGGCAGCGCGTAGCCCGCGACATCTCGGCACTCGCCAGGAAAATTGATGAGTCGGTAGCAGGGCCACTAACACTGTGCAGTCTGGTCAGGGCGGGCTTGCCTATTGGCGTCTTGTTACAACGTTCGCTGAAAGAGCGAGGGAGGGATGTGCATCACTACGGTATCTCCATTGTTCGTGACAAAGGTATTGATATCGTCGCAATGGATACAATCCTGCATAACAGACCAGCTGATGGTCTACTTTTTGTTGATGGCTGGACGGGTAAAGGTGCAATATCCGCGGAACTTGAGTCTTCCATAGCAGCCTACGGCAAGCAGTTGTTACCCAGACTGGTAACGCTTGCTGATCCAGCAGGCAAAGCCTGGCTAGCTGCAAGCCATGAAGATTGGCTTATTCCATCGGGCATACTTGGAAGCACCGTATCAGGATTAATCAGTCGCTCGGTTATAACCTCTCAGCCGGATACGCATCAGTTAACCTTGCACGGAGCAGCCTATCTTCATGAACTCGGTGCTCATGACTTGTCACGCAGATATGTTGACGACATTACGCAACATGGATTGGTGTGGCCTGAGGATACACCAACAACCACCCTTAAGAGCAGCGTCAGTTCAAGATTAAAGGCTGGCGCAGTGATAGAGGCCGTGGCGCAGGAATTTGGTATTGCTAATCGCAATAGAATAAAGCCCGGTATTGCTGAGGCCACACGCGCGGTGTTACGTCGTGTGCCGGACAGAATTCTGATTGCCAGTGCAGCAGACCCGGATTTACACGGTATCCAGTTTCTTGCCGAAAAGAATGGCGTAGCCGTTGAAGAGCGTACAGGTACAATCGAACCTTACCGAGCAATAACAATTATTGCTGATGTCACTGGTAAGAAATCCTGAACCGGGCCCGGCTGGATTAGCAATGAGTCAACTAATCGATCCTCTGAGCCTTGGAGCTACCATGTATGTTCCTGTCATACACCCAGACGTGGCTGATATTGTGACAGGACAACGCTATCCCGGCCTCAAATCTGTGGTGCTTTGTCTGGAAGACGCATTGGCGGTTACCGATGTCCATCGTGGTTTGAAAGCATTACGCGCTCTTCTCAATGAGCCAAGGCCATCGTCGAAGGGGGTGCTTACGTTTGTCAGGCCACGTGATCGTGATATGGCAAGGGAAATATCGACCTACGAGGGTATAGACCATGTACAGGGGTTTGTAGTGCCCAAGATATCGATAAACAATCTGAGTGACTGGCTGGAAATTGCACAATTAACACATCTGTCCTTGATGGCGACGCTTGAAAGCCGGTGGGTGTTCGATCCGGATAGGGTGGGTGAATTTCTGGCGGAACTGGATTTGCACCAAACTCAACGCCTGATGGCGCTGAGGGTAGGTGGCAACGATCTTCTTTCTTGTCTTGGGCTTCGTTGTGTTAGGGGGCGTACTGCCTATGAGGGGCCGATAAGCTGGTTGATGTCTCAATTGATGTGTCGTTTCGGATCCAAAGGCTACGCATTAACAGCGCCTGTCTTCGATGTTATCGATGACACTGATACGCTGCAGAGGGAATGTATACAGGACGTTGATTTTGGTTTTGTTGGAAAAACGGCTATCCATCCTTCACAGGTAAAAATCATCCACGAGTGTTTTGCCGTAAAAACAGAGGATGTGAATACTGCCAGGGCTATCCTCAAACAAGGCGCGAGTGCTGTTTTCAAACGTGATGGTGCCATGGCTGAACCCGCGACTCATACCGCATGGGCAGAGCGTCTTTTGAAACGACATGATATCTACGGCTGCAAGGCGAACTGAATTGCCGTTCAGACTCTCTAGCACCGATAAGCGAGAAACTTTGGATAAATCGTGTTCGCCCAGCCTGGACGATTCATGAAACGCGGAAGGCCGCCCCGCCTGATTCTTCCACTGGAAGGCCAGCCCCGCAGACCCTTATTCTGTAGCGGATTTGGGCGGGCCGCGCAGGCAAGGAGCCAACGTGGCCCGGCTGATCGCAGCCCGGCGGAATACGGACTGTATTTCGACGGGGACGCCCAGTCCGGGGCGCGCAGCCTGAGCTTCGATTCGCT
>CAYGSW010000098.1:1287-19496 GCA_964352535.1 uncultured Granulosicoccaceae bacterium | reverse complement strand
CAACAAATTTGGGGGCGGCCCCGCTAATAACGTCGCACCCTATTTTTTGCGGTGGACGGACCACTAGAGTGCAAGCGTTGGACAGTTATGTGTCAGATATCAATAGTGCGTTGTCTGTCTATTGCTCGTGTTAAGTCTTGCACAATGGGCCATGGTTTTCTTACCTTTATGTTTGCCACTCTCCATTGAGAGAGATGCTTCCTGTTTGAGTGTTCTGTTACTGCTTGGGCATGAATGCATGACAGTTATTTGTGCTTATGCATCTATGGTTCTTATGCAACTTTGGTTTTTACAGGGCTCGAACATTCTTCGGCCGGTTTTTCATAAATTTTCCATGGAGGTGCCGCGTTGAGCCGGCTATCAGGATTTCTTGAGCATCTGCTGGAACTGATGTTGATATTGCTGATGGTGGGATTAACGACCATTGTTGTTATTGCAGTTATCTACAGGAAGTTCGATGCATCGTTGGTGTGGTACGACGAAGTGGCCAGTATTGTTCTGGCGTGGATCACGTTTTATGGTGGTGCGCTGGCAGTATTGAAGCGCAAGCATATTGGTTTTGATAGCGTGTTGTTAGCGATTCCAATGCCAGTGCGTATGTACTGTGCACTCTTTGCTGAAGCGGTATTCATCGCATTCTTTGTATTGCTTGCATGGGCTGGATGGCAAGTGTTGATGGTGCTTGAAGGCGATAATCTTGTGAGCCTGCGGTGGGTGCCTGTGCAATTTACTCAGTCAGTTATTCCTATAGGTGCCGTGCTGTTTATTGTTTGCGAATTGCTGGCAGTACCTACCTACCTGAAAATGGTAGCAGCAGGCCAGTCGGCAGAACATCTGGAGATTGAAGCTGAGATTGCGTCAGAGATCGCATCTGCGGAGAAACGCACATGATGGTCTTCGGCATATTTCTGGTGTTGCTGGCGCTTATCTGTATCAATGTGCCCATTGCCGTGGCTCTCGCCGTGGCTGCTGTGGTTGGGCTACTGGCTACCGAGGGAGTCGGGTCGCTGGTGACTGTAGCACTGGATATGTATGACGGTTCCACCAAATTTTCTCTCATTGCCATTCCGATGTTTGTGCTCGCCGGAGCGGTCATGAATGCGGGTGGAATCACTGACAGATTGATTAATTTCGTCGCTGCACTTATCGGTTTTGTGCGAGGCGGCTTGAGCATGGTGAACATAGGCGTATCGCTTTTCTTTGCCGAAATTTCAGGATCGGCTGTTGCCGATGTTGCAGCGCTTGGCTCGGTGATGATTCCACAAATGAAAAAGCGCGGATATCCTGCACCACTTGCTGCTGCAGTTACCTCCTCATCAGCATCATTGGCTATTATCATTCCTCCATCAATACCTATGATTGTGTATGGGGTGTCAGCCAATGCCAGTGTTGAAGAGCTATTTGTGGCTGGCGTGGTGCCTGGGCTTATTGGTGCTGCGGGTTTGATGGGTGTGGCTTATGCCTTTGCCTGTAAATACAATTTACCCACTGAAGAGGCGTTCAATACCAAGCGTCTAAAGGCAACGTTTATCGATGCCTTGCCCACTTTTCTGCTGCCGATCATCATTCTAGGTGGCATATTTGGCGGATTTGTCACCGCTACCGAAGCGGCGGGTCTTGCGGTTATTGCCGCTATAGGTCTCAGTGCCTACTATCGTGAAGTGAATTTCAAACGCCTTCGCTCAGCGATGCTTGAAGGTGGTATGCAAACGGCAGTTGTCATGTTGCTAGTAGCTTCATCTGTGTTGATGGGCGGTTTTCTAACCAGAGCACAGGTGCCTCAGGAACTGGCGCAGTCGATGATGGATCTGACTGATAACAAATATGTGATACTTGGCATTCTCAATGTGTTCTTTCTGGTCATTGGTTTCTTCCTGCACTCTGTCGCCGCCATCATCCTTGTGGTACCCATTGTCATACCCCTCATTCAGCTCGTGGGAATTGATCCAGTGCATTTTGGACTGATAGTGACATTGAACCTGGCCATTGGGCAGCAGACGCCACCGGTAGCGTCGGTGCTGATTACTTCCTGTTCTATCGCAAACGCCAACATCTGGGATGTGTCCAAGGTCAACATCTACTTTATCGCGGTCTTGCTGATCGTCCTGATGCTGTGCACCTATGTGCCTGCAGTGCCCATGTCGCTGGTAGAGTATTTCTACCGCTAGCGTTTTTTTTTGAGCTTCAACTGCGGTTTTTGTTTAGGTTGGCTTAAGCAAACTTGATAAAGGAGTTACCGTATGCAAGACGATGCCGACGATGATCTGTTATTCCATCAAGAGGGTGATACAGGTGTCATCACCTTCAATCGTCCACAGGCAAGAAACGCGTTAACGTTCGAGATGTATGAATCGCTGGCGACGATTTGCCATCGGATTATCGACAAGTCGTTGAATATCAGCTCGCTGATTATCACTGGTGCGGGCGACAAGGCGTTTGCAGCAGGTACTGACATATCACGCTTCAGGAGCTTTCGTACTGCTGATGATGCACTTGGCTACGAGCGAACCATGGATCGTGTGCTGGGTGTACTTGAGACGGTACCGATCCCTACGGTTGCAGCCATTCGTGGAGCATGTACAGGAGGAGGGGCGGCAATTGCTGCGTGTTGTGATATCCGTATAGCAAGCGACGATATCAAGTACGGATTTCCGATTGCTCGTACGCTGGGCAATTGCCTTTCAATCACAAATCTGTCAAGGCTGGTTGCCTTGTTAGGCGATGCGCGTACAAGGGAAATACTGTTGACCTCACGCTTGATAGAGATGCCTGAAGCCTTGTCCATCAATCTTGTCAATGAGTCAGTGACAAATCCTGTGGCCCGCGCCCACGAGCTTTGTACACTCATGCGTGGGCATGCACCACTCACCATGGCAGCATCCAAAGAAGGTTTGCGCAGGCTTCGCCAGTCTGCCGCCAAGATTCCCGGTGATGATCTGATCGTGCAGTGCTACACCAGCGAGGACTTTCGTGAAGGAATGGATGCATTTCTGGCAAAGCGAAAACCTGACTGGAAGGGGCAATAATTACCACTGCGCGTGAATAGCCGCGTGAATAGTAGTGTAGTTAGCCACCAATCTCTACTCCCCCAGAGACTCCAACTCTTCCCAGCGAAGGTAGGCAGCGTCGAGGCTGGATTGCAAAGACTCGGCGTTCTTGATGGCTTTGTCGGCTTTTAACTTATCGTTGTAGAAATCAGCTTTATTCATGTCGGCATGGACTTTCGTGATGCTGGCTTCCAGCTCGCTAATGGTTGCCGGTAGTGCTTCGAGTTCCAGTTTTTGCTTGTAAGTCAGTTTTTCCGGCTTCGATGACTTGTTCGTTGATGTTGCTGCGGCTTTGTTGCCGGGCTTTGTGTTGGCCTTTTCGTTTGACGAGAGTTCGCGCGACTGTTCGAACACTGGTTTGAGAGTTTTTGACATCGCGCGTTCGCGTTCGAAGTCGGCAAAACCGCCCGCCACATCAATGAATTTGCCTTCACCCTGGTGGATAAGGCTGCGTGTTACCACGTTCTCGATGAGTTCTCGATCGTGACTGATCAAGATCACCGTGCCCTTGTATTCAGCCAATAAGTGTTCAAGTAACTCCAGTGTTTCCACGTCCAGATCGTTACTGGGCTCATCCAGTACGATCAGATTAGAGGGTTTCAGGAACAGCTTGGCTAGCATCAGGCGTCCAGTCTCGCCACCTGAGAGTGCAGTTATTGGGGCACGGGCACGAGAGGGTTCAAACAGAAAATCCTGCATGTAGCTCATGATGTGTCGTGGATTGCCGTTGACCGTGACGGTGTCGCGCCCACCGCTGACATTGTCTGCCGCTGAGAGTTTGGGGTCCAGCATGGCGCGCAACTGATCGTAATAGGCGACCTCTAACTGTGTGCCGCGCCTTATCGATCCGCTTGTGGCTTCCAGTTCACCGACCAGAAGTTTTACGAGTGTGGATTTCCCACAGCCGTTAGGTCCGATAATGCCCACACGATCATCACGCATGATGGAGGTGCTGAAGGATCGAATGATGGGTGTGTCGCCGTGTGAGAAAAAGACGTTGTCGGCTTCGAAAACGATTTTGCCAGAGCTTTCGGCCTGATTAACCGACATTTTGGCTTTGCCCACAACATTGCGTCTGGCAGCGTGTTGTTCACGCAGCTTCTTGAGCGCACGTACCCGCCCTTCGTTTCTGGTGCGTCGTGCCTTGATCCCCTGGCGTATCCAGGCTTCTTCCTGCGCCAGCTTCTTGTCGAACTGAGCATTCTGATCAGCTTCCACTTCAAGCGCACGTATCTTGTCCTGCCGATAGGTTGCGTAGTTGCTCGGCCATTGAGTCAGATTGCCGCGGTCGATTTCACAGATGTTGTTGGCCAGCGAATCAAGAAAGCTTCTATCGTGCGTTACAAACACCAGAGCGCAAGCAAGTCCTGCCAGATGATTCTCGAGCCAGTCGACTGCACCGATATCCAGATGGTTGGTAGGCTCATCCAGCAACAGGACGTCCGGTTGAGACACAAGAGCACGCGCCAGCACAACACGTCGTTTCATACCCCCTGACAGGCCTTCTACGAGGGTGTCGGCGTCCAGTTGCATGCGCGAGAGCGTTTGTTCTACGCGCTGGATCATGCTCCAGCCATCTTTTGCATCAATCTGGTCCTGCAATGCAGCCAGTCTGTCTATGAGTTGTCGCTTGCCATCACTGGCCAGTGTTTCGCCTTCACCAAGGCGTAATGACTCGCGATGAAATTCTGCAAGAATGTCGCCGATATCACCAAGCCCTGCAGCCACGACATCATAGGTGGCGCCCGTGAAGTCAGTGGGCACTGACTGGGGGAGGTAGGCAACCTTGAGGCTGGACTTGACAATGACTTCGCCAGTGTCAGGTTGATGGATATTGGCCAGAATTTTCAATAACGTGGATTTGCCTTCACCGTTACGCCCCACTAGCGCCGTCCGGGCACCTGCCTCGACAGTCATCGAAACCTTATCCAGCACGGCCGTAGGGCCAAATGCGATGGATGCGTTTTGCACCCGAATTAATGACATGAGAGCGTTTTCTTCGGCGGAGAACAACAGCCGATAAGGATACAGCATTACAGCGTGATTACCCGAGCGTGGGTCTCTGAATTCGGTCTCTCATCTGTAGACGATGGTGAGCATTTAACGCTCCAAAGCGATATTTTTACAGGGTTTGGGAAAGATGTGGATCAGCCGTACCTCAACCTGCACGTCTGAGTAATGGCGGTTCTGATTCGATAATGTCGGTGATGCGAGTATCTGCCCAGGTGTTCTGCCACCAGGGTGTTGGTGCTCCCGAAACGTCCAGATAGAAAGTGGCGTAGAACAACCCCACATCGTCCCTGGCATCGGCAGCGGTGAACAAGTGAAACTGGAAATCTGTGCGTGTGAGTGTGCGGAAGCTTGCCCACAATGATGGATCCGACATCGTTCCACCCGCCAGGCAGACGTGCATGACATATTGCTTTCCGGCGGAATAGCCGATAGCGCGAAATCGATCTGAATCAAAATGACTTAGCACTGTGCTCGTATCTGCTGTCATCAGCTTGCAGCCGAAGGCTGTTATCGGCGCGTCACTATCGTCCAGAATATCGATCAGGGTTCGGTTCGGCGGTATTGCTGTGCGTTTCGACTTTGGGCAGGCAACATTGGCCATTTGTACAAGTCTGTCGATGCTGATATGCGGGCTATCTGCGCCAAGTCGATGAGGCGCTGACTGTGTCCTTACAGCGCCTGGCATTCCCAATTGCTGTAGCAACTCACCCAGGGCTCTGGCGATTGCTGGTGAGCTCTGGTTTCGTTTGTCGTGAAGCGGTTGTACTGAAATCCGACGGCGATCTTCCACAAGCTGCAGGTCGTGCGTGCGCGCAAAGGCATGCAGATATCGCAAAGAGCGTGGTTGTAGCTCCGCCATATCAGGCGGTACATAGATAGAAGGCTTCCCTGAGCGAACATCGCAACAAACCATGGTGCGCATCCTTGATTCGGCGCAGGGCCGCGTATGTTTTAGCATGCCGGCCAGTGAGGCCATCCAGCTACCCGGTGCGGCTTTGACTGCCATGACCGCCAGTTTGGATTTGCGCGTTTCGTGCTCGCAGACTACTGGCGTCGCTTTCTGGTTCTGGTTACTTTGCTTCTTGCTTTTCTTTTTCGCCATGGTGGCTGCGCTCGCTCAGTCTGAAACGAAGGGGCACCGTGTTACGCGACAAAATCGTAACGTGGCGTTCCGTGCCATTGAGATGCCAGATTCGCGCCAGAAACCATCAGGGCTGCTGACAATCATTGAGCCGATTTTCGCGCTGGTGCTACGAGCAAAGGTTGACTAGAACCCGATTTATGACTGATCAGACGCTGAAGCCCACTCGGCTTTGGTGAATGCCTTGATGCTCAGTGCGTGGATTGCGCCGGATTTGATGTGTTCATTGAGCTCTGCGTATACCAGCTTGTGGCGTTTGATGGTGGACATGCCTTCGAAGGTGTCGCTGATTACGCGTGCCTCGAATTTACTGCCATCACCGGTGATTTCGACCTTTGAATCGGCTATTGCCTTTTCTACAAGATCGCTGAAGTAATCCATCCGCATAGTGTTTGTCCTCATGCTGCGGCGCGCAGTATACCGCGTGATGGCATATTCAAAAAAACGGGCTCGACTAGCGAGCCCAATTTGGGGTGAGAACGTGACATCGACTCATCATCGATGGACGCCCTATTACTGTAGCCTTTGCTTCAATTATGTCAAATAAATAATTGAAATTGAACGCGTTAGTGCTTCGGTTTTGTGAATAGATCAAGCTGGATTTTCGAAAAATACATACGATGTTGAATAATCGCTGAACTCGAAGTAGACCTTTTTTTCACCGTTGTCCGCCTCACCATTCAAATTGGCATCCAGTACGCCGTAGCCAAAGCGGTAAGGGCGCGCCTCACCACTGTTAGTCCCTGAAGCTGTGGAGAGTTTGTCGATTTTCATGAAGCGTTTGACCAGTTTGTCTCCCGCATAGATTTCAATGATTCCGTCGGTACCGGTCCAGTTCTGGATTGAGCGTCCGATCGTATTTTGTGATTCTTGCGTGCAGCCTGTCACTAGCACTGCCGCAGCCAGTGCCGTAAGCGTTGCATAGCGTGTGTTCATGATAGAGCTCCTTGGAAAGTAATCACCCATTATCCGTTAATTAGCTCATGAACGAGCGCAGCGGGCGTAAATTTCTGCGTACAGGCATTTACCATCAGCATCGAGAGGTCGATATAGCGGATAATCGGCATGCTAGCAACGGAGAAACCAGATTGTGGCAGACAGTAAAAGTAAACCGTACGGTGTAAAGATCGAGTTGCCGGGTAATGACCCTTTCAGGATGCCGCATTTGTTAGGAGATGAATGGGCAGCTACTCGCTGGTTCGCTACTGCCGCTGAGAGAGATGTCGCCATGGCCGCTATATTGAAGCAGCCAGGTAACTACCGACGAGGGGATACGCCGTCTATTATCGTTAGTGCAATCGATCCCTAACGGGCGCTGCGGCTAGCCGCTGGACGTTCCGGAGGGTGACAATGGCTGTTACTTTGGTGTTGCGGATGTTGTTAACAGCCTTTAGCGGCTTTTCGGGTAGTCAGCGTAAATCAGCCGCACAGTAGCGTCTTGTGGCGCTGTATTAGACCGTTGAGAGCCGCGCAGAGCATCGATGCTCGCCGGTATAGAGCTCAGACTATCGCACTCGAATTGCCGTATCGCCGCAGTTGGCATCGTATCGTCAGCCACCCCACGTAATATCGCGCTGAGATCTTCTATCCCCGGGTTGTGCGCCACGATCATCAAGTGTTTAACACCCTCGGGTACGCGTGCAATCGTTGACAACAAGGTTTCGGGGGAGGCCAAGTAGAGTGATTTTTCATAGTGGACCTGCGGTGCGGCATGGCCAAAAACATGCAGCAGATGTACAGTGGTCTCTTGCGTTCGGGTTGCGGTACTGGACATGATCAGATCAGGAACGCTGTTGCGATCCAGCAGCCGTTGAGCCATCTCCGGCGCATCACGATTACCACGATCATTCAGTGTTCTATCGTGGTCACCTGCGTGTTGGTTGCCCCAACTGGACTTGGCATGGCGCATAAGCGTTAGCGTGGCATGTGTCACCGTGTTTCTCGCGTAGCAATTCCTGAAAGGACGATACCAGCAGTGCGCTCTCAAGTCTTCTGCGCATAAACATTCTTACGCTGTATGACTACCGGTCCCGCCTATCGGACGCCAGTGTGCATTGGTCACTGGCCAGGCAGAGAGCGTGTTCAGCTATTCGTCAGGTTGCGGTTCGGCCAGCGTGCTGTCACTGCGACGTATATAGGCAATACCGTCGTCGGTTGCAATCTTGTACCAGTCGTTGATCTCGCTTTCCAGCTGGAAAAGAGTGCCGGGTGCTACGCGACGTATGAGACGCGCATAATTGGCTGGCTCGGCGTATATGCCCTTGGGATAGTAAGTGCCATTAACCCTGACCATGGGCGATTGCGAGTCGTAGGCTGCGCTGTCTGGCTCTGACGGTAGCGGAACATCAATCGGTTCCAGATCAAATGAGCGATTTACCTCCACTGGATTTATCTCCACTGGAGTGACTGTGATTTGCGCGGTGTTGATACCTGTGTCTACAGTGCGTCGACCCTGAGCCACACTTACGCCATTACCGGTCGTGACCGGGATTACAACAGCGTTATCAGTCTGTACTGCTGTAGACGTATCGTTGCGGTTAGTCGCCTGCCTGTCATCTGCCAGAGCGGTTTGTGTGTCAATAGAGTAAGTGGTGTCCAGCAGGCTGCCCGGAATCAGAATCGTTTGATCGACTGCCAATGTTCTGGGATCAGTGATGTCGTTGCGCGCGGCAATGGCTTGCCAATTGTTGAAATCGCCGGTAAGGCGCTGTGCAATTTCGCCCAGGCTGTCACCTGATTTGACGGTATAGCTGATAGTTTCGGGGCTGGAAGATGAGGCTGGCGTCGCGCTTTCTCTTCCTGTTGTTGCGCAGCCAGCGTTACTCAGAACTACCAAGGCGAGTAAAGACAGGGACGAGATACTGGTAATTGTTTTCATTATTGATCCAGTTTTTTCCAAATCGTTGAGCATCGCTATATCCGGCCTGTAAAGATTCGGTTATGGAGAGCTGTAGTCAAGCCTCTTGGTATTTTGCTATTGATCGGGTGTTCGTGACAATACTGCCGCGCATTGCCGCTTTGATGGCCATCGATGGGCATAGCTGGACAGATTGTTACAAACCGGCTGTCAATACGATGTGAAACAGCGCGGTGTATTTGCGCAGGGAGTGAGAACCTTATCGCAATAGCCTGCTTTTCATGCGCGCACAAAAAAGCCCGGCACCTGTCAGGGGTCCGGGCTTGTTGGTTGGACTTCAGTGTTAGCTTACGGCAATCCGTATCACTGTCGCCATGAGCATGGGTAAATCGCCGTGCCGTTTATGAGCCGTTTTATGTGGCTTATTGAATATCACGTTGATGGACATAACCAACGCCCTGCTCGGTTTCAACTTCAAACCAGGTTCCAATGGCGCGAGACACTTGCAGTTCTGTGCCTGGAGACACTCTCATCAGCAGGCTCGATGAGAAGTCGGCATCGTTATAGACCGCTTTGGGGTAATACGTGCCACTGACCATGATGCTGGCAGGAATATTGTCATTCTCAGCCATCGTGGGGCTCTCGTCTGAAACGTTTGCCGGGTCCAGCAAATCTTCAGCCTTGTAGGTAGCCTCGACAATTGTCAGCGGCTCGGATTCATCGAGTGCCGAGGTCTCAGTTGCCAGGGACTCGGCAGGTTTGTCAGTTTCCGTTTCCAGCACTTCTTCGGTAACGGTTACGCTAGCTGCAACCGCTTTCTGTGGTACGAAAAGGGGGTCATCGGTCTCAGAGCCTGCCGTCACGGTAGCGGACTGTTGCTGCTCAACTGCATCTGTTGTGCTGGATGCAGCAGCGCTCTGGACGGGAAGTTCTTCCGTGACAGCTGAGGGCGCAGTTGCCGTGTTCTTCTCTTCGTCTCGAACAATGGCCAGAGGTACGAAGATGGTTTGGCCAGGACGCACCGTAACGGCTTGTCTTTCGGTGAAGTTGTTGTGATCAGCGATGGTTTGCCAGTTCGTCGCATCCCCTGTAGTTCGCTTAGCGAAATCCCACAGAGTTTCACCATCATTCAGATCAAACGCTGCAGCGTTTGCGCTCAGGCTGGCAAACTCCGCCGCCTTGTCAACTACCTGTGGAGTTGCCTCTGCCAGTACGTCAACATTGATGGATTCGTCACGTTGCGCTGGAGTTTCCAGTTGTGGAGAAGCTGCTGCCAGGGATTGATCGGTGGTGCCCGCGGTGAGGTCTTGCGTGTTGACCGCGATACCCGATGACTCGGCGCTGGCCGCAGGCGTATCGAAGTCAGGCTTGATCAGGTCGGCTGGAATGAGCAGTTGCTGACCGGGGAAGACGGTTGCGTTCTGGGTCAGGTTATTCACATCCGCGATGACATGCCAGTTGTTGGCATCGCCGGTGGTTGTCTTGGCAATGTCCCACAGGGTTTCGCTTGAACTCACTTCATGGATCAAGTCCTCTTCAGCCTCAATGACCTCAGCCTCAATGACGTCTTCAGTACTGGCTATCTCTGTTGCGGGTGCAGATTCTGGCTGTGCCGTGACAGCGGTAGCCTGTTCGACCAGTATCGGGCGATCCGCCGCAGAGGCATCTATGGCTGGCGCGCTCACCTGCGGTGTCTCTATCGTCGGGGCATCAGCCAGCTGAAGCTCCTGGTTGAGGCTGTCGTCGGAAGCCACCAACAGCTGGTCGTCCGAGGGCGGGGAGTCATCGCCGTCCTTTGAATCGCTGAAACCGAGCAGGTACGTGGTGGTATTCCATGTCTTGCGACTCAAATCTGCTGTTGCCTTGCCGGCTCTGACGACACCATCACCAACGGCGTCCAGCTCGGGAACCTTCGGCATGCTGGAGCACGCACTCAGAGACAAAATGGCAGCTGCAACTAAGGTTTTTTGAAATATGACAGGAGTGCTCTTGGGCATAGTATTCTCTCACCAACGGACTTTTTTAGATTCGGTGGCCCGATTCGATCGCCGATTTCGCTAGTAACAGCGACATCCGCAGGCTCGAAACGTTGGCCGTACTATAGAGTAATAGTAGCTGGACGGGAAAACGTCAATGTGAAGTGCGTTAACCCGACGGATATTCGTTGTAGGTGTGGTTTGGCCGAGCGGGTAATGCGCTTTTCAGGGCGATACTCTTGCTAACCTTGGAAGGTAAATAAGCCTGCAAGCGTGGCTGCCTGATACAGGCGTTGCCACGTTGCTCCTTCCGTCCATTTTTATCGCTATCTGGCCCAGGTATCCCGCAAGGTGACTGTCCGATTGAATACAGGACGTGCTGTCTGGTGATCGCGACGATCCGTCACGAAATAGCCGAGGCGTTCGAACTGAAAGTGCGTTTCAGGTGCTGTGGCTGCCAGGGAAGGTTCGATTATACAGCGAGCCATCACTTTTTCTGAATCTGGGTTGATAACCGACGAAAACGATTCGGCTGAAGCGGGGTCAGGGACTGTAAACAGGGGCTCGTACAGACGCACCTCAGCGTTGACACCGTGACTGGCACAAACCCAGTGAATAACCCCTTTTACTTTTCGCCCTTCGGGCTTCTTGCCCAATGTTTGTGAATCGTGAGTGCAATGCAGTTCTACTATATTGCCGTCGTCATCCTTGATGATCTCATTACATTTGATGACATAACACCCTCGCAGTCTGACTTCCCCACCGGGAACCAGGCGCTGGTATTTGGGGGGTGGATTTTCAGCAAAATCATCTCTCTCTATCCAAATCTCTTTCGAAAACGGAATATCACGTCGCCCTGCAGATTCATCTTGTGGGTGGTTGGCGAAGCTCAGCGTTTCGCTGTAGTCGTCGTCAAGATCGGTGATAATGACTTTGATGGGGTCGAGCACAGCCATTCGGCGAGGTGCCTCGACATTGAGCTGATCCCTGATGCTGTTTTCCAGAATTACCATCTCGATCCATGCATCGTTTTTGGTGACACCAATACGCTCGCAAAAATCCCGGATGGAAGCGGGTGTGTAACCTCGACGACGAAATCCTGTGATCGTAGGCATGCGAGGATCATCCCAGTCACGCACATGTTTCTCTTCCACCAGCTGGATAAGCCTGCGTTTGCTGAGTACAGTGTATTCGAGGGACAGGCGAGCGAATTCAGTTTGTTCTGGCTGGCCGGGTGTTGTGAGCTGCGCCAACACCCAATTGTAGAGAGGACGATGATCTTCGAACTCCAGTGTGCACAGCGAGTGTGTAATGCCTTCGATGGCATCTGACAGGCAATGCGTGTAGTCGTACATGGGGTAAATCGCCCATGTGTCTCCTGTGCGGATGTGCGACACCTTTCGGATACGATAGAGCGTGGGGTCACGCATGTTCATGTTGCCAGAGCTCAAATCTATTTTGGCGCGTAGCACGTGCGCACCATCATCAAATTCGCCTTCTCTCATGCGCTGGAACAGATCCAGATTTTCATCCACTGAGCGGTCGCGATACACACTGGCAGTGCCTGGCTCTGTGAGTGTGCCCCGCAAAGCGCGAAGCTCCTCGGCGCTACTGCTATCCACGTAGGCCTTGCCCTGACGGATAAGCTCGCAGGCGTATTCGTAGAGTTGTTCGAAGTAGTCTGATGCGTGCCTCAGTTCATTCCACTCGAAACCTAGCCATCTGACATCTTCCTTGATGGCAAGTGCATATTCTTCGCTTTCGCGTACCGGGTTGGTGTCATCAAAGCGAAGGTTACATCGCCCATTGAAACGGCTGGCCATGCCAAAGTTCAGGCAGATGGATTTTGCGTGACCGATGTGCAGATAGCCGTTGGGCTCAGGCGGAAAACGCGTAACTACCTGACCGCCATGCTTGCCAGCTGCAACATCAGCTTCGATCATGTTACGAATGAAATTACTGGCCTCGACTGACTTGGGTTTGGACATTGGGTAGCTGCGGAGCAATTAGAGATATACGGATAAGGAGTATAGCGCCGCAAAGGGTATTCGCCCAAGACAACTGTTTTTCCGGGCGCGTGCCCGGTAGAAATCAATCGGCTACTGCAGTCTGGCTTCGGCGGGGTCGACTCCAGTTTGCTTTGCTGCTTACGCGTCGTTCAGGTCCATGGAGTTGGTTTCGAAATCACACATGCTTTGTGCAGACTGGCCGCCGGAAGGCCAGACTCGCGCACTCTCCTTGATGCCTTGCCGACACGAGTGAGCAGATGTGGATCAGGTGTACTTGCAAGCGTGTAGAGGTTACTGCATTGTAGATGCCAGATGAGTCGATGCACCGCTGGACGTACCACTTATGTTGGCAAATTGTGCTGTGAAGCGTTTGACCGACACAATGTAACGTTGAGTTTCCTTGAAAGGTGGTATTCCGTTGTAGCGATCCACATTTCCCGGCCCGGCATTGTAGGCAGCCAGCGCAAGATCCAGATCGTTCGAATAACGGCGCAGCATGGCTGCCAGATAACGTGCGCCGCCTGCCAGATTCTGCTCTGAATCGAAAATGTCTGATACACCCAGCTCTGCAGCTGTTGCTGGCATCAATTGCATCAGGCCCTTCGCGCCGGCTCGCGATACTGCCAATGGGTCGAAGCAGGACTCGGCTCTGGCCACTGCCTTGAGGAGGCTGACCTTCAGATTATTGTGGGCTGCGGCCCTTTCAAAAAGGCCAGACAACTGTTGGGCGCGAGCATTCAGATCGGCGACGGTTAGTCCTTTGCAGGGGTTGGCGAATACCGCTTTGCGGGTGACACCGTGGTAGCTGGTACGCACTACCACACCATTTCGAATGGGTGCGTCACTGAAGGTGATAGTGCCGTCTGCTGCCCGGTGCTTGAAAGTTTGCGATTGGGCAATAGCCGTGGAGGTAGATAGCAGAGCGATGGCGATCGTCAACACGACTCGCGACACCGAAGAGGTCTTGGTTCGCCAAGCTGTGAGATGTGCACGCATACGGAACAGAGTCGGCTGGGGTGGAAAACACCTGAATAGCGTTGGCGCGGTTTGAGGGATTCGTCGCTTAAATAGCTGGCTAGTCGCGCGATTTCGACCTTGCTGAACACACATCTGAGCAACGGTGAGTATGATTTTATTCTGTCCCCACCCCTGAGCAATAAAAGGCTCTAAGATAATGTGCTCGGGTAATACTGTGAATATACTCGATTTGTGATCAGTTCCATGTTGCTGCGATCGAAGAGTGAAGCTAATGGGCTGTTTTCTTCATGGCAAAATGCATCAGAAACCCAAGCGATACATGACTCCAACGGAGATACCTTCAATGAGTATTGATTACACGCTGGGCATCACTGATGCTGATGCGCATTTGATTGATGTGCAGATGAACATCGCTGCCCCGCACGCACAGGGCCAGATTGTGCAACTGCCCAACTGGTTGCCGGGCAGTTATATGATTCGCGATTTTTCCAGAAACATCGTCACTATCAGTGCGACGAGTGAAGGCGTGGACACTGCACTCGTCAAACTGGATAAGTCTACATGGCAAGCTCCTGCAGGTTTGACTCAGCTCTCGATACGTTATCGTGTGTACGCCTGGGATTTATCTGTGCGTGCTGCGCATGTGGACCGGACGCATGCGTTCTTCAACGGCACCAGTGTTTTTCTGAGTGCCATGGGTGCGGAGAACAAGCCGCATCGTGTGACGTTGCAAAGGCCTGTGCATGATGTACAAGGGACTTTCATGGTGGCGACAACCTTACCTGCCATCAGCGTTGATGACGCAGGTTTTGGGGTTTATGAATCTGCAGATTATGATGAGCTGATCGATCATCCCGTGGAGATGGGTGGTTTCAAGCGTCTGGAATTTTCGGCCTTTGGGATACCTCATGAAGTTGTACTAACAGGGGCCTGCCATTTTGATGAGGCACGTGTGGTGTCTGACCTGAAGCGTATTTGTGAGTACGAAATCGAATTCTTCGGTAAGCCTGCACCCTACAGTCGTTATGTGTTTCTGGTAATGGTGGTTGATGCAGGCTACGGAGGGCTGGAGCATCGTGATTCAACAGCGTTGATGATTACGCGCGAAAATCTGCCGGTAAAAGGCACTGATAAAGTCAGTGATAAATACCTGGATTTTCTGGGGCTGTGCAGTCATGAGTATTTTCATAACTGGAATGTCAAGCGCATAAAGCCTGAGCGCTTTGTACCCTATGCCCTCAAGGCAGAGTCTTATACCGAATTGTTGTGGTTTTTCGAAGGCATGACCTCTTACTACGATGACATTATTCTGGTGCGTAGCGGACTAATAAGCCACGAGCGATACCTGGGTGTGTTATCCAAAACTATCACAAGGGTGCAGCGCGGTGCTGGCAGACTGACGCAAAGTGTTACGGACTCAAGCTTTGACGCCTGGCACAAGTTTTACAAGCAGGATGAAAATGCACCGAACGCCATCGTTAGCTATTACGCCAAGGGTGCTTTGGTAGCTTTGTGTCTGGACAGCCTTATGCGGCAGCACAGTAACGGTGCAGTAACGCTTGATACACTAATGGGGAAACTCTGGGAGCGGTGGCAGGAAAACCAGCAAGGCTTAGCAGAGCAAGAGCCTCAAGCTATTGCGGCATCTTTGTTAAATGAAGATGTGTCTGTTTTTTTTAACGCCGCCCTGTATACGACGGAAGAGTTACCACTGGCAGCCTCGCTTGAACATCTGGGTGTCGGGCTTGAGTGGAAGCCTCGTCAGTCTATGGACGATGTTGGTGGAACCCGTAAGCCCGGTGGCGCTGATGTTGAAAGTAATACACTGGTATGGCTGGGTGCGAATGTGGTTGATGCCTCTGGTGGTGTGCGCGTTACGCATGTAATGACGGGTTCTCCAGCCGAGCGCGCTGGTTTGAGTGCCGGAGATGTATTAATTGCCATGGAAGGATTGTCCGTGAGCAAATCGGATGTTGGAAATCATTTGCGACGTTTCAGTGATTGTGAGGATATTGGACTTCATTTTTTCCGCTTGGGGCAACTTCATGAAAGCCGGTTGAGTATTGAACCAGCACCCGCGGATACTGCTGTGTTGAGTGTTGTTGATGAGGCTGCGATGGCGCTCTGGCTCAATGACCAGGATGTTGCTCCCGCGTGAGCTCAGCACAATTCCCGGATGCGGACGCCATTATGTCGGGGCTCGGCGGTGGTTCTATGGTGTCAGCCGATGTTCACGTGTTCGACCAATTGGGTTCTACCAGCGCATGGCTTCGCAGCGAACGTGCATCGCTGGACTCACGCCTGGCCGCTGGACATTCACAGATATGTGTGACCGACTGGCAGCAAGCTGGGGTTGGACGACGAGGCAAGGTGTGGCAGACACAGCCGGGTAACATCACCTTCTCTGTGCTTACCCGCGTGGAGGCGCCTGCTCAGGCCTTGTTGGGCTTAAGCCTTGTGACTGGTATTGCCGTTGCCGAAGCGCTGGAGGATGCGCTGGGTATTGCTGTCAAGTTGAAGTGGCCAAATGACGTTATCTTGAATAACGGTAAATTGGGTGGGCTGCTGACCGAGATTGTTACCAATACACCGCATGCGCGGGCGGGAGAATTTGATTCTGCAGAAGCACAAAAGGATGTTTCAGCTTTAAGCGTGAGCACTGATGTGATCACAGGTATTGGCGTTAATGTCAATCACGACGATGCGGTGCTGGGCATGGGTATTGGCGCAACATCGTTAAACCAGCTTGGAATCGAGCTCGCCAGAGACCACAGAGATAAGTTGATAGGGCAGGTGGCGGCCAGTGTTCTGGCGCTGCATGAGCGATTCGTCATGCATGGCTGGGGGCCATTCAGGCAATCTTGGGGTGATAGGGATTGGCTGGCCGGCAAGCAAGTGTCTATTCATCACGACGATGCAACGGAACATGCCAGGGCCTGTGGTGTCAACGAACAGGGCGCTTTGCTGGTTGAAAATGCAGGTAAGCTAACCCCGCTATATGGCGGAAACATATCGATCAGACCCACAGTATGAGAATTCTTGTAGACATAGGCAACTCGCGGTGCAAAGCGGCGATTGAAGATCACGATGGACTTCATCCCCTTGAGACATTTGCCTGGCACAACACGTTTCTGCACGAAGTGCTTGATGAAATATGGCTCAAACCACTGGGAAACAATCTGCCCAACAGCGTTGTGGTGTCCAATGTTGCAGGGGATCGCCTGTTACCCAATATGTCGGCGTGGTGTTCTACAAGGCTGGGTGTGGAGCCTGTGACTGTGGCATCCTCTGCCGAGTTTCAGGGGCTGAAAAACAGCTACCAGGAGCCCTCGACGTTCGGCGTGGATCGTTGGTCAGCCATGATTGGTGCCAGGACCGAACACTCTGGGGCTTTGTGCGTCATTGATTCGGGCACCGCTACAACTGTTGATGTTATTTCCGCGGATGGTCAGCACATGGGCGGCGCGATATTGCCAGGAATCTACACCATGCGGCGCTCCCTGGGTAAATACACATCTGCCCTGTTTGCTGCTGATGGGGATATCTCCCCTTTCTCCGACAATACTGCCGCGGCGATAGCGGGTGGTACCGGCTTCGCCTCGGTGGGTGCGATGGATCGGTTTGTCATGGAAGCGCAAAAATCTGCTGGCTCTGTCACCACAATTGTTACCGGCGGAGAGGCTGCCATTCTGGAGGCGATGATGTTTAGCGACGTTATTCGAGACCCGTTGCTGGTTTTGAAGGGGGTTTCAGAGTTGGGTGGAAGCATGGCCATTCAGCAGAACAAGGCCGCAAACCGTATTGCAGGCCTGCCTGTTAACTGACGGATAGTCGCTACAGGTGCTGAGTACGAATTATTTTTGTCTATCTTGTTTCTGTGCGTTGCCAAATGCTGCCGAAATGCATACACTAGCGTGCTTTCCAAGGGCTGAGGGCTTTGGAAAACGATTGGTAGGCTGATGTGGCCCGAATTTTGTGAGTCACAGGCAGCTGGAAGCAGTGCACAGTGCCGGTATAGCTCAGTTGGTAGAGCAACTGATTTGTAATCAGTAGGTCCCGAGTTCGACTCTTGGTGCCGGCACCATCTTTCTGCCAAACCACAGAGAGATTGATATTCGCCCTGCAGCGTTCACCGTGAAAACTCTTTCGGGTTTGTGTTGTCATTAATCTGACAGAAGGCTCCCAGCC
>CAYGSW010000098.1:0-1277 GCA_964352535.1 uncultured Granulosicoccaceae bacterium | reverse complement strand
GCAACTGATTTGTAATCAGTAGGTCCCGAGTTCGACTCTTGGTGCCGGCACCATATAAAACAATATCTTAGATCATTCTGACTGAATCAGTCAAAATTGAATCGGCAATCTCGTGCCCCACTGGTGCCCCAATCTGCAAAGTGCTATGGCCTATGGCAGTGATTCCCTCGCGTTGACTGCCTCGGAAAATATCGCACTTGTTTGGCCCAGTCGCGCAGCTCTGCCACCCTTACGGTACTGAATGTATCCCGTGTGCGTGGCTGCATCGCTCTCCGAACCTTGTCGTGGCTGTCTTGCCTGACGGTTAGCTCAGTGCTCACGTTGGGCGTTGTCTCTGCTGTATAACAGATCGCCAGCAACCTCGAGGCTGTCATCCCTGTTGTTGTCGGGTAGGTTTATTGCAACGTGTGAATGGTTTTTTCTCAATATGGTTAGCGCCGCAGCATTCTTGACTTCCTGCCTGTCGGCCAGTCCCAGCTCGCGGGCAATGATGTTGCCATTGAACAAGTCGGCGGCAGCACCCTCGAACTTCTGGCAGTAGATGATGCTTTCTACCAGCTCAGTGACTTTCAGAAAATCGGGCCTATCGCTATATCCTGCCCATGTTGACGGGCTGATATCCAGATAGATACACAGGCCTGCAATCGTCATGGCGCGTATTCTCGGCACCTGTACTTGCGTGGCCTCACCCTGATACTTCACCAGCTCGGTAGTCATCAGTGGATTATCTTCCACCCACTGGAAGTATTGCAGGCAGGCAGAGTGCAGGACGTCGGGATCGTTAAATATCGGTTTACGTCCGTCGATGCTTCTGGCCTTCCATGCTTGATTGCCCTGTTTGAATTGCGTCTGTTCGCTGGCTTTGCTCATTGTCGGATACTTACTCGATAGGTTCACAGTAGAGTACGGTATCGCTGCTTAGGTATGGAGCATCAGCTCGCCAAGCCTTAGGGTGCGGTAATGCCCCACGCCTGCAACGCACGTCAAGATTGCATCAAGGGTATTGTCTTGAGTGAATTGGCTATTCGATTCTCGGGGCAGCCTCGGGGTGCCTTGTCTACCTGCGCGTGTAGGGTGCATTAAGGCAAGGTCACGGCAAGGGATGAGCTAAGGCCCATGCCCGTGCTGGCGTTATGTCCATCAATACCACAAGATTACCCCAAGGGTCGCGGAGCTTAAACCCTTCGATGTATCGTATTCCCACGTGAAATGAATTTTGGCCGCAAGGATCTTTGCAAATACTTCTGTAGTGTTAAAAAAATTTCCTTTTAGTGTTG
>CAYGSW010000097.1:4776-19615 GCA_964352535.1 uncultured Granulosicoccaceae bacterium | reverse complement strand
TTAGGATTCAGAGTTCACCAGCCGCCGCCCTGCAAGGCGCGTTTGTGAAGGCGTAATGGGCATACCTCGAACAGACGTAAAGCCGTCAGGGGGGCCGCTGGTAAGCTCCCTGCGGGCGGGCCTGTCTGCGTCCGTGCCTGCGTTCATACTGAGTAGCTGATGACACCTTGTATGGTATACGCTACTCAATAAAACCCACGTGTTCCCAATGAATACTACTCAAACCAAACGCACCATAGTTCGCCAGATTACTATCCGCTGCAATTAATTCGGGGCGTTGGTACAAAGGCAGCGTGTGTACATTCTCCCAGATAATACGATCAGCCTCGTTAGCTAACGCGATACGTTGTTCCGGGTCTGTTTCAACGGCAATCTGTGCGGCAAGTTCATCCACTTCAGGCATAGACAGTTGCGCAAAGTTACTCTCGGATTCACTGCCATAAATCTGTTTTATGCCACTGAATGGATACGGTGTGCCAATCCATGAAAACGCAATGATCTCGAACTCGTGTCCCGTTAACGTTGGACCAAATCGTGAAACCGGTATCGTTACAATATCTAACTGAATACCAATCTCTTTAAGCATGCTCTGCGCCTGCAAAGCTTCGTTCTCTGATGCTTTGACAGTCGCAATTTGTGTAAACCGGACAACAAGCTTCACGCCATCTTTCTCACGCACGCCATCATCACCGACAACCCAACCCGCATCGTCCAGCAATGCACGCGCCTTTTCCGGATTGTAGTCCAAACCTGTAACAGCGGCGGTATCAACAAAGCCTGTTTGTCCTTGTAGAAAAACATGATTATTCAAAGGCTTCACAGGCCAATCGATACCAGCCAGATCACTCGCTGCAATGGACTGCCGGTCCAGTCCGAGAACAATAGCCTGGCGAATGTTGATGTCCTGCAGCAACCCGGCTTTCGAGTTGAATGTAAAGTGCCGGAAATTCGGTCCGCCAGCCTTGCGCACGTCGGCATTTTCTACACGTAAGGCACGCTGAAACGCATCCGGATCTGAGCCAATATCGAAGGCATCGATCTCCTTGTTGGCAAAAGCCTGTGCAGTGGCATCCGGTGCGATAGCTCGCCAGACAATCTTGCCAAGCAATGGCGGCTCGCCCCACCACTTGTCGTTTGGCACCAGTGTCATCACTTTCTGTGTTTCATCAAAACTCTCAACCTTGAACGGCCCGGACAACCACTCGTTCTTTAACTCACTCCAGCCGTTATTGAACACATCAGTATTCTCGATGCTCTCTGCCTTTAACACCGCAGGACTACTGAATCCCTGGCTCCAGTCAGGAAACGCACTCTTGTAGGTGACAGTCACATCGGTTTTTTCTGTTCCGAGCGTAATAGATTCTATTGGCTCGTAGAACTCGGTTGATACACAATTAAATTCAGTATTGTCACCGTTACACGCTTTCCATTTGGCGATCATGTCATCGCCGTCGATAGGGCTGCCATCTCCCCATACCGCTTGCGGATTCAGCATATAGCGAATCCGGGTTGGTTCTTCGCTGAGCACTTCAACAGACAACACATAATCAGGATTCGGGGTGGGCGTACCTGTTGCGTTAAAATCAAAAAACACGGGAAGTAGAGATTCGCGTACTTGCGAGTATCCGTAATTGTTTCCATCAACATGCAACGGATTCCAGTTTTCGGCAAAACTTGAAATACTCAGCGTTAACTCTCCGCCTTGCTGAAGAGTGCTCCGATCCTGTGGATTGATATCCTGAGCGGTAGCAGCGACAGAGTTTTCTACCGCTACATCAGTGACTGTCCCCTCTGACACTGAGTCAGGTTGCGTACTGGCAGCGTCAGGTTTGTCGCCACATGCCTGCAGTATGATTGCGCTGGAAAGTAATACTGCTCCTGTGTAGGACTTAATCAATGCTGTCTCCTGTGTGGGATTGATGCTGAATCACGACTGTATTATTGATCGAAAATCTGCACCGTCAATCATGAAAAACGCTGCTTTACACTACTCATTCCTAATACGATAGTACAGTTCAAACGGGCTAGGAAAGATCTGCAGGTCAACTTACAAGACTCCCGGAAATCATGTATTAGCAACGTCATTATAGTGACAAGCCGACGTGTGAGTCTCCAACATCTTCGCTGTCAGACTATCTGTACTGCCTTGTACTTCCATCAACGCTGGCGCCTCATTCACACACCTCAGTTGCTTCTCCGGACTCAAAAGAATCTTCTTTGGGCAACGAGTATGAAAGTGACAACCCGAAGGTGGATTGGCTGGACTGGGTAGCTCACCCATCGGAATCAATCGCGATCGATTACGTTCAATATCAGGGTCGGGAAGCGGCATGGCCGATAGCAAACAGCGCGTATAGGGGTGTGTCGGATTTTCATAAACATCATCCACGTCACCCGTCTCTACTATCCTGCCCAGATACATGACAGCCACACGATCAGCGATATGGCGAATCAACGCTAGATCATGTGCTACAAATAAATAGGAAAGCCCAAGCGACACCTTCAAGTCCTGCAGCAAATTGACAATGCCGGCACGGATAGATACATCCAGCGCTGAGACTGGCTCATCCAGAATCAGTAGTTGTGGTTCCAGCGCAAGGGCTCGAGCAATGCAAACACGTTGACACTGCCCTCCGGAGAGCTGCTGTGGATAGCGGTCAAGTTGACTATTGTCCAGGCCAACCAATGCCACTAATTCGTTGACGCGTGTGGCTATCGCCTGCTTTGAGTAATCAAATACACCCATAGGCTCTGCAATGAGATCAAACACTGGCATGCGCGGATCCAGCGATGACATGGGATCCTGGAAAACGATCTGGAGCTGCCTTCGAATGGACAAGCGCTTTGACGTCGATTCAAAACTGCCCACATCGGAGCCCAACACGTTAATCGTTCCGTCCGTCGGTGGCTTCAGATCAAGAATGGACAACGTTGTCGTACTCTTGCCACAACCCGACTCACCAACCAGGCCAAGCGTCTCACCTTGCCTTACGTGCAGATCAATTCCATCAACCGCATAGACGGTACCCACTCGTCGTCGAAAAACGCCACCTTTCAACAACGGAAAGTGTTGCTTGACGGATGTCATTTTCAACACATTGGGACGGCGTGCTAGCGATGTATCAGTTGATCGACTTTTTGATGAATCCAACGGTATGCCTGAAGATGCACTAGTAACTTCATCTGACTGGAACACTTCAACATGTGTCAATGATTGAGAGACAATCTCCGCGTGACGAATACAAGCGCTATAGTGCCCTGCCTGACTCACCCGTTGCAGGGCAGGCTCTTCCAGCAGACAGGCTTCCACCACCAGCGGGCAGCGCGCAGAAAAACTGCACCCGGATGGCAACGCAAGCATGGAGGGCGGATTTCCCTTTATAGCCGTCAATCGCTTTGTTCCGGCATTACCGGTATGTGGCAAGGAACCCAGCAGCCCCATGGTATATGGCATGCTAGTACGGTGAAACAGAGATTGGATGTCACCCTGCTCAACGGCTCTGCCTGCGTACATAACCAAAGCCTTGTCAGCCACACGTGCCACCACACCCAGATCGTGCGTAATCAGCAGCAGTGCCGCCCCCGTTTGTTCACACGCCTTTTGCAACACGTCCAGCACCTGGGCTTGAATAGTTACATCCAGTGCTGTTGTTGGCTCATCAGCAATAATGACATCAGGGTTATTGGCTATTGCCATGGCTATAAGCACACGCTGACGCATACCTCCCGAGAACTCATGCGGGTAGGCATGAACGCGTTGTTGTGGGTCGGGTATTCCAACCAGTGTTAGCAATTCGACAGCTCGTTCCATGGCTACACTTGTGGAGCATGTATCGTGAATCTGAATGGATTCGATGAGTTGCTCACCAACGGTATACACCGGCGTCAAAGATGACAGCGGATCCTGAAACACCATGGCAATCGATTTTCCCCGCAAGCGTGCCATTGAATCATCATCAAGATCCACCACCTGATCACCATGCAAACGAACAGAACCTTTAACGCGCGTGCCAGATGGCTGCAACCCCATGATAGCCATGGCCGTTGCAGACTTGCCTGAGCCAGATTCACCAACGATTGCCAAGGTTTCACCGGCGAACAGGGTGAAACTCACACCACGTACAGCGTGCAAAGTTCCTGACTCATTGGGAAAGTGCACATGCAGATCTTGTACATCGAGTACAGGTGTCCTTGATGCAGAAGTTGTTTCAGGCTGATCAAAGCCATCTGCAATAGGGGTTGTCATACGCTTTTCAGCTCCTGTTCGCAGAAGCAGAACTCGGATCAAACGCATCGCGCAGCCCATCACCGACCGCATTAACCGAGAGAATCAAGAGGACTATAACAGTAGCAGGACCTGCAAATAACCAGGGAAAACTACTTAACTGTCGTGCACCATCACCCAACAACGTACCCAATGAGGTATCCGGTGGTTGTACACCGAAGCCAAAGTACGCAAGACTCGTTTCGGCAAGAATCGCTGCACTCACGTTCAACGTGGCATCGATGATAAGCAGCGAAGCGATATTGGGTAGGATATGTCGAACAACGATCTTCGGCCCGGACAATCCCATATAACGAGCCGCCAACACATACTCATTCTGCTTAACAGACTGCGTGAGACTGCGCACCACTCTTGCCGACAGCATCCAGCCGAACAGGGTAAGCAGAAAGACCAGCAGCACCCAGGATGACGCACCACCTGGCGAATTACCGGCAACCAGTGCAATCAACAGAAAAGACGGTATGACCAATAGCAAGTCGATGATCCAGAGGGCAAAGCGCTCCACCCACCCTCCATAGTAGGCAGCAAACGCACCCACAATAGCAGCGATACCTGTTGATAATACGGCGACTGCAAGCCCGATAATCAAAGACTTTCGCAAGCCATGCAGCGTCAGCGCCCACATATCACGACCAGCTTGCGTTGTACCCAGCGGATGCTCAAGACTGGGAGGTTGCAGGTAAGCTTGACGATCTACGTCGTCATAATCCCAGGGTGATAACCATGGCCCGACAATCGCCAGGATAATCAGCAATGCGATAACAATTGATCCGGCCACCGCTGTTTTGTTACGTAAAAACCGTTTCAACAGCAATCGATTTCGATTTGACCGAAGCTCTGAAGCACCGCTGGCCATACCTGCAACTCGGTGCTCAACGTCTGCCGCAACATCGGTATCAGTGTGTTTGCCGGCTGATGACACGTTGTGTTCAGCCACGGCTGCCCTGGCTACCAAGACGTACACGTGGATCCAGCCACGCAACCAGGAAATCTGCTAACAGTGCGCCCATCAATACACATAGCCCACCGAATGCTGCAGTTGCTACTGCGCCGTGAACATCCTGCCCCTGAATAGTCTTGACGCCATAATCCCCCATGCCATGAAACGAAAAGATAATTTCCATGAACGCCGCACCGACAAACAACGTCGCCACACTAAAGGCAAAGTAGGTGCATGTAGGAATCAGTGATACACGCAAAGCGTGCTTCACGATAGCGCGAGAACGTGGCAAGCCCTTTGCCCTCGCGGTGCGGACATACCCGGAATTAAGCGAGTCGAGCATGACATTACGCTGAATTCTGCTAAAAAAAGCCGCGCCCAGAATGGTCAGAGCGATCGTAGGCAGCAACAGATGTTGCAACCGGTCCAGCAATGCTGCACCAAACCAGTCACCGTGAGCCCCCGTCTCACCCACAAACTCAAAGAATCGGGTTCCAGTGACCGTGTTTAACCAGGTAGCAGACACTTGCAAAAGGCTTGCGATGACAAATGAAGGAACTGACAGCCCCAACAGTGCAAGGAAAGTAAAGGTACGATCCGACATCTGATACTGCCGCGTGGCGGTCAACGTTCCAATCAACACCCCGATGGCCGCCCCCAGCAAAGAACCGAGCGTTATAAGACGAACGCTCACCCAGATGCGGCGTTCGATTTCTTCGCCGACGTTTCCACCGCGTGGCGATTGCCCCCAGTCCCAATGCAAGACAATATTGGTTGACCAGACAAGCCAACGCTCATGCAAAGGCACCTGATCGCTCAGGTTGCGGGAGCGAAGATTGTTCTCGATGGATACAGGGTCGATGGGAGGGTTAGACACCTCATATAACGATCGCGGCTTAAGTTGCGTCGCTGCCAGCAACCAGCTCAGGTTGGTGGCAACAACTAACAGGATTGCGTAGTTGAGCAAGCGCTTGAGGAGATAAAGGCCCACTGGTTATCGGGTAGTGGTTTTTAGCATTATTAACACCGCGAGGTCTCATCGTAGCACGAAATATTTCTACTATCAGATCTTGAAATCGAACGAGTCGGAGCATTCGTTGTACTTGAGTAGCGGTGCCGAGTAACCGGAAAATTCGTCTTGCACGGCTTGCAACCCGATTTTAAGTCGCCACGGCGTACACTATGCTAGTCTTTCGACACGCAGTAGATCAGACACGGAGCCTTAAAAAATATACTCAACTGATGAGAACACGCGCCCCCCTCAGCTTGTTGGTCTTACTAGCCCTGGTTTTCAATCAGGTGGCTGCCTCTATTCACGTCGTCGAGCACGTTACACCTGCCGTGGCCTACAGCGGCTCCTCTACACTGCATGGCGATCATTCGCATGGATCCTTGCAAACGCCTGGCGGGCACCAGAATCGGTATTACAACGAGTTTTTCAGCCCAACAGAGCACACAGACAACACAATCAGCTGCCTGTTCTACCATGTCCTGCTGGCAACCCCCGGTTCACTGACAACGGGTCTGAACACCGATGTTTCGCCGCCCGGCTTACAGCTGCAGACCCTGTCAACACCCTATCTTTGCCTGACAACGGCAACTGGGCCGATTACAATCCGCGGCCCGCCTGACGATATCAGAACTTGATCTTTGCTCGATAAGTTCACAACAGCATCTGCAACAACCCGTGCAGGGCTGTTCTTTAACCAGTCAGGAATCAACCATGAAAAATTACGCTACAGTGGCAGCATTGTGCCTGCTGCCAACCCTTAGTCTCGCCCAGACCGATCGTGAACTGGACGCGCATGATCACGGCGCAGGCTCACTCAATATCGCCATCGAAGGCACCTCGGTCTACATTGAGTTCGAGGCCCCCTGGGACAATCTCGTCGGATTCGAGCATGCACCCGCGAATGATGAGCAAACACAGCTTGTGGACGCGGCACTTGCAGCTCTGCAGTCACCAAACGATCTGTTCAACTTTGTTGGCGCCGATTGCAGCATCGATACCGTCAATATTGACAACTCCATGGAGCACGATGATCACGGTCATGGCCATTCGGATCACGATGACGATACTCATTCCGCAATTTTCGCCGAATACATTTTCAGCTGCGCCGATACTGCTTCACTGGACGCTGTGGAAGTGGCCATTTTTGATGTATGGGAAAGATTCGAAGAGCTTGACGTCCAGGTAATCGGCCCCAAAGGTGCTACCAGTATGGAACTAACAGCCGATAACTCCAGTCTGAGCCTTGCTGCGGCGAACTGATGTCGGTCTACGACAACCCGCCCGATGCTTGTCAGTTACCGTACTCGGGGCAGGTGGACAACTAACGCATGTCTGATGCAACAACAGATCCAGACGCCATCGTTCAGATAAATGATCTGAAGTTCGGATGGTCTGACACTGACACTCTGGTGCTGGATCTGGAGGAGCTCACGGTGCATAGAGGCGAAAGAGTGTTTTTGCGTGGCTCTTCGGGGTCAGGCAAAACCACCCTCCTTAACCTTGTTGCCGCCGTATTGCAGGCCCAGTCTGGGAGTACTATCGTTGATGGTGTTGATACTGGCGCATTGCACAGATATAGACGCGACCAGTTTCGTGCGGACACTATCGGATACATCTTCCAGCAATTCAACCTGCTACCGTTTCTCTCGGTGATCGATAACATCTCATTACCTTGTCGTTTTTCACCTTCCAGAAAGCAACGCGCGCTAGCACACAATGAATCCATACAGGCTGAATGCCTGCGCTTGCTCGAAGCCATGCAATTGCCAGCAGATGCAATGATGAAAACCTGCGTAACACAGTTGAGCGTTGGCCAACAACAACGCGTGGCAGTTGCTCGCGCCCTGATAGGAAGTCCGCCGCTGATCATTGCAGATGAACCAACCTCTGCACTGGATTCCGATACTCGCAGCGCCTTCATCAATCTGCTTTTTGCAGAAGCCAACACCGCAGGCTCCAGCCTGTTGTTTGTCAGCCACGATGATTCACTGGCCGGGCACTTTGACCGAACCATCGAACTGGCAAGTGTCAACAAGGCAAGCGTTGTTGATCCTCTGAGCCTGTCCATATGCTAGTACTTGCCTGGCAAAGCCTGCGCAATCGCTGGAGCACCGTGCTGCTGGCAACTCTGGCCGTGGCCATGAGCGTTTCCCTGATCCTGACGGTTGAAAAAATCCGTCTTGAAGCACGCAACAGCTTTGCGCAAACTGTTTCAGGCACAGATTTGATCGTCGGTGCTCGAAGCGGATCAATACAACTGCTGCTGTATTCTGTGTTTCGAATTGGCAACGCCACGAACAACATCAGCTGGGAGACCGTCAAGGATATAAAGCAACGCGACGCCGTCAAGTGGACCATTCCAATCTCACTGGGTGACTCACACGAAGGCTATCGGGTCGTTGGCACCACGCAAGACATGTTCACGCACTTTCGCTATGGCAGTGATCAGGCTCTGCGGATTGCACAAGGACAGGGGCTTGACGATGTCTTTGATGCTGTTATTGGTAGTGAGGTAGCAAAAGCGCTGGAGTATTCAATCGGCCAACCCATCATTATCGGACACGGCACTGGCTCAGTTTCTCTGGTTGAGCACGACGAACGTCCATTTCGCATAAGCGGTATTCTCGCCCCGACCGGCACACCGGTTGACAGATCCGTGCATGTCAGCCTGGAAGGCATTGAAGCCATGCACATGGACTGGCAGTCGGGGCGCCAGGCTAACAGCGACTTAACGGTCGATGCTATACGCAACATGGATCTAACTCCGAAGGCCGTGACGGCGCTGTTGGTAGGTCTTGAGTCTCGTGCAGCGGTGTTTCGCGAACAACGCAGTATCAATACCTACCGACAGGAACCCCTGCTGGCGATTCTGCCTGCCGTCGCACTGCAAGAGCTGTGGAATCTCATCGGCGTTGCGGAAAAAGCCCTGTTTTTTATCTCTATCAGTGTGGTGGTGGCAGGACTTGTAAATCTGGTGTCTGTACTTCTGGCAAGTCTTGGCGAGCGGCGTCGCGAAATGGCTATTCTTCGAGCTACCGGTGCCAGCCCCAGACACGTATTTACCTTGCTAGGGCTTGAATCGACCGGTCTGACCATTCTGGGGGTGGCTACAGGATTGTTGCTTCACTACATAATCCTGTTGTCAATTGGTTGGTGGATCAGCGATCACTATGGTCTTGTGATCCCGGTCAGTCTACCTGACGCGCAAGGTATCATGATCTTATACGGCGTGTTGTTGGCTGGCATGGTAGCCGGGTTAATCCCAGCCCTTGCCGCATATCGCACCTCATTAGCCGACGGCATGACACAAAAACTATAAGGCACTGTCAAATTCAGGATTTATCAGGAGAGCACCATGAAAAACGCACGTTATCTATCCACCACCAGAGTCGCTGTGACAGCCATTGTGCTTTGCGTGCTGAGCCTGGCTGGATGTAATAAAGCCGACGATTCGGCCGAGTCTGTGGCGGCGTTAACTGAAATCTCGTGGGAAGAACTCATTCCCGCAGATTTCAAACAACCAGAAAATCCGTTCGAGACCATGACGCAGGATGAAATCGATAAGCTGATGGATGGTAGCCCTGAGTCAAAAGCCATCATTGCGCAGTTAGAAAAGGAGTTCTACTACGCACCCACCGTCGCCACACTCGATGGCATGCGGGTAAAGCTTCCAGCCTACATAACACCACTGGAATTCGATGGACAGATGAAACTTGAGGAATTTCTGTTGGTTCCTTATCTCGGTGCTTGCATTCATACGCCACCGCCACCAGCGAATCAGATAGTTCATGCCATGCCCGCCGAGGCCATTGAGGTGGATGACATGTACAGTCCGGTGTGGGCTATCGGCAAACTGCGCGTTGACACCAAAACGAGCGCTCTTGCCGAAGCCGGCTACCAGCTTGAACTGGAGGAAATTGAACCCTATACGCGTCCAGAGTGATATCTGCGTGACATCTACCGGAAATATGAACGACACATTGTCATAACGCCGGTTTTTGCCGTACAGCGTCGTTGTTGAACGGCTTTTGCTCACAGGCTTTCGCTCGTGGTAAAGGCTGTAGAAGCTCGATCCGGGCTTTGGAATTGGCATCCGTTTCATCGGTCTATCATTTACACGATCGTCTAGACACGAACGTCGGTATCATCGTGCGGCACGATAGCCTGTACCATCATTGGTACTGAAAAAACAGACTGATTTGATGTTCTACATCTGCGCTACCCTGCATCCGGCCGTTTTCTGGCCAACGCCGTCTTGCGTGTCGTATGCCCCTATTGAGCGTTCCTTTCTACCATTGCCCATCCGTTTGACAACCCTTGATTACAAATTTGGCGGCACGCAGCAATTACGAACACGTGTACGCGGTGTCTGTGTAACTTGCGCTTTTTAAGTACACTTTTCACACTGACGTCATTTGCGACAAGCACTCTCAATGAACACATCACACTCAGCACCCGGGTTGCTCGATGCTCTGATCATAGGTGCCGGATTCTCAGGACTCTACCAACTGTATTGCTTACGTGAAAAACTTGGTCTGTCTGTTCAGGTACTTGAGGCCGGTGAGGGAGTTGGTGGAACCTGGTACTGGAACCGCTACCCGGGGGCACGTTGCGACTCTGAGAGTCATGTCTATTGCTATACATTTTCAGAAGAGCTAACCAACGAATGGAACTGGTCCGAACGCTATCCAGGTGCCGCAGAAGTTTTGGACTATCTGGATCATGTTGCAAGCCGTTTCAGCTTACACCGAAGCATTGAATTTGGAACGCGGGTTGTAGCGGCCCGATACAATGAGAAGGACTATTGCTGGAACATAGAATCAGATGATGGTCGCCTGTTTCATGCCCGCTTTCTGATAACGGCAGTAGGATGCCTATCAAGTGCCAACATCCCGGACATTGATGGCCTCAACGATTTTGAGGGAGAGTGCTACCACACTGGGCAATGGCCACACGAGGGAGTTCAGTTTGAGGCTAAGCGTGTTGGCCAGATAGGTACAGGTTCTACCGGAATACAATCAGCACCGGTGATAGCTCAAACCGCCAGACACCTCAGTGTTTTTCAGCGTACTGCCAACTACAGCGTGCCGGCGCGCAATCACGCTCTCGATTCTGAAACCCGCAACGCCTACAAGCGTAACGCAAAAGCGATTCGCGAAATCACGCGCAGCAATGGCAACGGACATGGCTGGCGTGTCAAAGATCAGAAGGCTTTGGAGACACCTGCTGATGAACGAAACGCAATCTATGAAAACGCCTGGCAAACCGGGGGATTGAAATTTCGCGCTGCATTCTCTGATTTGCTGAGTAGCGAGAGAGCCAATGCAACAGCCGCAGAATTTATCCGCGAAAAAATACGACACCTTGTCAACGATCCGGAGACAGCATCGTCACTTGCTGATATCGACCACCCCTATGCGGCGAAGCGCCCACCAATAGACACACACTATTTCGAAACCTACAACAGAGACAACGTAGAGCTGATTGATCTTCGCAAAACGCCAATCTCAAGAATCAGCAAAAATGGGATTGTCTGTCATTGCGTGGAAAGTGATGGCTCCGCCTCACAGAGACATCATGAGTTGGATGTACTTGTCTTTGCGACGGGTTATGACGCAATCACCGGCACGTTATTGCGGATGGATATTCGCGGACGCAATAACCTGAAACTCTGCGACGCCTGGTCTGCCGGGCCGCGCAATCATCTTGGATTGCAAGTGGCAGGCTTTCCCAATCTGTTTACTATCACAGGCCCTGGAAGCCCGTGTGTGCTGACCAATATGCCGGCCGCCATTGAACAGCACGTTGAGTGGATCAGCGATTGCATCGCCTACATTATAGAGAATCAGCACAACACAATAGAAAGTCCCGCCTCGTCAGTAGATTCCTGGGTTAATGAAGTCAATGCTGAAGCTGACAAGACACTACTTCCTACCGTCAGACACTCCTGGTATCTGGGTGCAAACATTCCTGGCAAACCGCGTGTATTCATGCCATACGCAGGCGGACTGGACAAGTACCGTGACATCTGTGAGAAAGAAGCCAATGACGGCTACAAGCGATTTGTTCTACGCTGAGTATTTACCATTACCTGCCAGCCATACCTATCTAATCCAGAACAGCCATCGCAGTGAAATCTGACATCAACAAACTACTCAGGAAAAACCCACCACTCAACCAGTTGGATGCCGTAAAAGTACGCAGCCATGTCCAGCGCGAAAACGGAGAATGGATTAAAAACACGCTGATGCTGGAGGGCTATGATGTCCCGTTTAAATACAACAGACACAAAAAATATCGAAGCCTTGAGGGTGCGTCAGTGAATCTCACGTACTACCCACAAACCGAAAATGTGGCAGGGATGGAGTTCGAGAGTATGAAAGTTGTCCGAATTCGCAGAAGCTAATGACTCACAATTGTAAGGTGATGGTATTGCCATGACGATAGATATTTGCTCGAAAGAGGTGTTCAAAAATACCAGTGTCTTTTGGTGATGAGTTATGACAATACGATGTGTTACCGCATGCACTCTGGAGCTGCCATGCTCGCTGGTCTTGAAAAAGCTCAAAACTAGCACTGAAGAGTTGCCTACCCGAAATCGAACAACATAGTCGATTACAAGATTGATAGCCAGCACAGGAAACCTCGTGCTGGCAAACCATTCAACCAGACGTCCCCTTTCACGCAATGTTGCTGACAAGATCACACTTCTCGTTTGAAGTGCAACATCACTTGTAGGGAAATATCACTGCGTGTCATGGCAAATGTGGATACCATACGCCCTCGATTATCAACCGGAAGATGACGCATGAATTCTGCTTTTCGCAGCGCTGTACTTGGCATAACAACTATCACCATTGCAGGCTGTGCAGCCACACCTGTGGAAGACACAACACCCTTGGTCCGAACAGCCATTATCAAATCTACTGTGTCCAATAGTGGTGTGAAGGGCCTGGGTGGCCATGAAGGCACGTTTACATCCAGCACCACATCTGACATAAGCCGCCGAGACGATACGTTCAAGTATACCGGCGCAATTCTGAGCCGTTTTGGAGGAAAGCAGGATCGCAGCAATATTGTCCGGCTTGACAGGAATCTTGAATGGGCCATGGACAACAAGAGAAAGAACTACAGTGAGTGCCCTCTTGGAGGATGCCGCTCAGCTTTTGATGGGTTGCTCAGTGCAGAGTATGAGGAAGAGCAAGAAGGTGATTTTGACAACGAACAAGACGCCAGTTGCCAGATATCCGATATGAAAAACACATTCAATATCAAGAGTACCGGACAGACTCGGAACATCAATGGATTCGATGCAAATGAATACCTGATTGACTGGCGTATGACGGCCAGCGATTCAGAAGGTAAGCAGTTAGAAAACATTGTGGAAGTTAACCTCTGGACCACACCAGAGACCCCACTGATCGCAGATGCCCTCCGCATGCAGAATGCGTTTGATCAGAAATATGCAAATGCCCTGGAGCAAACCTACCCCACAAACGTTCAGAAAGCCCTTCCCAAAGAGGTTATTGAGTTGTTTACGAAACATATGCTCAATATTTTCAGTGAGACTGAGATTGCGAGCTTGAAAAATCTCATGGCAGATGCAGCCACTATCGAAGGTTATCCTGTCTCACGTAAAATAAAATGGGACGCACGCAACGATACATGTGCAGCACCTCCAGAGCCTGAGGCCGAAGAAGAGAGTCGATTAAACACCAGCAGTTTGAAGGGTTTGCTTGAATCAGTTGGCAAGCAAGTGATCAAGCAGGAAGTTGACAAGAAAGTAGACGCCAAGAAACGCGAAATCGCTCTTGCTCCTATCATGCTGTTCGTTGAGGAAGTGCAGTCTATTGAGATCAATGAAATTCGTGAAAGCCAGTTGAGTGTCCCAGCAAAATACAAGCTCGTTAATCGCAGGTAAGATCACGCACTAATAGTGTGCAGCGCCATACTAATCTCATTGAGGCTACATCGTTCGCATGAACGATATGGCGCTGCCTTCACAAGCGGCTTCATCGGCCGTTAACAGCAGTGACTGTGTTAGCGTGCCAACGCGATGTAGAAAAGAAGGGAGCAAAGCCCAAAAAAAACAGACTTCCGGACTGACCTCTAAATTTTTGTAGTACGTTTGTCAGCACTCTCAACAGCCACTGCAGCAGAAGAACACAATTCTCGCGAAAGGTGTCACGCAAGACACCGAGGGGTTTGATGACGTTGAGTGGAATATTCTCGGGCAGGTTTACTATCCGAAAGCAATCTGTGATTCAACTTTTGCCTTTGAGGCTAACAGCGCCCCCGGCTCGAGTGTTCCCGTCCACGTTCACCCCACACAAGATGAATTCATACTTGTGCAGGAAGGTGAGCTGGATCTGCAAATTGACGGTGAGTGGATCTAGGCAGGTCCGGGTGATTTAGTGCCAATGCCAAAAGGCATATCTTATGGCTATTTCAACAAGTCTGACCAGCCCGTACGGGCACTTTTCTGTGTATCGCCCGTGGGCAAACTGAAAGAGCTGTTTAAAGCGCTATGTTTGAAGCGCTACATGAATTGGAAGATGTTGAAGAGGTCGTCCGTTTATCAGCCGCACATGATATGGATTTC
>CAYGSW010000097.1:0-4676 GCA_964352535.1 uncultured Granulosicoccaceae bacterium | reverse complement strand
TGGATTTCCTGCCACCTGAAGCGAATGCCTAGCCTGGGTTATTCATAACCAATAGTCAGGCTCCGGTTGTCATTGAACAGTGATGTCATTTCCAACGACTCACGCTCTTACCAATCCAGCCCACGGGCAAATGTTCGAATATCAGTTATCAGCAGTTCAGGCGCTTCCATCGCGGCAAAATGCCCTCCTCGCGGCATTTCAGTCCATTGCGTGATGTTGTAGATCCGTTCTGCATAACTTCGTGGCGGCCAGGCCAGAAGTTCAGCAGGAAAAAGGGCACAGCCCGTAGGCACTTCAACGCGTAGCCCCTCCGGTGACAGGACTCTTCCGCCTTCTTCACGACGGCCGTAGTAAATCCAAGAGGCCGTGTTGAATGTTCTGGTGACGATGTAGACCATGATATTAGTCAGGAGCTGATCCTTGGTATAGACACTTTCCACATCATCGCCGGTCGTATCAGACCAGCCATGCATTTTTTCCAGTATCCAGGCCGCCACACCAACCGGGCTGTCCATCATGGCGTAACTCAGGGTTTGAGGCTTGGTTGCCTGCTGCGTGCGATAGCCATCCTGGACGAGCTGATCCTTTTCAAACTGCTCAGCCCATGAAATCTCTTCAGCGCTCTTTGGGGCATCTCTATGTCGCATGGTAAGAATATTGATGTGAATCGCCACACAGGCCTCTGCATGGTCAAACCCAAGCCAACTTGATATGGCACCACCCCAATCCCCACCCTGAGCAATATAGGTGTCATACCCAAGAACGTCGGTCATCAAACTATTGAAAATAGTCGCCATCTTTCTCGGACCATAGGGTCGCGGTGGACGGCCAGAGAACCCGAATCCCGGTAACGAGGGAGCAACCACGTCGAATGCATCTTCAATACGACCACCATAGTTCTCAGGATGCGCTAGCAAATCGATAAAGTCCAGAAATTCCACAACAGTACCTGGCCAGCCATGACTAATGATAAGTGGTTTTGGATTCTTACCACTGCCTTTTTCATGAATAAAATGTATGTCAATCCCATCCACGAGCGCTTTAAAATGAGAGTAGCGATTTATTCGGGCCTCTTGCTTTCGCCAATCAAAGCCTGACACCCAGTAGTCACAGAATTCCTTCATGTAATCCAGGTTGGTGCCGTACTCCCATCCACCATCATCAGGCATTTCATGCCAGGGATATTCACGCACACGCGTCTGAATAGACTGAAGGGTCTCATCAGGAATGGCTATTGAAAAAGGCTGGCATGGGCTCATCGGCGAAAGTTTTTAGTCCCTTGATCTCGGATGTCGTTTAATGAGTTGGCAAATGATGTCTAGCTTAGCAAGCAATGACACGTTCTGTGAAGCGCCACACTCTCCAGGACTACGAAGGTTACGCTTCTGAAAGCATTGCGATATCGTACGAGTTGAACTCCGAAGCGCAAATCAAGTCTGTATGTGCAAGAGAATATCAAGGCACAACCTAACTGGAATGAAACCGTCAAATTCTGCGTCGAACACCAATGAGCATGATCTGTTCTCCGATCTGGCAAGCGTACTGCGGCACTATGCCAGCCAGCGAAAAACAGGCAAAGTGGTCGACTACCAAGACTATTCATCGCTGAAAAGCAAGCTCCAGTCTCTGGATATCCATATTGGGAGTCAGTCCTGGGACAGTGTCTGGGCAACCGTTGACACCTATCTCGAAAACAGCGTTAAAACAGCCCACCCACAATATTTTAATCAGTTGTGGGCAGGGCAGTCTGACCCTGCGCTGATCGGTAGTGTCATTGAGGCTATAGCCAACACGTCAATGTATACCTATGAAGTAGCGCCAGTAGCGACCATCATGGAAAACGAGATGCTTAACGTTTTCAAAAACGTTTTTGGCTTCAGCAGCGGTGAGGCTCAAGTCACCACCGGCGGTAGCAACAGCAACTACATTGCCCTTCTACTGGCGTTGCACCAGAAATTCCCCCAACTCAAGCAATCCGGACTAAGCGGTCTGCCAAAATGTGCCGTTTTCGTTTCCAGCGATGCACACTATTCAATGGACAAGGCTTCTGTCATGTCGGGCATTGGACTTGATGCGCTCTACAAGGTCGACACAGACGAGCGCGGAGTAATGAGAACGGATGCACTTGAAAAACAAGTTCAAGCTTGTGTGAAAGCAGGGATTGTACCTGTCAGCATCATTGGCACAGCTGGCACAACTGTTCGCGGCGCTTACGATGATTTCGATGCTTTGGCAGACATTGCCAAGCGTTATGACTGCTGGTTACATGTCGATGGTGCCTGGGGCGGCGCAGTGGCATTTTCGAGTGAAGAAAAAAAATTTCTCAAAGGGGCTGATAAAGCAGACTCAATGACCTGGGATGCACACAAGATGCTCGGTGTCCCATTGATGTGCGGCGTGCTATTTACACGCCAGACCGGCTGCTTTGATCTCGTATGCAACCTGGGTGATACGTCCTATATTTTCCACGACACCGAAGAGCGTCAGGATCTTGGCCCCTACTCCCTGCAATGTGGTCGTCGGGTCGACGTTCTGAAAATGTGGCTGGAGTATGTATATTACGGCGAACAGGGTTTCACAGACAGAATCGATAAATTCATGCGCCTATCGAGAATTGCCGAGGAGCGTATCGAGGCAGAGTCTACCCTCGAACTACAAAGCGAGCGCTGGATCAACAATATATGCTTTAGGACCAAAGCGTGCCACAGTAACGATCTAAACAATTTCAACAAGACAGTCCGCGAACGCTTGCATCGGCAAGGCAGCTCATTTGTGAATATCGCCTACCTGGGTAATGAACTGACGATTCGCCTTATTATCACCAACAAGGATGTTACCGAATCAGACATTCACACCTTCTTCGACCAGTGGCTGGCGGCGGCGGCAGAACTTGATCAGGAGGTGTTGCAATGTGCGTAGCACTTGACTCTATCCTTGCCGACAAGCAAACGCATGATGCACGCGACGCGTTCTCCCCTGTATTTGAGCAGTTACTGACTACCAAAACACTAAGATCGAACGGCATCGAACCACATTGCCCGCATAGCAAGCAATTAGCGTCCAGGCTAAGCCAGGTTACGCTTTCCTACGCAGAACATCTCAGCACGCTGCCAAAGCATGACACATACAGTCGGCATATCATCGGCGCACAAGACAACTGGATCGGTTTCATCTGCCGTTGGGAGAAAAATGTAACATCAACTATCCACGGGCATCCATCATTTGCCTATTATCAGGTGCTGGATGGGCGAATTGTGATGGATATGTTTGAACCGGTTAATGAGACCGAAGCGCAGCACGTGTCCACCTGTGAGATGCTCCCTGGCGACTGTATCTTCAGCATCACTCGTGAAGGTCAATTCGATAATTTGATTCATCGGGTGAGAACAGAAAATTCAACGGTATTCACATTGCATCTGTATTCAGATAATCCGGCAAAGGGACGCATCTTTAAGGCTGTGTAAAAAATTGCTGACTGAGATAGAGGCCCCAGTATTGATGCACCTGTTTGTGATCTCCGGCCCGCAAACTCGTGCAGATGCGCAGTACGTGCGGATGCGCAATAGAATACGCCATGACTACCACAGGAGTGTCGGATAACATATAAAATCGTTGAAACGTGGCATACATTTCACTGCCCTATTGATAAATAACGCCTATTAATCAATCACTAACGGGGCTAGTCATCTTCTATTTGAACTGCAATCGGCTAGGTCTGGTCACTGGTGGGGTGTTGGCGATCACTGCATTTGCCATGAGTCGTGACGATTTAATAGAGTCCTTAATCAGTCAGAGTGCTGTGAGCCTTCCGTTCTGGCTCTTCCTTGCTGCATTCACGATGCCCATCGTGTCGGCTGTCTTCAATTCGCATTTTTTACCAACAACAATCGGCTAGCAAAGGCGATCAATCAATTTGTGGGCGTACATACTGTGTCTATCGGTTTTTGCACTGTGTACGGCACGTTAGCGCTTTTTTCACGCTCTCCCGTTGACGTTGAGTGTGGTGTGATATCTGTGCGCTGCAGGCTCTGGCGTAGCTTACGTTATTGACACGGAAATGGGCAGGCAGCCGCACTAACTGACGACAGCACCCACATAGAGCGCGACTAACGAAGCGCCGCCCACACAGATCCTCCAAATAGCAAAACACCGACGACGCTTAGAATCCTTTTAAGGCCATAGCGTGGCGTTTCGGAATCAGTGACTGAACAAACTAAACGGACGGCACTGTATATAGTGACAAGAAAGGCACACATGTAAATTGACACGGCCTTTTTGAGGATTTTATTGATGAGAGAACACTCACTTAATCAATGACAGCAATGGGAACGTACGCGCACTTACTTGCAGACTAAGGAAACCGGCGCCACCCAGGCATCCAGGCATCCAGGCATCCAGGCATCCAGGCATCCAGGCATCCAGGCATCCATTCGTCAGATTCGATCTGCCTCGACGTTCACAATATACTAGCTCACTGCCAGCGCTTTTAATGCAATGAATGGTTACATCGACTATTCCCAAAAAACGGCTTAATACAGTCTCTGGCGTGAGTCATATTAAATCCAGTGCTGGCAGGTGAAAACCAGATTGTGAATGGCGTCTTGCTCTGTTTGCACTTGTATATCCATCGGCGTATTTGTGTATGCTGCGCTAAGCTAGTGTAGTGGAACATACAA
>CAYGSW010000096.1:0-19635 GCA_964352535.1 uncultured Granulosicoccaceae bacterium | reverse complement strand
GCCATCTGTACATGCCCCTGGGCTTGCATCATCCCCCCCATAACACCAAAGGCCATGATGGGATCAATCTTCCCCATGATAAAACCCGGAATGATCGTATGGAAGGGGCGCTTGCTACCGGCCACCTCATTGGGATGCCCGGGCTCCAGACAAAAACCGCAACCCCTGTTCTGCAAATGAATGCCTGTGTCGGGTACGACCACACCAGAACCAAAACCTGCATAGTTGGACTGTATGAACGAAACCATCATTCCGCTGGCATCTGCTGCCGACAGGCAAACGGTGCCGCCCTGTTTCGGGGATCCACTGTGAAAATCCTGCGCCTTATCAGGATCGATAAGCTGTGCTCTTGCCGCAAGATAGTCAGGATCGAGCAAATGCTCTGACATGACGTCCGACATGAATGCGGGGTCGGCGACAAAGGCGGCCGAATCACGAAAAGCCAGTTTCATCGCTTCAAACATCAAGTGCAGACTTTTCGGATCATCAGGGCCTGCACAATCCCGAATATCGGTATGCGCAAGAATCCCGAGTGCCATGCATGCAGCGATGCCCTGACCATTTGGCGGAATCTCGTGCAAGCTGAAGTCATCAAACTGCTGGGAAACCGTGCCACACCAGTCAGGCTTGTTGTTGGCAAGATCATCGACACTCAATACCCCACCGTGCTTCGCACAGTCTGCTGCCATCAGCTCGGCCAGATGACCACGATAGAACGACTCGCCTTTGGTTTCTGCGATTGAACAAAGCGTGCGCGCGGCATCCACACTGGTAAACCGCTCACCTGCCCTGGGTGCAGAACCGCCAGGGACGAAGTGTTTTGCAAAGCCTGGCTGGTTGTGCAGCTCGGTGGCTGCCATTCCCCACAACTTGCCAATGATCGGCGAGACGACGAAGCCAGTTTCAGCGTACCTGATGGCCGGCTCAAACAATTTCTCAAACGGTAATTTGCCAAATCTAGCGTGTAACTCAACCCATCCCGCAACAGCACCCGGTACGGTGACCGTGTCCCAACCGCGATCAGGAATACCACCGGACTTTGCAAAACGCTCTGGCGACCATGCTGCGGGAGAGCGGCCTGATGCATTCAATCCGTGCAACTGCTTGCCATCCCATACGATGGCAAACGCATCTGATCCCAGACCATTGCCGGTAGGTTCTACCTGTGTGAGCGTAATGGCTGTTGCCAGTGCAGCGTCCACCGCATTGCCTCCCTGAGCCAACATCGATAGCCCTGCCTGTCCTGCGAGTGGCTGTGAGGCAACTACCATGTTTTCTGCCATGGTGGCTGATCGTTGAGACTGGTAAGGCGGTGGAGATGGAAAAAGCACAGGTATGGCTCCTACATATGAGTCGTGGTGGCTAGAGATACTGATAGTACGCCATCACGCGCCCGTTGAGCCTCTTGCTCGGCAAGGGCCTGATCAAGCTCTGTGCGATCTGTTGTTCCCGAAAAATTGATTGCAGTAGCAAACGTAGGCACAAAATGCACCAGACGCTCCTGCCCGACCCGATGTAACCGGCGCAGCTCGTGTAACGGATCAGCATGATCATCAACCCGTAGATCCAGTGCTGGATAATCCTGTGAGTGATGAATACAGAGGGCCGCCGCCTGTCTGCCTCTTTTATCGCCACCGGCCAGCTCGCCTGCTTCCATGGCAGCAAGCAGACGTTCGCTGAATTCCAAAGCGCTGTTGTCCTGATAGCATGCGAGTGTGTCGTTAACCACACGCGCGCCGGCCAGCATATTGCCTGCCACCGAAACCCCGGTACCTGAAACATGTCCTGCCCAGTCCACGCACTGTGCACCGGTATGCGCTGCACAGTGACCATTTGCATCAATTAAGTGCGCTTGTCGAATGGCCTGTCCATTATCACGTGCAATGAAATCTGCGATGACAGATGCACCGTTCTCACCTGCGCTCAGTCGTGCTGCGCCCTCGACACCCCACATGGGATTGACAAATGCTTGAGAAGCAAACGCTGCATTGTGCCGGATGTAAGGTACCAGCGAACCGACAGCAAAAAAACAACTGGCAACAGCAATGCCGACAGCGTCCGTCTCAGGATCACGTGCAACGATTGAATAAGTCATTTGTTGGCTAGCCCCGGTTTTCTATGTATTGTGTACCTCAAGGATAACGGTAGTCGCATTGATGTTTCATTGCCAAATAAAATCAACTACATGCTGTTGAGCGTTCAGGATCTGGCCATTGACCTCAAGAGAGGCGCTGACAGGCATCGGCTCGTCAGCAACGCCTCGTGGGAACTGGACAGTGGTGAAACTCTGGCTATTGTGGGTGAAAGCGGATCAGGAAAATCGCTGAGCGCATTGGCCGTGATGGGACTCCTCTCCGAAGAGCTTGTGCCCGCGGCAGGCAAGATAGTGTTTGCCGGACAGGATCTGTTGCAATCATCGGACGATTACCGGCGGGCACGTCGAGGTGCAGACATAGCCATGGTGTTCCAGGAACCCATGACATCACTCAACCCTGTTAAAACCATCGGCTTCCAGTTGTGCGAGGGCATGTTGCTGCACCTGAATCTCTCTCGCAAGCAGGCCTTGGCACGCGCTTTGGATCTGCTTGAACAGGTCGGCATCTCTGATGCACAACGTCGGCTAAAACAATATCCCCATCAGCTCTCGGGTGGGATGCGTCAACGCATCATGATTGCCATCGCACTGGCCTGCAAGCCCAAGCTAATTCTGGCTGACGAGCCAACCACAGCACTGGATGTGACTATTCAGGCTCAGATACTATCGCTGATGTCAGCACTCTGCAGCGACAACGGAGTGGGGCTCGTGTTGATCACCCATAATCTGGGCATCGTGGCACGTCATGCACAACGGGTTGTCGTCATGTATGGAGGCCGTGTCGTCGAACAGGCGGATGTCAGGGATCTGTATCGTTCACCGCGACACCCTTATACGCAAGGCTTGATGCGCTCTGTGCCACGGATGGACAGTCGACGCAGTGATCCATTGCACCCGATTGACGGTGCACCACCCGATCCGTTTGATGTCATCAGTGGCTGCCGCTTCAACCCGCGATGCGCTCATGCAACGGTCGAATGTCGTCGTACTGTTCCTGCAATGACAAACGACAATGAACATGTAGTTGCTTGCTGGAACTGGCAGCTACTCGCATGATTAACGAACACCTGTTGCAGGTGGATAACCTGCATGTGCACTTTCCCATCAAGGCAGGACTACTACAGCGAACCATGGGTGATGTGAAAGCGGTCAATGGCGTCAGCTTCAACGTGGCCCGGGGTGAAGCACTGGGTATTGTCGGTGAATCAGGCTGTGGCAAGACCACGGTTGCACGGGCCATCCTGCGCCTGGTTGATGCCACTAACGGTCATGTCAGCTATGACGGCGTTGATGTGACCACACTCACAGGCCATCAACTCGCGCCCTTTCGTCGAAAGGTTCAGGCCATATTTCAGGATCCTTTTTCCAGTCTCAATCCACGCAATACAACGCTCGAAATTATCGCAGAGCCACTGCGTGTTCATGCACTGGCACAAGGCGATGGTATTAAACAACGTGTGGCACAGCTACTTGACCTTTGCGAGTTACCCGCACGGTTCATGGAGCTATACCCTCATGAGATGTCCGGCGGACAACGTCAACGCGTAGGCATCGCACGTGCGCTGGCCATGGAGCCGGAGCTTATCATTTGCGACGAGGCAGTATCCGCACTGGATGTTTCCATCCAGGCGCAAATCATTAATCTGCTGGGTCGTCTGCAAACTGAACTGGGTCTTAGTTACGTTTTTATCGGGCACGATCTATCGGTAGTCAGACACCTGTGCAATCGGGTTGCCGTGATGTATCTGGGACGCGTCATGGAAATAGCAGATTCGGAATCCCTGTTTTCATCGCCACAGCATCCCTACACAAAAGCATTGCTGGATGCCGTGCCCGATCCCGACCCATTTACAGAAGCCCAGCGTGAGGTTGAACCGCTGCAGGGCGAAGTTCCAAACCCGTCTGATCCGCCATCAGGCTGTGTCTTTCACACACGTTGCCCTGCAGCCATGCCTCAATGCAGTCAGATCGTCCCTGCCTTGACAGCACTCACTCCGACTCAGTCAGCCGCCTGCCTGCTGGTTCAGGATGCAGTTCAGTAATATCTTTTAACGACACTCACAAGCAACAAGCAATCTAGCCAAGGAGAATCACGATGTCCAACGAAAAAGACAAACAGAAACTCATTGAACAAGAGTGGAAAGACGCACACGACTACGATCCACGTGACCCGCTGTTCGGGCTGAGTCGTGATGCACTATCTGGTGCCAGCCTGACACGACGGGCAACCCTGCGCTTGCTAGCGGCTAGCGGCGTACTCACGATGGCAAACCTTGTACCCGGAGGTGCCAGAGTTGCCCATGCACAGAACAGTGGCGGCACGCTGACAGCTGGTTGGTCGGGTGTCGCAGAGATCGTAACTCTCGATCCTGCACAGATAAATCAGGTATTGCAATTTCAGGTGGCCTCAAATGTCTATTCGGGTTTAATGCACATCGACTACAACCTGGTTGCACAGGGAGATATCGCCGAGAGCTGGGATGTATCAGATGATGGCCTTGTCTATACGTTCAAACTGCGTGAGGGCGTGACGTTTCATAACGGTGATGCATTTAATGCTGACGACGTTCTTTTTACATTTGATCGCTCCAGCGACCCCAAGCAGTCAATTCATTCCAAAGCCATATCCAATGTAGCGTCGCTTGAAAAACTGAATGATCTGGAGGTGCGCTTTACATTGAAAAAACCACAAGCCTCCTTCCTTCCCAAGGCCCTGGAGCGTGCATCAGGACGCGCAATGACCATTGTCAGCCGCGGAGCACTGGAGAGCATGGGCCTGTCGCAATACGGCTTGACGCCTGTTGGCACGGGACCTTTCAAGGTCACTGAACACCAGCTGGGTCAGGGCGTTGTGCTTGAGCGTTTTGAAGACTACTTTGATCCACAACGACCACAGTTGGATAAAGTGGTTATCAAACCAATCGATGGACCAGAACCACTGGCCGCAGCCCTTCAGGCGGGTGACATTCAATACATCGGTGGCAATCCACTACCCGCGCAGCTGGTTGACCGCTTTGTCGAGAATCCTGATCTTACCGTTGATATCAAACCGGCACCGGGCTTCCAGTCTGTATGGTTGAATCCGTGGCGAGAAGTCATGGCTGTTTCCGATTTCAACAAGCCACTGGAAGAGCTTAAAAAAGAACCGGGATTCATGGTGCGGATGGCACTGGCCAAGGCACTGGACCGCGATCTTTTTGTTAAACAGGCGCTGTTTGGCAACGGCATACCGGCATATGGCACCATCAACCCTGCCATGGGTTTCTACTACGACGAAGGTATTGCTGCGCAATCCGAACAAGCCTTTGACCCCGACGGCGCCAAAGCGTTACTGGCAGCAGCGGGTTATCCGGATGGAGAAGGATTTCCTACGCTGGATCTTGTTACCACACCGTCGCAGAAACGTTACGGTCTGGTGATAGCCAATATCTACAAGCAAGTACTAGGTATCAACGTCAACGTTGTTACCAAGGAATTTACCGTACAGATCGAAGAGTTCAACAAGATGGATTTTGACATGCGTCTCGGGGGCTCCGGTGGTGACTATGATCCAGATGATGGCCTGATGGACTGGATGATCACTGATTCCAAGTTCAATGGCCCGACACGCGACAAGGCTTCCGCACCGTTTGGATTCTTCTCGGATTCAGAAGCTGACGTCGCTATAACCGAGCAATCGGTCACCGCTGATCCGGATGAGCGTAAAGCGCTGGTGCAAAAGGCCAACCTGATTTCAAGCAACAAGGTTGCCTGTGCGTTTCTCTATCATCCGGTGGATATTCAGGTTTATCACAAATCGGTCAACTACCCTGATGAAAGCCGCATACCCGGACTGCACGACTTTGATCGCGTTACGCTGAATAGTTAAGTTGCAATGAAACACTCCATGGGCAATTCTTAATGGGGCACTTCTTGCTGCGTCGATTCTTCGGGGCCATGCTTGTCATGTTTGTTGTGGCGACGCTGGTTTTCTTCATGCTGAGAATCGTTCCGGGTGATCCCATTGCAGCCATACTTGCTGACGCTGGCGGTCAGGAGGAGGTAGCCGCATTGCGTGCAAAACTCGGGCTTGATCAGCCCGTGATTGTTCAGTATTTCAAATGGTTGGTGAATGTCCTGCAGGGAGACTTTGGTAGTTCCATTTATGGCAGTCGTCAGCCAGTCGCCACCATACTGCTGGAAGCTTTGCCACGCACGTTATCGTTGGCTTTAATGGGTTTTATCATCGCCCTGCTAATCGGTATACCGGCCGGTATCATATCGGCCATGCGGCGTAACACGAAGACTGATACAGCCGTGTCACTGTTTGCTTTTCTGGGCTTGTCAATGCCGGATTTCTGGCTGGCCATACTGCTGATAATCGTATTTGCGGCTAATCTGCAGTGGCTTCCGGCTATTGGCTATGTGCCAATGAGTGAGGGCTTCTGGCTTTGGCTTAAGCACTTGATACTACCTTCCATTGCGGTAGGCACTGCCTTCTCGGCCATCATTGCTCGCATGATCCGTTCATCACTGCTGGAGACCCTGCGCTCGGATTATATGCGTACAGCGGCATCCAAGGGACTGACACCTCGTGCACTGATGCTGGACCATGCGTTTCCCAACGCCATGATTCCCGTGATCACGGTTATCGGGATAGCCTTTGCGTTACTGATATCCGGTGCGGTAGTGGTGGAAAACGTATTCGCCATCAAAGGCCTTGGCCGTGTACTGATCGAAGGCATACTTAACCGCGACTATCCTGTGGTTCAAGGTGCAGTGCTGGTCGTGTCGGCCTTCTTTGTGTTCTCCAACATGCTGGTGGATCTCCTGTACGGTGTTATCGACCCGCGCATCAGACTCTCATGACGGATTACAGCGCCACGCCGAGCCAGACATTGGGCGACACACCGGGCGAGACCCGGACTGTGCACCGCAAACGTGAAAATCGTTTGCTGGCAACGCTTGCCAGGGATCGCAAAGCGCAATTTGGTCTTGTGGTACTGGCTTTGTTTGTCATCGGCGCCATCTTTGCACCCTGGCTGGCACCCAATGATCCGAATGAGATGACGTTGGACATGATGGGCCAGTTATCGCTGGCGCATCCGTTGGGCACAGATGATCTGGGCCGCGATCTATTAAGCCGTATCCTTTATGGCACACGCATATCGTTGTTCATCGGTTTTTCTACCGTCATCATCGCGCTCATCATCGGCGTATCACTGGGCCTGCTGGCAGGCTACTACGGTGGACGGCTGGACTTTATCATCATGCGTTACATTGATCTGCAATGGGCATTCCCCAACTTCATCATTGCCGTGTATCTGGTGGCGGTGTTTGGCACAGGTCTGTTCAATATCATTGCCGCCATATCGCTAGCCTTTATTGATGATTTTGCGCGTGTAGCTCGTTCGATGACCTTGTCGGTTAGGGAAGAGCAATACATTGATGCCGCCAGGACACTTGGGTTTTCTGACATGCGTATATTGTTCGGCCATATCTTACCGAACACCATGCCGCCCATTATTGTGCAGGCAACAGTCAGCGTCTCCTACGCCATACTCGGGGAAGCCAGTCTGTCGTTTCTCGGCCTTGGGGTGAGCGCCGACACTCCCACGTGGGGACTGATACTCGCCGATGGTCGCGGATTCATCAGTCAAGCGTGGTGGCTAGGCGTCTTCCCGGGACTCGCTATCATGCTGGTTGTATTATCGATCAACTTCATTGGTGACTGGCTGCGTGATGCGCTGGATGTCAGGCAGGCTGTGTAGGTTAGCCACAACAGAGACTTTACGCCATAACTCAGTACACTCTTGTTAATCCACACTGCTTGCACACACTTGCCACGCTCGGCAGGCGACGGCACCAAAACAGAGCGCTATACTGAAAGGGAGATTTCTGGAAGCAACGCCTTACCATGACAAGTAGCCCCGATACACCGCCCCTTCTGGCGTCACTGGATACTCTTTTCACCCCACCATCTCGCGAGCAATGGGTCGAGATGGCGGTGGCAGGTCTGGGTGGCGAGCAACGTGATTCGGATGCGCTTCTCAAGCTCCGCAGGACCACCCTTGAGGGCATACCACTGGAAGTGCTTTATGACACAACCGATCACTCGGTAAATCTTGCCATCAGCTCGGATAGAACAAGCTGGGATAACAGGCTTTGCGTGCGCGTTGATAAAGAACAGACAACCTCAGCAGCTCGTGAGCAGATATTACAAGGATTGCAAGGTGGTATCACATCGATTGAATTGCACATCTCATCCGCAGCACAGCTGCCTGAGTGTCTTGCAGGAACACAGTTGGATCTTGCGCCGGTCAGCATCCGATCAAACAGGCACTATGCGGCCTGTGCGGACGCGCTGGTGGCATGTTCTGCACAGCAGGGTATCGAACCGACCTCCCTGCATTGTGCTTTTAACGCTGACCCGGTAGGTGCTGCGCTGGCAACACCCATGGTATCAGAGACTACGGTGCAAAGCATCAGCGATGAGCTTGCGGTAATGGCAGAGTTCGCAAAGGACAATTCGCAGCGTCTACCCTCAACTCGCAGCATTCTGGTTGATACCGCCATTCATCACAACGCAGGCGCATCGACAGTTGAAGAGATTCACGCAGCACTGGCCACGGCAACGCTCTACCTGGAAGCGCTTCTGGATGCTGGCATGAGTATTGACAAAGCTTGCGAACAAATCGTTTTTCAAGTAGCCATGGATGCTGACATACTGCTGGGTGTTGCAAAACTCCGGGCGATTCGAGCGCTATGGCAGCGCGTGGTATCCAGCCTGGGCAATTGCGGTTCAAATGCTCAAGCACATAGGCAACCGGCCGTCATCGTCGCTGAAACGTCACAGCGATTCACCAGTCTGTCAGAGCCCTGGAACAATCATTTGCGCAATCTGAGCGCTAGCACTGCGGCTGCCCTGGGCAGCGCAGATACGCTACTTGTACATCCGCACGACGCACTCCAGCGTCGAGGCAACACTGACATTAATGTTGATACACATCTGGGCGATAGAATGGCGCGAAACATCGCTATTATTCTCGAACGTGAGTGCGGACTGCTTAAAGTGTGTGATCCCATGGCGGGCTCGTACGCCATCGAAAACCTGACCCATCAGCTCATGGAACATAGCTGGGAATCTCTGGCCTCGACGGATACAGGTGAGGGCTGGCTGGATGAACTACACAGCGGTCGCTGGAAAACCCGCCTCGCGCACACCCACCGACAACGCGTGACACTGATGGAACAGGAACAGCGCATTGCCGTTGGTGTAAACCGCTTCGTTCAGGCTGACGATACTCATCAAGCCGCACGCTCAGCGGATCGTCCAGACAACCGCGCAGCAGAGCAAGCCATAGCTGCTGAACCCTCACTTGCACCTGTCAGAGACTCAACGACCTTCGAACACGGTATCAACGAGGAGCTCAGGTCATGACAAAGGAACATTTCAGCTTTCGACAAACACCTCTGGTTGATGTGAATGTGCATGACACTGACAGGCAAGTGCCAGCCACACCCGCGCTCAGCGAGACGCCTGAGGGGATAGCGCTCAAATCAACTTACACCTATGCCGACAGGCAGGCTTCTGGCTACCAGCCGGACTACCCCGGATTTGCACCATTCACGCGCGGCCCTTACCCCACCATGTATGTGTCCAAACCCTGGACAGTCAGGCAATACGCAGGCTTCTCCACTGCCGAGGACAGCAACGCTTTTTATAAGCGCAACCTGGCCGCAGGTCAAAAGGGGCTATCCATCGCATTTGATTTACCGACACATCGTGGTTATGACTCTGACCACCCGCGTGTTACCGGAGATGTCGGTATGGCCGGGGTGTCCATTGATTCCATTCTGGACATGCAAATACTGTTTGATCAGATTCCGCTGGACAAGATGAGTGTATCAATGACCATGAATGGCGCTGTGCTGCCTATTCTTGCGTTGTACATTCTGGCCGCAGAAGAGCAAGGCGTAACGCCTGAAAAACTCACAGGCACTATTCAGAACGACATACTCAAAGAGTTCATGGTGCGCAACACCTATATCTATCCGCCTGCGCCTTCCATGAAAATCATCGCCGATATTTTCGCGTATACATCAAAGAAAATGCCGCGATTCAACAGCATCAGTATCTCCGGATATCACATGCAGGAAGCCGGAGCTACAGCCGATCTTGAGTTGGCCTACACACTGGCTGATGGCATTGAGTACATCCGAACAGGCATTGCGGCAGGCATGGATGTGGACACATTTGCTCCGCGTCTGTCATTTTTCTGGGCCATTGGCATGAACCACTATATGGAAGTGGCAAAGCTTCGGGCAGCACGCCAACTGTGGGCCAGACTTGTAAAACAGTTTAATCCGAAAAACCCCAAATCGTTGAGCCTGCGCACACATTGCCAGACCTCTGGCTGGAGCCTGACCGCTCAGGATGTCTATAACAACGTGACACGCACGGGCATCGAAGCCATGGCGGCAGTAGCAGGCCATACCCAATCACTGCACACTAATGCGTTTGATGAAGCCCTGGCGCTCCCCACGGACTTCTCTGCACGCATAGCGCGCAACACGCAACTTTTTCTGCAACACGAAAGCGGACTCTGCAACACGGTTGATCCATGGGGTGGCAGCCATTTCATGGAAACGCTAACGCAGGAGCTTGCTAGCAAAGCCTGGCAACACATCAGCGAAGTGGAGGTCGAAGGGGGTATGGCCAAGGCAATCGAAGCAGGTATTCCAAAACTGCGTATCGAAGAGGCTGCCGCTCGCACACAAGCGCGTATCGATGCAGGTGAACAGACGGTTGTGGGTGTTAATGAGCTGGTACTGGACACCGAACCCCCTGTTGATGTGCTCAAGGTGGACAATGCAAAAGTGCGCGACCAGCAGATCGAGCGACTGAAACAATTACGCGCTCAGCGAGATCCTGCCAGACATTCACAGGCATTAAACGCCTTGACTACAGCCGCCAGAGAAGAATCGGGCAATTTGCTGGAACTGGCTGTGGATGCTGCCCGTGCGCGTGCTTCAGTGGGTGAGATATCACTGGCTCTGGAAGAAGTCTATGGCCGCCATACCGCGCGTATACAATCTATACAAGGAGTTTATCTGCAATCGATGTCTACCAGCGACTACTTGCCCAGAATCAAACAGCGGGTGGAACACTTTGTTGAACATGAAGGCCGGCGCCCACGCATTCTAATTGCGAAAATGGGCCAGGATGGGCACGATCGTGGACAGAAAGTGATAGCCACAGCCTTTGCTGATCTGGGCTTTGATGTTGACATTGGCCCGCTGTTCCAGACACCAGACGAAGTTGCCAGGCAAGCTGTTGATAATGATGTACACATGGTGGGCGCAAGCTCACTGGCAGCGGGTCACCTTACGCTGGTGCCAGCGCTCAAGGAGGCCTTAACCAATGCCGGACGTGGCGACATTCAGGTGGTTGTCGGTGGCGTTGTACCACCACAGGATGTACCCGCTCTGATCGAGGCGGGTGCGGCGGCCGTATTTCCACCCGGCACTGTGATTGCGAAAGCGGCCATTTCGCTGCTGGATTCTCTGGGTAAGTCACTGGGACACCCTGCTCTTTTCGACGCCGGCTGATGTCCAGTAACGCATTAACAGCTCAGGAAATTGCTTACGGTGTACTGGCGCGCGAGCGCGCTATGCTGTCACGTGCCATCACACTTACAGAGTCCAACTTGGCACGGCATCGTGACAAGGCTCAGGATGTGTTGCAACAGCTGCTGCCTCGCACCGGCAAAGCCATGCGTATTGGTATCAGTGGTGTACCGGGTGTCGGCAAAAGTACTTTTATCGAAGCGCTCGGGCTTAAGCTTATCGACATGGGTCATCGCGTGGCTGTTCTGGCGATTGACCCCAGCAGCCAGCGCAGCGGTGGCAGCATCCTGGGTGATAAAACCCGCATGGCGCAATTGTCCACGAACGAGAATGCCTACATCCGTCCATCGCCCACAGGCGGCCATCTGGGTGGTGTCACTCGCGTCACCCGCGAATCACTGCTGCTGTGTGAAGCCGCAGGCTTTGATGTGATTCTGGTAGAAACCGTGGGTGTCGGTCAGTCCGAGACGGTTGTATCCGAGATGGTGGACTGTTATCTCGTGCTGATGCTGCCAGGTGCAGGTGACGAACTGCAAGGCATAAAAAAAGGTGTCCTTGAGCTTGCTGATATCATTGCTGTAAACAAGGCTGATGGCCAGACCATCAACGATGCCAAACATGCAAAAGCATCCTATCAACGAGCCTTGTCAATCTTGCAGCCCAAGGGAAGCTGGCACCCCAAGGCAATGACATGCAGTGCCGTAACAGGTGAAGGACTGGGCGAACTCTGGCAATCCGTGCGTGATCATCGAAGACAATTGATTGATACCGGGGAGCTGGTAACTCTGCGCGAACAGCAAAGTATCAGCTGGATGTGGTCGATTGTGGATCAGCTGGTACGCAGCTCATTGCGTGAACAACCTGAACTTCAGCAGCTTGTTGCAGACACCGAGAACAAGGTAAGCACCCAGAAGCTAACCGCGTTGCAAGGCGCTAGTGCATTGTTTGACGCGTGGCGTGTGTCTTTTCCTGTACCAGCACCCACGGCGCAGTAACCACACACCAGAATGCCGGTTCACGTGCGGTCCAGTCGCGTGCATCATCGTCACTGGCACGCCGCACCTTACCATCCTGCGCCCACTGTTCCAGCGTCGGGGCATTATCCTCGATAAGGCATATCGCAGCTTCAATCAGATCAAGCTGTGCCGAGACATTGATGACCACCCCACGGGCAAAATGCCTGACAAGTTCTGACCACTCGATGACGCCTGTTTCCAGATTAAGGCGATCAACAAGAGAGAGCTCTGGATTTTCCTCTGTACTCATGTGACTTCGACCAAAGCAGATGTTTTGCTGCTAGTTCATTCGGGCAATGAAATCGTTCGAACGCGCGATGGATTGATTCATCCGCTCAATAAGGATTCCGATATCACCTTCAAGTTCCGAGAATGTGGATTCCAGCGACCCGACGGCTTGCGCATTCAGGTTGTGCTTCAGATACAGGACGTTGTCACGCATGGTATTGAGAACCGGCGTCATGCTCGCTTCGGCATCCTTCATGGTCTTGAGCATTTCGCTGTAGCGTGCCTGTGTGTCACGCAGCTGGTTTTCACTGTTTCGCTGAAGCACCGCATCGGTGTACGTCTCGATCTCCTTGCTCCATTCCTCGAATAAGTCGTCAGCAACAGCTTCTACTTCATCGATCTCCTCCGAGACCTCTTCGGCGGCGTCCACACTGTCTTCGTACTCATCGTTAAGGCGGCCGTAGGCCTTCTTGAGCTGTGTTTCTTCGATGGTGATCACCTGACCAAACCGCTCAAGGGCATCCTGGAACTGCTCCTGGGCCTCTTTTTGCGCATCGCGAGTGTCCTCGACGTTGCCTACCAGTAAATCACGTTTGTGAATCCCGACTTTCTCAAGTGCGTTGTACTTGATAGTCGTACAGCCTGAGAGTATGACAATGGCGGCCATGACACAGGCCCGAGAGAGAAAATTCATGAATGCATCTGCTTCGAAACGGTTATTGACTAAATGGTAGCACGCAAGGCCACAGACACCGCCACCAAGCCCTCGTTACGTCGCACGAAGTGTTAATCTTTGTGTATCGTCAGGCAGAAAACTTCAGCTCAGACACTGCAATCGGGCGTTTCAAATACCCCGGGCAATTAACAACCTAGAAACCAGCAACGCATGAACATTCGCGACTCCATCAGAACCATCCCCGACTTTCCCAAGCCCGGCATTAAATTTCGAGACGTCACTACCCTTTTTGGCGATCCACAGGCATTTCGTATGGCTATCGATAGCCTGATCCACCCATACGCCGGTCAACGGATAGACAAGGTAGCGGCCCTTGAAGCCCGAGGCTTCATCATGGGTGGAGCTATTGCTCATCAGCTTTCCATCGGCTTTGTGCCCATCCGAAAAGCAGGCAAATTGCCTGGCCCCCGCATGAGCGAGGCTTATACCCTTGAGTATGGCGAGGCCACCATGGAGTTGCATGAAGGCGCCCTGCAGCCAGGCGAAAAGGTATTGCTCGTTGATGATCTTATCGCCACGGGTGGTACATGCGAGGCCGGTATAAAGTTGATTCGACGCGCCGGCGCCATGGTCATTGGCAGCGCGTTCATTATCGATCTACCCGAGCTGGGCGGCCGTGCACGCATCGAGGCACTGGATGTACCAGTACATGTTCTGGTGGAATTTGAGGGTGACTGATTGTGCGTTGGCATTCTAACTCAATGTCGAAAGTGAATAGCCGCACCAATCAATGTGTTCGAAGAATCTCCATCGCTGATCGCTTGTACCAGGCTCGTTTAGGGAGTTTGGCGATAGACGATGGGGTCGCTGCCAGCCTTACACTGGCAATCACTCGACGGACATCAGCGCGCACGGATTCTTCAATATCGTCTGACATTTGACGTTGAGCCGCAGCCGCGGCCGGATTGCCCACCCGGATGAGTGCGCGTAATTTGTCCAGCGTTTTCGGGCCAATGCCCTTGACCTCTTGCAATTGCTCGACAGATTTAAAGGCACCGTTCTCTTCGCGCCACTGGACAATTCGCGCAGCCTTGGCAGGACCGATACCGGGCAGCTTTTCAGCCAGCTGTTGCGCCGAGGCGGCATTGATATCCAGGGCTTGTGCTGTTGCAGACACTGTCTGATCAGCTTGCGCAATGGATCCTGACCAGACGAGCAGGAACAGTAGAAAAAAGGTGATAAACGGCATGACGACATCCTTGTCGTGGAGAGTATGCTTTGTAGTGTACTGAAGAACGCATCAATTATTTCGCTCAACAACACAAAACACTGGTTGGACAAACAGCGTTACCAATTACTGAACGTGATTAGGTCGCAGTTTTTGACACTACACAGACCTGGCAGAAAGCCCCATACCCGTCGGCCTGAGCACAGTCTCAGGTCTGATCTCTCGCGCATGCTGCACAATCAGCAGAATCGCGAGCTGCGTACCGAATATTAACGATGCCAGCCATAGGTGCATGGGTTGAGAGAAGATCGGCACATGCAGGCGATCCATACTCATGCCAATGGCAATCGCCCCCAGGAGAAACGCAATCAAGGCGATACTCATTCGTCTTAGCAATGCAGAATTGGAGTGCGTCAGCACCGAATAGGCCAACCAAGCATTCAGCGCTACCAGAGGCACCGAGTAGTACTTGTGCAAAGCGAACACCAGCGGCAGGTTGTCAATCCACAAATGCCTGTCATCATGCGCAAGGCTCCGAGCAATCAGATCCATCGCTTCACGCACTTGTGTGCCCATAACCAGCTGCAACAAACCGGCGCCCATCGCTACCAGCATCAGCGGGTAGAACAATCGCGGCATTTTATCCACATTGATGCTCTTGTAACGCTCTCTCCCCGAACGGACCAAAGCGGCGATAACGATACCCACAATGACCTGCGCAAGTAACATATGGATGGTGATCATTCCCACCATCAAATTGCTGGCAACCACCTGTGCCCCCAGCCAACCTTGCACCCCTACCAGGATAAATCCTGCCAGCGAATACCAGAATACCCGCGGCTCTGACCGCTTGAACGGTATCGAAAACAGCAGAGTCAGCAAAATCGTGAAGCCAGTGAAAACGCCCAACAGGCGATTCACGTATTCTGTCCACGTTTTACGCACGTTAAATGTTGTCTCCGCGTAACCGCGATCAGCATAGATTTGTTGATAATCAGCTGGCAATTGCGACTCATGAGTGGGCGGAATCCACTGCCCGAAACAGGTTGGCCAATCAGGGCAGCCCATCCCTGCGCCCGTGGCACGGACAATTCCGCCCACCATGATCAGGGTGTAAATGGTGGCTACCGTTAAGGCAGCACACCACCAGAAACGGGTTTTCGTGGTGGGGCTTGGCATGACGAGGTGGCGAACCTTTAAAAAAGAAAACCAGCGGATACACAAGGATACTACGCATTACGACCTGCCACAGCGCACGGATCGAAGATCAAACACATATCAGGGTGAACTTTTGGCCCGTGCTGCCATTCTTACCACCATTGAGACAGCATAATTCACCCCATGAAAACTTCACAACTAAACGCAGGCCTTGCCAGCGCGCTCTTGCTGATAAGCACCGCCTTGCCTTCTGCCGCAACGGCACTGGATATCAATAGCGAAAAACCAGTGTACAAACCTGTGCGGGCATTTGCCGAGAAGTCGCTGGATGGCTGGACCGAGCGTAGTTTTGATGGCAATACACACTACGAACTGGTCGAAGATGAAGGTGTGTCTGTCCTGAAAGGCCACACCATGCAGCAAGCATCCATCCTCTACCGCGAACAAACCGTCAATTTGCGCAAGACCCCGATCATCAACTGGTCGTGGAAAGTGGACAGAACGTTTATGAATATTGACGAAAAAGCGCGCGAAGGTGATGATTTTCCGGCCAGACTCTATGTCGTTGCGCAAACCGGATTCCTGCCCTGGGAGACCGTGGCCATCAACTACGTCTGGGCATCCGAACTACCCATTGGCGAAATCTGGAACAATCCCTTTACCGACAAGGCCAAAATGGTAGCCATACAGTCTGGTGATAACTATGTGGGCACCTGGACGTCCCACTCTCGCAATGTGGCGCAGGATTTCAAAACGCTGTTTGACCGGGATGTTAATGAGATCAAAGGCTATGCGGTCATGGTTGATGGTGACAACGCGAAAGTTGAGGCAGTTGCCTGGTTCGGACAGATTGAGTTCTCTGACGTGCAGGCGGCACTAGCGGAATAGAGAGCCATCACACGATCAATTCAGGCGACTGCCTCCGTCCGCATCAAACAAATGAACATTCGCAGGTGCAATGGAGAAACGCAGCGTCTCACCCCCCTGGTCGAATCTGTGAATGCCTGGCAAATTAGCCGTAAATGCATCATCCGATCCTTTTAATTTGCCATGCAACAAGGTATTGGCCCCCAGTGGTTCGGCCAGAGCCACGTCGAAGTGCAATGGACCGTCGGGATCCGCGACAAGGTGTTCCGGACGAATACCGATGCGTGCCTTGACATCGAAAGTACTCTGCACTGGCAGCACGGCCCCATTCAGCAGGGTTGCTTTACCTGATCCCAACTGTGCATTAACAATGTTCATCGAAGGACTGCCGATGAACTGTGCAGCAAACAGTGTCTGTGGTCGCTCGTAGACATCCAGTGGTGTACCAACTTGCTCAGCATTGCCTGCGTTCATCACAATCATGCGATCGGCCATTGTCATGGCCTCCACTTGATCATGTGTTACATACAAGGAAGTAATCCCAAGCTTGGACTGCAGCTCCTTGATTTCAAGGCGCATCTGCACACGCAGCTTTGCATCAAGATTGGACAGAGGTTCATCGAACAGAAAAACGGAAGGCTTGCGTACGATGGCCCGCCCCATCGCCACCCGTTGTCGTTGACCACCCGACAACTCCTTGGGCTTTCGATCCAGATACGGTTCCAGTTGCAGCATACGCGCTGCTTCTGCCACCTTTGATTCAATGTCACTCTTGGACAATTTGGCAATTTTCAGACTATACGCCATGTTCTGGCGAACAGACATGTGTGGATACAGTGCATAGTTCTGAAACACCATGGCAATGTCCCGGTCCATAGGCTCCTTCTCATTCATGCGCACATTGTTGATGCGGACCTCGCCTTCACTGACCGTTTCAAGACCGCCAACCATACGCAGCAATGTGGACTTGCCACAGCCTGACGGTCCCACAATGACAATGAATTCGCCATCATCAATGTCGACGTTCACACCATGAATGACTTCGGTTTTGCCAAAGCGCTTCTTTACGTTTTCCAAGTGTACTTGTGCCATTGTCCTTTATTTCTCGCTATCCACAAGACCACTAATAAACAACTTCTGCATGGAAACCACCACGATCACCGGCGGTATCATGGCGAGGATGGACGTTGCCATGATCACCGGCCAGTCTGCCGTATCGTCGCCTGAGGGAAACATCTGTTTGATACCCATGACAATCGTGTTCATGTCCGGTTCGGTGGTTATCAACAACGGCCACAAATACTGGTTCCAGCCATAGATAAACAGAATCACAAACAGTGCGGCGATATTCGTTCGACTCATGGGCACCACAATATCAATAAAGAAGCGCATGGGCCTTGCGCCATCGACACGCGCCGCCTCGGCAAGCTCGTCCGGTATGGTCATGAAGTACTGCCGGAACAGAAAGGTTGCCGTGGCTGAGGCAATCAGCGGAAAGATAAGCCCCGAGTAACTGTTCAGCATGCCAAAACCTGCCACCACCTCATAGGTCGGCACGATGCGCACCTCCACTGGCAACATCAGGGTAATAAAGATCATCCAGAAAAACAGACTCTTTCCGGGAAAACGAAAATAGACGATAGCGAACGCTGATAATAGGGAGATGATGATTTTCCCTATGGCAATACCCATCGCCATGATCAGGGAATTGAGCAGCATGGTAGAGACTGGTACATTGATGCCTGCGAACAATGCGCGTTTGTAGTTCTCTAGAAAATGTTCGCCAGGCATCAGCGGCATGGGCGGCGAGACAATCTCACTCTGGGTGACCGTCGAGGCCACAAATGCCAGCCAGATCGGGAAAAATACGAAGAAGATGCCAATGAGCATCAACACATGAGTGAGCCAGAGCGAACTGCCCTTTTTCTCCACCATGCCAGATGCTGGATGGCCCTTTACCGGCGCCACGTTGGATACACCGCTCATCAGTAATGTACCTTCTTTTCGACAAACTTGAACTGCAGTACCGTGAGTGTGCCCACCACCACCAGCAGAATCACTGACTGTGCCGCCGAGGATCCCAGATCCTGACCAACAAAGCCGTCTTTGAACACTTTGTAGACAAGGATGGTAGTGGCCTGCTGAGGTCCACCAGCAGTGATAGTGTGTATGACGCCAAAGGTTTCAAAAAACGCGTAAACGATGTTGACAACCAGCAGGAAAAACGTTGTTGGGGATAGCAGTGGCAAGACGATCGTGAAGAAACGTCGCCAGAATCGGGCGCCATCAATGGCCGCAGCCTCTATCACCGAGCGCGGCACAGCCTGCAACGCGGCAAAGAAAAACAGAAAGTTATAGCTGATGCGCCCCCAGGCCGATGACACGACAACAAGCCCCATGGCTTCGGTCTCATTGAGGACGTGGTTCCAGTCGTAGCCCAACTGCCCCAGATACCAGGACACCACACCCACTCGGGTGTTGAACATGAATAACCAGAGAACACCGGCAATCGCCGGCGCAACCGCATAAGGCCAGATCAGCAATGTCCGGTAAGTGGATGCGCCTTTGATCAGGCGATCAGCGAGCACAGCCAGAAACAAGGCCGGCACCATCGAAACCACCGTGACCAGCGTTGAGAAGATCGCGGTGGTGGCAAAGGAAGCCCGATAGAATTTATCGGATAGCAGGTACTCGAAATTTTCCAATCCGACAAACTGCGTTGAGAGCCCAAACGGATCTGGAATGAACAGGGATTGCC
>CAYGSW010000095.1:0-19874 GCA_964352535.1 uncultured Granulosicoccaceae bacterium | reverse complement strand
GGCTAGTGGTGGTGTAGCATCAGAGTCCCCGGTCTTTACCCCGATTACTCCGCCAGGGGGCGGCACTTCAGTTCCCACACAGCAGGTTTCACTGGTAAACAGCTATGTGGGAGATGATCTACAGGACGCTTGGCTCTGTGAGCTTGCGGATGGAACGTCAGCCGTGATGTTCTTTCTTGGACAAGGTGAAGGCGGAATCATCACCAGCACTTATCCCGATGGCATCACCATGCAATGGGCCAATACTGCACAAGGTGTCACGATGAACCTGACAGACGGCAATACGGTGACTCTAGGTCAGCTGAATTTCAGTGGCGGTGATTACTTTCAGGTGGACAATGTCAATTACCAGGGGTCGAATATTCCAGGAATGGCTTGCGATTTGACGGATCTCTAGATCGATACTGAACAACTGTAGTCAGCTAGAGGGTGCAGCGATGCACCCTTTTTTAATGATTGAGAATCTTTGACAGAAAATCTTTTGCCCGATCGCTTTCAGGGTTACCGAAAAAATCATTGGTCGGACGATTTTCTACAATCGCACCCTCATCCATAAACACAACGCGATCAGCTACCTTCTTGGCAAACCCCATTTCATGAGTGACTACCATCATAGTCATTCCTTCTTTTGCCAGTTCAACCATCACATCCAGTACCTCATTGATCATCTCCGGATCAAGGGCGGAGGTAGGTTCATCAAACAGCATGGCAATAGGATCCATGGCCAGAGAACGCGCAATGGCGACCCGTTGTTGCTGGCCACCTGATAGCTGACTGGGATGCTTGTTGATGTGTTCAGAAATACCAACACGCTCAATCAGCATTTCAGCCTTGCTGACTGCCTCGTCACGACTGCGTTTGAGTACCTTCTCTTGAGCAAGACACAGATTTTCCAGCACGGTCATGTGCGGGTAGAGTTCGAAGTGCTGAAACACCATGCCGATGCGTGAGCGCAGTGCCGTCAGGTTGGTTTTTTTGGAAGTGACTTCCAGACCGTCCACCTGTATCTGACCTTTCTGTACAGGTTCCAGACCATTAACGCATTTAATCAGCGTTGACTTGCCAGAACCAGAAGGACCGCACACCACCACTACCTGACCCTTGTCAACGGTTGCAGAGCAATCGCTGAGCACTTGAAAATCACCGTACCATTTACTGATGTTCTGCAGGGCTATCACGTGGCCATCCGTTTGTTAAGGTGTCTGACATACAGTGACCCTGAAAAGCAGATCACGAAATACACAAGTGCTGCAAAAAGATACATTTCAACCAGACGCCCTTCCGTTCGGGCAACGATGCTTGATGCGGTCATGAAATCTCGCAGGCTTACTACAAACACTAGCGAGGTGTCCTGAAACAGGATGATGCCCTGCGTCACCAGAATTGGGATCATGTTACGAAACGCTTGTGGCAGCACCACATAGCGTTGAATTTGCCAGTAGTTCAGGCCTGTGGACTGACCTGCATGCACTTGTCCTTTACGCACACTTTGAATACCAGCCCGCATGATCTCTGAGTAGTAGGCGGCTTCGAACAGCACAAAGGCAATCAGTGCCGAGTAGAAACTACCGATAGGGCGACCCAGTGCCAGCGGCACCAGAAAATAGAACCAGAAGATAACGAGTATCAGAGGCACTGAGCGAATCAGATTGACATAGGCTGCCGCGGTCAGTGACAACGGTGCAAAGCCAGAAAGGCGGGCAAGTGCAAGCAGTGTTCCTAATATAATGCCGCCAATGATCGATAGAAACGTCAGCCACAGACTCAAACCCAGCCCCTGAGCCAGGAAAGGCAACGAGCTGGTGATCACATTGAAGTCGAAATCACCCATGTCAGGAGCCCTTTCCGACGAAACCCGGAATGGCGGTGTGTCTCTCCAGCAAGTGCATCAGCCCGGTGACAATCAAGGCGATGAACACATAGATAATGGTTGCCGCAGTGAAGGCCTCGAAACCTTGAAAGGTGTACTCGGCAATCTGCTGGCTTTGAGCTGTGAGTTCCAGCAAACCAATGGTGAGTGCCAGCGAGGAATTCTTGAAGACTGTCAGGAATTCTGACGTCATGGGTGGAACAATCAGACGAAAGGATATGGGCAGCTGAATGTAGCGATAAGACTGATAGGTGCTGAGCCCATGAGCAGTCGCAGCAGATTTCAAGCCTGCGGGTACGGTCTCTATACCCGCCCGTACCTGTTCGGCAACTCGCGATGCGGTATACAGACCCAGCGCAATAACAGCGGTTACGAACTCCGGATTTGGCATGTCGCGCTTCATCCAGCGCCCCATATCGTCAGGCACAAGTTCGGGTATGGCGAAATACCAGATAAACATTTGCACCAGCAAGGGTATGTTACGAAACAACTCGACATAGCAGGTGCAGACAAGGCGGACCCAACGATTGGGTACTGTACGGCCAACACCTACCAGACAGCCAATGCTCATGGCGATGACCCAGGCGCAAAGTGCTACCGATACGGTCCAGCCCAGGCCACTGATAAGCCATTGGAGGTATTCCTCCTCGAACAGAACCGCCCAGTTCCAGTTGTAGTTCATGGTGAGGTGCCTGTTATCACAGAGCAACCCTGCCAGAAGCTTGTACAAGGCGAGCAGGCAGGATTGCAATCACTGACACTTACTCTGGCAAACCGCCCAGCATGAAGGCTGTCTTCAGGGTATCGTCGGCAGGTACGCCCAACGGGTCGAACCATTTGCTGTAAATATCAAGAATCTCACCCGAGCGCATCAGTGCTGCGATGGCCTTTTTGCCGACCAGCTCGAACGCACTGTCATCACGTCGCACCATGATGGCATAGGGATCAAACGACAAGAAGTCTCCTACGACGGTGAAATCATCGGGTGTCTTGCTTTTCGAAATAAGACCAAACAGCAGAATGTGGTCTGTGGAATAGGCATCCACACGATCGGTTTCCAGCGACAGCATGCCTTCTGCGTGATCACGTACCGGCAGAATCTTTACATCGATGCCTGCAGCCTCCACGGCTGCCTTGATCGCACGCTCGTTGGTGGTGCCTTGAGCCAGTGCAATCGCCTTGCCTTCCAGATCATTGACCGAATTGATACCGCTGTCTTTGCGCGTCAGGATCTTGGTGCCGGTGATGAATGTGGTCGGCAGATATTCCACCTGCTGCTGGCGAGTCAGGTTGTTGGTCGTTGAGCCGCATTCCAGGTCGATAGTACCGTTGGCCATCAGAGCAATCCGCGTCTTGGGGTTCACGGGCACGTACTTGACTGACAATTCCTTGCCGAGCTCTCCCTCTACGGCTTCGACAATCTTCATGCACAGATCCATCGAGTAACCAATGGGCTGCTGGTTTTCGTCAAGGTAGGCGAACGGGACGGATGACTCACGGTGGCCTATGACGATTTCGCCGCTTTCGGTAATTTTTGCAAGCGTGCCGCCCACCTGATCCTGAGCCTGGGCTAAACCTGCGCTCATGCCCAGCACTAGTGTGGTGGTAAGTAAAAATCGTTTCATATAGTGCTTATCTCCATTAGGGAAGCAATAGTTTTACTTCATTTAAGCGCAGCGTGATAGTCCTAATGTGTCGGGATTGTCGAACAGTGTGCCCGATCCACCGCTGCAAGGGCGAGCAATCAAGCTTTGCTCACGTCAGCTTTTTAACTTTTTTCCAGAATTTTGCAGCTACAGTTCGAAGGTTTCACGTGTCAGACCGTTGGTCTCCATGAACTGCCGGATGCGTTTTATGGCTGCCTCTCGCTGTCTGACAACACGTTGCAGTGGTTGTTTTACAAGCTTGGCAATATCATTTTGTGACATGCCCTGAAAGTAATAGCATCGCAGAATCAGAATATCCGAGTCATCAAGCAAGCTTTCGCTCTCCAGGCTGGTTTTCATGCTCTGCATTCTGTCAGCAGCCTTATTGCGCACCTCATCGGTAACGTTGCCTGCCCCCAATATCATTGACAACATGAGTTCAAGCTGAGCGTGATCGGTCTCATCTTCAACGCTGCGTGCGTCAGACGAAATCTGAACCGCCGACTCATCGTGGATATCCGTTGTCACACTGGGGCGAATACCATCGCACTCTTTTTTCTGAATCATGGTGTCAGTTAATTCAACGAGCAGTTTCTCATGGGCACTATCGTTGTTTGCGGCATCACCTGGCACGGCATTGTTGTACGCTTTTTCTGCAGACTTCTTTTTTGCCATTGCAATAATCCTGTCACGAGGCAATTTTTGCAAACACATCCAGTCAAACAGATCCTGACCAAGTTCGCTGAATTCGCGCAACCAGGCGCGTGGTCTGGGATACCCCAGGCGATTACGTTTTACGCTGATGAGCTCGTTTTTGAATATCGCAAAAATCATTGCATCGTTAACACTCTGCTCAAGCGGCATCGCATTGACTTTCAGTGCAAGATTTTGATGTGCTTCTTCAAACCAGCCTTCCCAATCGCCAAAATCTCTGTAGCGACGAGCAACAAACACCTTCAGACGATTCATCCAGCGATCAGAATACAATTGTTGTAACAGGTTTTCACGCAGTGCTTCCATAGCTTGAAAATGATGCTCCTATTGACTTGCTGAGATCACAGCAGTCGCCATGGTACACAGCGCCTGAGGTGATTGCACAGGCAGCTTTGTCAGTTGTTGAGAGAGCACTTGGCTTTGTGCAATTCCCGGCTGTTCGATCAAGGATTGATAGAGCTTGTATTGCTCAGACCAGAATCCGGCACTTACCACTTGCGAGTCCTCCGATAGTAGCGTGTGGCAAGCAGCCGCGTTCATGAGTGCCCATTGCCCCAATAGTGTGAATTCATCTGCAACGTTGATGCAGTGCGTAGCATCAATTGCCTGGTTGCAATCCACTGAATCACCCGGTATTTCATCCAGCAAGTTTGTCCATTGGTCACTGGTTGGTTGCCCATTTGTAGACTCATTGTTCAATCGCTGGCTGAACTGCAGCATGCCAGACTGGATGTAGCGGCGTTCCACATCGTTGACGGAAAGCTCATCAAACAATCCACCCAGGTTTCGTGTGCTGCGCTCAACAGGTGGTGAACCGCCCAGGGCAATTCCGGAGTCGATGTAGGTGTCCAGACTACGGTCCATTTGCTGTTGCAAGGTGAGCGCTTGTCCGGTGTTTAATAAGGGTGCTACAAGCACGGCCAACATGACGGCAGCGAACGCGCCACCATAAACAGGCAATGGCTGTTGAAAAATACCAGCCAGCAAAGTACGAACCTTTGAAAACACGGATGTGGCAGATGCAGCCCCCAGGCGCCTTGATGAAGTGCTTGAGTGTTCAGTTGTCTGACTGGCAGCGTCGATGGCGGTGTTGCTGAGAGTACTTTCGGATAAGCTCTCTTCGTCAATCCAGCTTTCGGCTTCAACAAGGTCCAGCCATTGTTGAAAGCAGTCAGGGTCGTTGGCCACGTGGCTGAGTACTTCAGCTGTGCGTGCGGGCTCGAGTGTGCCTTTATGCCAGGCTGCCAGCTCATGCCATTGTGGCGCTGAACCACGCGTCTGGTTGCCACACAGGCTTATCGCTGCGTAGGCAAGAGCGTTGTCTTCCGGGTTGTCGTCCGATGGTTGATTGTTCATGGTTTAACGTCCTGCCGCCAGACAATATTCTATCGTCATACGCTTGCTGCTATCAAATTGCATCACAGCGTTGATGGATGTGATGGGCTGTTGAAGCCTATGAGTTGTCGCGACTGGTGTCATACGGTTTTCACAGCGCCGGTGTGGATACAATGCGAATGGTTGCGGCACTGTATGTTGACTCTTCGTGCTCCAGCATCTGGAACAAGCTAGCCAGAAAGGGATGATCGAAAGGGATTGTGTCCAGGTTTGCCAGCTGGGTTAATGTTCGCTCAAGCTTGTGTGAGGGTGGCAAGGTGTAGAACAACACGGTATCGGTTCCCCATGGGGGTGTGACTTGAATGGGTTGTTCCTGCTGTGCCGGGATGCGTTGCGTTGCCAATGCCGGTAGAACGGATTGTCTTTCCTGTTCATTCACCGGGTACAGCAGCGACAGTTGGCTGCTGGCATCGAGCAGCAACACCACAAGGCTTGCCGGTGTTTTACTGACAACACTGAAGTGTACGTAGTCGCCTTCGCTGACGATATTGCTGGCCATCGGGTGTCTGAAGCTGACTTGAAGGTTGCCTTGTTCATTCTGCAAGTCTTGCAACATGCGCTCCTTCAACCATTGGCGACCCGCCAGCCAACGTGCCAGAGTGGCATCTTCCATCTGTTGAGGCAGCCTTGTTATCAATTGTCCATCGGAGGCATAGGCACGAATATCCAAACCTTCTTTTTCGAAATACAAGTCTGGTGATACTGCCTGATCCAATGATTGAAGTTCCAGTGCATTGCGGGGAAGCAGATTTTTAAGTGCTAGTACGGTGCCATCAGGTAATTCGGTGTCAACGATGAGTGCATCTGAAAATGCAGGCTCGTTCGAGGCGTCGTAGTTGTAGTCTGAGGCTAGCAGCTGCGATACGCTGAGGATGGTTCTTACCATGAGTTCGTTGTTTGTATCGCTGGCAGCGGGTAGCGAGACAGGTGTGTGTCCGCACACCTTGCACCAGATATTGAACTGGTTGACAGTGCGGTTGAACAAGGTTGTAAAGCTCAGCGCACCCGATGCGTCCGGTGGTGACCATAACGCTCGCAACAGCGAATCAGTGAATCCGCCATGAGGTTTGCCATCGATGGTGGCGACATTGCCTGCTTCTATATCTGCTGCAGAAAAATCTACCGCATATTGATCTTCAGCCGCAGCACCGAAAAACACAGTGTTTTTATAGGCAAAGCTGTCGTCGGAGGTGTTTGCCAGTGATCGGCTACGAGAGCGAGTTGCCAGCAGCTCAGATGATGCTGACGTATCCGATGCTGACGTATTCATTGTTTTGGGTAAAGGTGCCAGCCATTGACTTAACGCAATTTGTCGTGTTGTGGCGGGGCGATAGACGGGGGTGATGTCCCGTGCAGCGTTGCCGGCAAAGCAGGCATCGAAAATCACAAGGACATTGCGGTTTGTGTCCAGCAGTTCTAGTCGTGGCCTGATATCAAAACGTCCAACAATCAAGCCATCCGTACGAGAGCTGGACAGTGATTTCCTGTTGAGTCTGTCAGGGTTGAAATCACTGCCGACAATGGCACCGGAGCCATCGGGCAGATTCAATCGAGCCCCCAGATCCTGATCGCGTGCGCTGGTGCCGTGGCCGGAATAGTAGATCACAATGTCGTCACCTTCCGCTGTCTGGAATTGAAGAGAGTCAATGGCATCCAGAATGGCAACTTCTGTTGCCTGTGAATCCAGCAGTAGAGTGATGTCGGATTCATTGAACTGCCACTTGTTGACAAGCACATCGCGCATTGCAGTGACATCATGAACCGGACCTTCCAAATCGGGTATGCGCGAATCTGAGTAGTCAGACACTCCGATGAGCAGAGCATGCTGACCTGCCATTGTGATAACGGGGGAGCCCAACAGGACGACGTAGAAAAGGATGCGGTTGAAAAGATACATGTTCGAGAGTCGGTTAGCAGGCTCGCAAGTCGATCGCAATCTGTTGGTAAGAGGCGGCAATGTTACTGAGTTGCCCGAGTCTGTGCAGCCGGGTGTTTGCTGTGCAGGCAACGAGTCTGTCCCTCTTCGCACGATACGAGGTGTTGCGCCAGGTCGCCAATCCAGCCAGCACCAGTAGCATCAATGAGCCGCTGGAGCCAGCCGCTGCCATTGAAAGTTGTGAATCAATAGACTGCTGAACGGTGGCTGGACCCGACGCAGGCACTGGATCGTCTTCTGATGGCCTGCCGCCGATGAGTGGTTGAACAGCACCTGTCAGCGAAGCCCCTGTTGTGTTGCGCAGCCAGTCAGAGAAGGCCGCCACATGGGTGTACACGCCTGGCGCTTGTGCATCTGCACATCCGAATCCCCAGCTGACAACGCCTGTGAGTATTGAGGCAGTACGAGTCGGATCAAAACGGTACAGCGGACCGCCTGAGTCTCCCTGACATGAATCCACACCCCCTGCAGGCACGCCAGCGCATAGATTGCGAGTGTCTACTGATCCGGAATACAACGGGAACATTGAACCGCATTCATCGCCTGGAATCATATTGACAACCGCTGCCTGTAATACTGTTGGGAAAAACTGAGGGTCTGTTTCGCTGCGAGCATTCAACGCTCCCCAGCCAGTAATCAGCGCTGCATCGTTTAGTGAGACGGGCTGTGTATCAACGCGAGCCGGTGTAACCAGAGCATCGTATTCCAGCTGTAACAAGGCAATGTCATTCTTTGTATCGTCAGGATCGTAGCCGTTGTGTGCAATGACTCTGGTAATGCCAATGGGTTGATTAACGGGAGCTTGCAGATCAGTGGTACCCATCATGACGCTGATCTGGCTGGCAGGTGTCGGTCCGTTCTCGTCAGTTATGCAGTGTGCGGCGGTGACAACCCAGCGAGCGCTGATGACAGTACCACCGCAGAATTGTGCCTTGTCGTAAGAACCTGTTTGCGCCAGTATTGCGTTGCTTAGCAATGCGACAGTGGCGGGCGCTGAATTAATGTCAAAATCCACACCACCCACAATACGCGTTTCAGGTGCAGCGTCGATATCCTCCTGCGCCGTTGCCGGGTTCATGACGCATGCCAGGACGACGGCAAGTGCAAGTTGGCTAATCCGTGTTTTCATGTGATGCGTTTCCGTATTTTGTCCGTGTTGAGGGGGGATTTGAGTTCCCGTACCTCGATAAACGGACCCGAAAACAATTCTTGACGCGATTGCCCCAAAATTCGCGCAAACAGTTAGTGAGCGACGCTAATACGCCGTGTATTATCAGAAACAGGATCGGTCAACGACATAGTTCATACACATGAGTCACCTCGGAAGAAGTCGGCATATGCGTCGAATAGCCAGTTCGGTAATCGCGTGTTTAAGCGTAGCGATAAGTGGCGCGGTTACAGCACAGGACCTGTTCAGTTCCACCAATTCGACTGAGCACAGCTACAACTACCTGGAAGTCCAGTATCTTCTTGATACCGAAGCCTCACCGCCGGTGTTGGCAACGCTTCTGGTAAACCTGACCGATAGCTGGTCTTTCAAGGCCGAATTCAGCAATCAGGACTTTAGTGATGCCTCTGATGAGCTGGGGCTCGACGCGCTTCTGGAAGAAGAAGGTTTAGATCCTGATGCGGTGAACGCTCGTGCAGGCATTGAGTCACGTTGGATTTCTGCAGGCGTCTTGTACTTCAAGCCGTTGGCGAACCTTGAACGGTCGGATTGGATTGCAGGATTGATGTATGGCCAAATTGACGTCACAGTGGATATCACCCTTCGGTTCGGCCCACCTTTGCCGCCTTTCTTGCTCGAGGAAAGCGAGGATTTCAATTTTCAGGAATTTTATATCGGGATACGCCGGACATTTTCGCCGAATCTGGAGGGTGAAGCGACCATTAACCGGTTTCAATCATCGGACCTGTTCAGTGAGACAACAGGCGATGTCAAACTGGTTTACCGCGTCAGAGAGTCTCTGGATGTTGCCTTAGCGGCCAATGAGCTGACAGGTAATGATGAGTTTTTTGGCATTGGGCTGCGCTACACCTGGTAGAGGTCTCGGACAGCCTCCTGGCGCTATATATTCCGTTTTGTCTGAGCGGTAATACAGCATTGATTGGGTAAGGATTAATTAATCTGCCTGCCGTAATACCAGTCTGAAGCCTGTCATGGAAGCTCGCCCAGTCGACCCACCTCGGCTACGGCTACTAAGCCTTGCACGCTTTGCTTCACTGTCCCATCCACCGCCACGCAATACGTGCGCATCTGAGGAGCCTCTGGTATTGGCGCTGCCATCTCGTGGAGTGTTCGAAAAATCATTCGACCAGATATCTTCCACCCACTCCCAGACATTGCCCTGCATGTCGAACAGACCAAAGCCGTTGGCCTGGTAGGATGCCACCGGCGCGCTGTACCAGTAGTTATCATGGCAGCTGATTCGATTTGACCACTTTGAACCAGAGGGGGATTCAGTTCTGTCGGCGACGTTAGCACTGGCGCAAAGCCCTTGAGCTGTGGTCGCATCTCCGAATACACTCTGTGAGCCAGCTCGCGCTGCCAGCTCCCACTCAGCTTCACTAGGTAGCGCGTAGGGGCGGCCAGTGCGCTGTGCCAGCCACTTGGCGTAACGATCGGCATCATTCCAGCTGACACAACTCACCGGGTGTTCCGATGTTTGTGCGTAGCCGGGGTTTCGCCAGTTTTTCGATTCATCCCATTGCCACCGAGCCGCTGAACGGCTGATGCCGCCGCCGTCGCTCCAGACAAAACAACCCGAATTTCCTCCAGCGTTTTTCTCAGCGTCTGTGGCGTAGCCAGTACTGGCCACAAATTCATCAAACTGCCCCACGGTGACTTCGGTCATTGCCATCGAGAACGGTTGAATAATGACGTTGTGACGGGGTTTTTCAAAGGGCTCACAGAGTTGATCTTCGGTGAGACACCCCATGGTGTATCGTCCGCCAGCAATGGCCACCATTTGTGGTTCGGTAACTGATTTTTTCTTCAGTACGATGTCCATGGTGGTGACGTCTTCATCAAGCATCACGTTCTGACGGTAGGGTAAATAACCGCGACGCGTGATGTAGAGATCATATTGTCGGGCTTTGTCCAGTGTGATGCCTGAGGTGTATTTCTCGACGATGTTCATGATGCGTATGCGCGCATCTGGTGGATTAACATTGACTGTCAGAGTAGCTGTGGCAGTGGGTTGAGTTTCCTGCCGAGAGCTCTGGGAGGCGGGTTGTTCGATGATCGCGCCGGTATCTCCTTCATTGTCTGGTTCTTCGGGTTTTATCGGCCTCTTGCCAGGTGCAACAGTTGCCGTGTTGTCGAGCAAGGCCAGAGGTTCGTTTTTGAGCAGTCGCTCGGCACGGCTCTCTTGTGCTACGGGCTCGGCCGGTGTCTGCACAGGAGGAACCGTGGGTTGTGGTTCAGCGGGTTCGCTGATGGCTGCACGAGTGGCAAGCTGTGGCTGGGGTTCTGATTTGGGCGAGAAGTAATAATCTGTTAGCAGCGAACTGCTTTCCCAAGGTACCTGTTGCCCATCGGTGAGGCGCACAACGGCGGCGCGAGTACGCCGGATTGTTTCAGTCAGGCTCAAACCTTCGGTTTGAAGCTGCTCCAATAACGCACCCGTAAACACTCCGTTTCTGCCTTCTCCATCAGCTGCGACCGAACCGGGCGCTGTGGAATACACGACCAGTGATCCTATCGGTGCCTGCACTCGAGCCAGCCCGCGGCTGGTACTTCGAAAACGGCTGGGAAAGGGGTTGTTGCGGCAGGCGTCAAGGATAACCAGATTGAGCGCATTACCGGCTGATTCCATCTTTGCCAGCACGCTACGCACATCGATTGATTCGTAGGGCACCTCGTCCTCTTCCTCCATCGGTGTGTCGGTTGGAATCAGGTAATTGGCGCCATCTATCTGCATTCCATGCCCGGCGTAGTAGAACAGTCCGACACCCCGGTTCTGCTTGAGTTCGCGACCGAACTCGCGAATAGCACGACCCATTTCACGTCGATTGGCATCGGTACGCAAAATGACCTTGAAGCCGAGGTTTTCGAGCACACTGGCCATATCGCTGGCATCGTTGATCGGATTGCTCAACGGCGAATCTTCATACTGTCCGTTGCCGATGACTAGCGCCAGGCGGTTATCCTCGGCCACAAGAATGCCAGGCATAAGTATCAGCAGCAGAAAACACAGGATGTTGTGATGCCGGTGAGTCATTTTGATGATGATGGCTTCATTCTGAACACAGAAAGTACTCATAAGTCCCTGCCACAATGGCTTACCAAGCCTAACGCACCTGAAAATAATTTTTAACCCCGTGACTGGGTGCGAAGACTACTCGACTCCGATTTCCATGACATAGAGCGCAAAAGGTCCTGTTTGGGTGTCGGCTATCATCAGGCCGAGTTGTTGTATCGCTGAAAATTGCAGCGATGGTGCGTCCTGCACCGGGCGACCTCGAAAAACAGGAGCGAATTCTGCTGCCGTGAATTCATGGCGCAGCGGGGTTTGTGTCGGTTCAAAGGCTGCCCGGTAGCTGACGCCATCGAACCCGCCATTGATGCGTAAATTCAGATAATAGGTTTTCGCACCCCACTGATGATCGTTCTGACAGCGAATCCATAGATGTTCAGCGTCCGCCGAAACAGGTTTATCCAGACTGGCGCGCACCGAACAAAATCCGCCGTTGTTCTGCAACGAAACAGCACCGCGAAACACGGCCAGCGTTTCGCTTCTGTGCTCGACAGTAATGAATTCACTTTGCGACACTCCCCCCATGACGCGATCATCGAGAGCGCGAAAAGCCTGAGCTGCAGCAGGTTTGCTGAAGTCAAACAGTGTCATGCGGATGGTGTCGGTTGTGAGGCCAAGTTGTTTGTCTGTTCATGAAGCCAGCGGCTCACCAGATCAACAACACGACGATCTACCTCTTCCAGTGACAGCTTGAGATAATGCTGTATCGAGGCTTTGTCCGGATCCGGCCGCAGGATATGGGTCAGATCATCCAGTACAAGGCTCTTTACCGGACCTTGTATCAATGCGGCAATTTTTTCTACGTCTCCCGGTAAGCACTGCAGATCCTTTTCGCCGCCGATGATCAGTGTCGGGAGGGTGACAGCGCTGTGAATGGCACTGGCATCCAGATTCACCATTTCACGAATCCACTTGGCATTGATTACCTGCTTTCTGATCTTGAGCGTGTCTCTACGTGTCTTTCTGATTTTCTGGACAAGCTTTCGCTGTTTTTTCATCTGATCACCGCTCAGGCGTACAAAAAAGCGAATCAGTGTTCCCTTGAAGCCTTCAAGTACAGCGATCTCACGCAAGGCGTTTTCGGCTTGTCTTTTTATGATGTTTTCAAAGTTTTCCAAAAACGGCATGAGCAGGATCTGGCCCTGCACATAGGTATTGGCCGCACTCAGTTGGGCTGCGATGAGACTGCCTTCGCCATGGCCCAGAATGAACACAGGTGCACCTGCCACAACCGAAGAGTGGTGGGTATAGTCAAGCCAGGCCTGAGCATCCGCTACCAGATCCGAGTGACCTGCCTTGTCAAAACTACCCTTACTCAGGCCACAGCCGCGTTTGTCATAACGTACGCTGGCGATTCCGTGAGTGGCTAGATAATTGGCAATATCATTAGAGATATTCAGCTGCACCTGAACAGAATTCTGGTTTCTATCCAGTGGGCCGCTGTCAGGCAATAGCAATACCACAGCGCTTACCTGAGCAGCGGCGTTTGTCTGCTGCTTTGTATCAGTTGACTCCGGCAGGGTTATTGTTCCGTGTAGCGGGGTTTTGGCAATATCCAGCTCCACGCTATGTTCAATCGGAACAGACTCACTCATGACAAACACGCATTGGCAAGATATTCGCTGGTTGATCGTATCGCGCAGATCATACCAGTGCACAACATGCGGCGTGTAGTGCGTTTAAATACTCTGGCACTCGCATCGGAACAGTGCTAACAACATCTTGCTGAAAACTCGACGCATACTCAATACCGGTAAAGCGAAATTGAAAAAGGTCGCTAGGTACTCAAGTGGTAGAGAAATTCAAGGAGAACACGACATGCTGGATACACCAGTTGAAGCCCTGATAGAGCCCACTACAAGTTTGCAGTGTTTTTTCAAGGAACGCATCGAGAATGCCGTTGAAAAACACAGCATTGACGGTGACGAGGATACTCTATGGTACCTGACACAGCTGTTATGTAACTACTCGCGCACCAGCGCATTCCTGGACAATAACGGCACGCGTGCAGCATTAACTCCTTTGGCTGAGTATTACCGCCAGGCCATAGAAACCAGCTCAGTCCATGAACGGCGCTTGTTATTACAGCGTCTTGGCGATGTAGCCATGGTCGTGTCTGGGTTGTTTTCCGGAGCACTCAATCGCAAGGCTGTAGGCGTGGATTACTACATGTCAATGGGGGAGGCAGCCTATTCGGCGTTGGCGGATGAAGCGCCGCATTCAACGCGCGAGCGCTCCTTACAAGGGGTTTTTGAAACTTTAGCAACCGGGTTCAGTGATTATGTAGTAGCTATCAGTGAAGTTCCTGCCAAGCCTGCAGAGCCACAGGATTTGATGTCATTGGTAAATGAGTGGCATTCGAATAAACATCCGGCGGTGGCGCGTGAACTGCGCATGAATGGCGTGATCCTGCTCGATGAGTACAGTCAGGGTAGCCTCCCCGTCAGTCATTAGGTGGTGCCGCGCTATGGTAATCAACGATCTGCAGCTGCAGCTTGAGTCTCGCTATGACCTGGCTATTCCTTATCGTATAGAGCATTTTGTATCGTGTGACCGCGAACTTGCCGATCACTTGGCCGATACCGAAGCAGGCACGGGTACATGCAGGCCGTGCGTTGACGAAGAGGTTGTTTTCATTCATCAGCAAGACGACTCTCTGGAATTCACTGTGTATTTCGACAAGGACCTACTGAAATCGGTGCGCAGCTCAGAGCCGGCTCTTGATGAGCTGTGCACGGTCGTTGAAGGGGCCAGTCATGCGCTTTGCCTTTTGTGGCATGCACATCATGAACGGCAGGTTCGACCTGTCGATCTGGAGCTGCAGGCAGAGATAGACAAATACCTGATTCTTACAGAGCGTTATGCTTGCAAGGATGATCGACGGCAACTGCATAAACAACTGTTTTGCAATAGCAACCTGGTAAGCCAACAACGTACCGAGCTTCGCCATCGCTACCGGACAGCGAGCAAGCTGGCTTCGAAATACTGTCACTGGCTCGATGCCCGCTTTGTCAATCCGGACAGGCCAGAAGCCTTGCAACAGGAGCTGGCCAGATTCTATCGTTTGTCTGGCAATGCCAAGTTCGAGCATATTCGCCAGTTGCATTGAATGCAAAAAATTGCCATGTGGTTGAAGGGCACAACTCGCTCAGGTCAATCCGCGTAGCCGGATTGTCAGACCCGGAGGGAGCAATGGCTTTCACTCGAAAACTCATGGTCCCGAAGCGCAATTGCTGAACTAAGAAAAGATAGAGCTTGTTGGAGAGCGATTAAGCGGCGATACTGGCGCTGGACGATGTGCAAAGATACTCTGCCGTCGCATAACTTGGTGCAGCGTAACGAGCGTACGATGAAGTCTAAACTCCTGGCGGTTCTATTTGCTGATGTTTCGGACAGCACCATGTTGTATCAGACACAAGGAGATATCAGCGCGCACAAGAGTATCAGTGAGTCATTGCACTGTATGAAGTCAGCGATCGAAAGCCACGGTGGTACATTGCTGCGAACGGTAGGTGATTCGGCTCTGGCAAGCTTCCCTGAATCGGATGCGGCCTGTGAGGCGGCAGTGGACATGCAGCGCGGGCATGCAGCACTCTCCTTGTCAGTCCGTGTTGGTTTCCACTATGGCGAGGTTATTCCCGATTCAGGTGACGTCTACGGAAACGCGGTAAATCTGGCAGCCAGGGTGGCTGCATTCGCCGAGGCTGACGAAATTTGCACAACCGAAGAAGCTATTGTCCGGCTGTCATTAAAGCACCGGACAAACACTCACTATCTGGATAACGTTTCTTTCAAGGGTGTCTCACAGCCAATGCCGGTATATCGCGTCAACTGGAAAGCTGATAGCGCTCACACTGTCATCATAACAGGTGCTCCCAGTCACGAGCGATACCGCAATACTGGCGTGCTGGAGCTCAGTGTTGATGGTCAACGTATGCTTGTTGACCAGAAGTGTCCTCTGTTGAATTTTGGTCGGTCCACTGAAAACGATGTGGTGATCGATTCGGAACTTGCGTCTCGGTATCATGCCTCCATCGAGCTACTCAGAGGCCGGTATGTGTTGCACGACTCTAGCACAAACGGTACTTATGTAATGAAGAATGGCACCGCACCTGAGTTTGTCAGACGTGAATCCATCGCACTCGATCAGTCAGGTGCCATCGGCTTGGGCTTTAGTCCAATTGATGGTTCTGCGCATGTGATTACCTATCGGGTGAATTCGAAGGCGTGTCCGTGACGCAACCGACAAAGCGTCTGCTTGTGCGTTTTGCCTGAAGCTGTGTCCCTGAGATCAATGCCATGTCGTGTAACCCCAATGCTGCACAGGGCCTTCAGAACTTTGTAGAGTAATTGTCAAGAGCATTTACTCTACTGCTCGGTGACATTATTTTGTCAGCCATGCATGCTGAATGTTACAAACTGGAAAAAATTATTGACTGCGAGAATCAAATGCATTCAGTTGTTGTCCATTGCAACTCATTACACGTTATTGTGACTGCACCCACGTCCTATGCTGCCGCAGGCCAAACACGACCTGCCGTGCGAGTTGCGCGCATCCATATCGCGTCTACTGTCAAGGAAAGTACCCGATGATCGAGGTTGTCACGTCTATGAATAAACTACTTGCAACACCCTGTAAAACACTGGCAACGTCCGTGCTGGCTATGAGCCTGTCGTCGTGTGGCGTTTTGAGTTACAAGATGCCGTGGAGCGATTCGAATATCCCGGATAACTCGCTGATATCCAAAAATCTTGTTGATGCTATTGCGCAATACCCGAAGCTGAACCCTTTGATGTCAACGGTGCAGATGTCGAAGACAGACAATGCATTCGAGCGTCAGGTCTACGCCGAGATGTCTCAGCGCGGCTACAAGCTGGAAACCAGCAGTATAAAAAATGCTGTGAACAGTGTTGATGCGCTGGTTCGTCCAGCGGTAACGGGCGACTCCTCACTCTACGTGCTAAGTGTTGGGCAGCTGACCGCCGAACGCCACTACGCCCGGATTGACGGTAAAACCGTTCCAACAAGTGAATTGGTTATTCGGGGTGGAGAAACTAGAACGGTAACGCTCAATGACGATGATGTGTTCGGGACGACGAACGCACTAGTGAGTAATGTGGTCTTCGAACCTGGTAAGCCAGCTGTCGTGAGCGAGCCGCCCGTGGAGCCCGAGCCACCCGCATTGGCTGCAGCCACGGTCAATCCGGTTGAGCAGCCGCTCTTGCCGATGCGCTCTCCAGTAAAGCAAAACATGTATGACACGATGGAATCCAACTATCTCGGTGTCTTCTCAGAGTATGAAGACATGGAACAGAGCATTCTTGTTTTTCCCAATGATTCCTTACAACTGGGTGACAGCAACAAACGCATCATTGAGCAGTATGTTGAGATGATGGATCCTGTTACAGATGTGCTGTCAGTGATTGGCTGCAGTCATGGTAAGACAGCGATCAGCAATGGTAATTCCCTGTTAGCGCTGGGACGTGCTAATCGTGTGAAGGAGGCGTTTCTATTCTCCGGAGTCGAACACGATCAGATTCTGGAGGAAGGCTGTTGGGCACCGGTCACGTTTGACGAGGTCATGCCAAGGCGTGGTGTTGTGCTGACGCTGAAAAGACGGAAGAGCTAGTCGTGGTTCGGAATAGCGAATCAGGGTGCCAGCTTGTGTTAGGCGGGATTTCAGTCAGAAACGTAGTCGTGGCAATAGTGATACCAGGAGAGGTGACCACGCAATGAATATTCCAGGCATGAATACGCTGGGTCCAAACATCAACAAGGCCACAGCCGTAGCATTACTCGCCAGCGTGTTTAGTCATTGCGTTATTGCAGAAGATGTGATTTCTCCAATAGCGCAGAGTGATGAACAGGTAAGTCTCTGGGTGAATGATGCATCTTTGGAGTTGTTCATTGCCCAGCTTGCGGTGGTGACAGGTCGAGATGTCATAATCGAAGGTAGTCTGGAAGGGTCGGTAACAGGGGAGTTCAATGGTTCCATGATGGAAACCCTGGGCACTGTTGGTGAGCAGTTTCCAGTATTGTTTGATTTGCAGGAAACAACCCTCGGTGTTGTGTCAGACGCCGCGCTACGTCGCGAATCGTTTGCCCTGGCCGATTCGGATTCCTATGACGAGTTGCTGAAAACACTGCTTGCCAGCGTTGTGCCGGGCAACTCAATCGAAATTGGTGACTCTGAGTTGATTGTCAGTGGGCATCCATCGTTTGTAGAACGTGTTGGACAGAGCGTTGCGCAAAACGCAGCAGATGATGATAAGAAACCGTCAATCGCCAGTACTTTTCCTGCAGAGGTAGCCACGCAAGCTGTCTCCCCTGCAGACGGTCAGAATACGCTTGATGAAGAGGGTGTGATGGCGGCTCCATCGGAGCAGGTGGTTGATACAGCTAACTCGGTGATGCTACCCGACGAATCGATGGACACGGATAAACACAGCGAGACGGCATCGGTTGATGCAACCGTCAATAACGAGGCAAGGCCCATCTTATGGGTGACTGATATTCCCGGTTTCGAGACGTTCTAGTCATCAGCACACGCTCTGTTCCCGGAGTACAATCCAATAGGCATTTTGTCAGGCGCAACTCATGAGTGATAGTGATTCTCAAGCAGTAAATGAAGTTGATGGTGAAGCTTCGTGGCCACGACGATTAAACAAGGTTCTGATTGGCGTTGGTGTCATAGCCTTCGGTCTGATAATTACCGATCGCCTTGTCAACATGTTCCAGGCTGACGATTTGCCAGAAGTCACTCAGATCACTCGACTTGAAAATGCGCCGGAGGTGGTGCAGGAGCTTGAAGAGCCTGTAGTGAGCGCTGTAGACACTGCAGCGCCTGCTGGTAGTGATAATGACTCTGTGCCTGTTGTAGAGGTGGCAACAGAGGATGTCGTAGCGTCTGAAGACGACGTTGTTGCAGTGGAGACCTCAGAAGATGACGATGTCATCGACATAGATAGTGTATTCGGCAGTCGCCTCGTGTTTGTTTCTGCCTCGCAGCCTCAATATGTCATAACCGAAGATGAACGAAGAATTGATCTGGGTGATCGCATTGACGAGCAAACAATATTGGCCGGTATCACTAATCGTGGAGTGGTATTTGACAGGAACGGGGATCTGAAGCCCGTTGCGTTGCCAGACCTGGCTGCTGATTGATCAGCCGTTTGCGTTCTATGCGGTAAGCTCTTGCCCATCCACGCTAATACAAGCCTGTAGCTTGTAAGTAATTGTGTCCTGACGGTATTTGAAGGCACACAACAGCTGCAGCAAGAGTATAGTCGTGGCCTCACTCGAATGCTTGCAAATCGAACATCTGTGCTCAATGCAATGAGCTGAGCGGGTGATGTTCGCGTATGCCACTATTCGATCGATTCAGACATTTGCATACCGGCATTGTCATTTTCAGGGAGAAAACAATGAACCTTGTCAACTCAGCATCCATCTTCATGCCTTATAAAAAATTTGTTGCACTAGCCGTGCTCATCGGCCCATTGTGTCTGGTATCTGCCTGCTCCAGCGATAGTTCTGATGGCAACGTCATGACGCCCGAAGTAGATCCGAATACCGAAGTGCCAGACCCTATTTCTGACAGCATCGCTGATACGCTACGTGAGAACATGGACTATGGAACCTTGCTTAATCTGATAGAGGATGCCGATCTTGCTGAAGCATTGCAGGATGACAACGCTGGTCTGGGTTGGACACTGTTTGCGCCTTCTGACGAATCGTTTAACGATGTGCTCGAATCCTTGAGCAGTGAGCAAACGAAGTCACTGGTGCGCAATCATCTTTATTCTGGTCGGATTGCTTCTAATGAGCTGGTGCCAGGAACCCTGGTAATGACAGAAGGTACAGTGGCTGTCGTGGCCAATGGTGACGGTACCGTCACGGTCGGTGGGGCAAGAATTGTAGCCAGAGATCGCATTTTCAGTAACGGCATCATTCATTTTGTCGACGCCGTACTTCAGTCGCAGTAGTGTGCGGCCGTCACGGACAGCCTCCTAGTAGTCCGTCAACCCGAAATATTAGGATTCAGCGGGCCTGT
>CAYGSW010000094.1:0-19948 GCA_964352535.1 uncultured Granulosicoccaceae bacterium | reverse complement strand
GGCGGCGGCTGGTGAACTCTGAATCCTAATATTTCGGGTTGACGGACTACTAGTCGTGCCATATGGATCGAAAATATGTATCCCCGACTTTCAAGCAGCCGACTTTCATGCAGTTGTCTTGCCTAAGCTTGAATATACATTTGTGTTTGCGACATCGTTGATACTGTCGAGCAATGTTTGCATACTGGAAATGCTGTGCCGCTCCACAAGCAGTTTACGTGCGATATTGAGGCCGGTTGATTCACACGCGGCACGCATATCGTCACTGGCGATATCATCAAACTCGATGATATGAGCAAGTCCCAATGTGCGACGGATAATCTCGCACCCGCAAAACCCCATGGCATCGGTCCATATCGTGTCGAGCTGGTCGGCCAACGCTAGCTTGATAGCATCGTGGTGACCCTGATCTTCAAACAAGGTTGCAGGAAACAGGATTCCCGATCGTTCATTGAGCCACAGCTGTGAAAAACGCAGCGAGAAGCTATCCCAGATATCATCGATCACACTTAAAATCCATTGCCTGTAGGTTTCCCTGTCATCCTCGTCAGATACATAGCCGGGTTGCGCGCACCAGGCCATAACGAAATTGGCAATGAGCATACCCACATCAAAACCCATGGGACCATACAACGCAAATTCAGGATCAATGACCTTGGCATCGTTCTCAAACACCATGACTGATCCTGTGTGCAAGTCGCCGTGCAGCATGCTTTCAGCTTTCGAGCAGAACGCCTGCTTCATGCTTTGTGCTGCTATTTTTGCAGCAATATCAGCGCGTAGGCTAGCGACCTGTACATCAAGCTGAGGTGAAGTATGGCGATTCATCGGTGCATCGAAAAACGGATCGGTAAACACCAAAGATTCAGTGATATCGCACAACGCAGTATTGCCGGCAAACAGAGCAACATCCTCCTTGCGTTGAGCAGCATCCATGGAAAAATCAGATCCCTTGAACAAGGTGTCCGCACAAAACTGGCCCAGCGTTACACCAAGACCATCATGACGAATGCCTTGCTGCAAGCTATGCCGCAAAATATGATGCGGCGACAGGAACTGCATGACAATGAGCGCCTGCTCTTCATCAAAATGATAGACATCCGGCACAGTACCCGGAGCACGCTTGCTTTGCCGAGTAAGCGCATGGTATTCGAAGAAACTGCGCGACAATGGCAATGGCCAACTATCACCCACTAGCCTTACGTAGGGCAGTGCCTGTTTCACCACGACAGCACCGACCTCAGATTCAACGATAAACACCAGATTCAGATTTCCATCACCTACCTCACGCACCTGCCAGCCGGCGTAATCCTCACCCAGCCGTTCGGTGACAGCGGTGACGCTGGCCAGACGCTGTGGCAGCGAATCGGTGTTCAGGGGCGTATAGCTTTGCGCCTCAGCGACCATGGCACATGGCTCTTTTCAGCTTTATCGTGGAGCGTCAAGATAAGCAAGGCCTCAGGCAATGTCAATTGCTCACCCTTAATTGCTCTTGACTTGCACAGCCGTTCTGACCTACGGTCGATATCCCTTATAGGTTATCGTTTTTGATGAGCACGACCCTTCAGCTCAAGGGCATTAAAAAAGCTTTCGGCAACAACCAGGTTCTGCACGACATCGGCTTTGAACTGGAGTCCGGCAACGTCACTGTGTTGATGGGTGCAAACGGCGCCGGCAAATCCACGCTTGTGAAAATACTCAGTGGCGTACACCGTCGTGATAGTGGCGTGATCACGCTGTCTGGCCACATCTATGAGCCTGGGTCGCCCATGGAGGCGGTCGCACAAGGTGTGGTCACCGTACACCAGAACATCAACGACGGCGTCGTACCCGATCTTGACATCGCCTCCAACCTGCTGCTCGAACAACTGGCCACCGGTGAATCCGGATTCTGGATTCGTCAGAACACATTGGAAAAAAAAGCCAAGGCACTTGCCGAGCTTGTGGGCCTGTCTGCCCCGCTGGACACGCCAGTGCGCGTCTTGTCGCTGGCTGATCGGCAACTGGTGTCGATTGCACGCGCCATGGCGTATGAGCCACGTGTTCTGATTCTGGATGAACCTACTTCATCTCTTTCAGCCACCGAAGCCAGCAGGCTTTTCTCACTCATCGATAAATTGCGCAGTCATGATGTGGCCATTCTCTACATATCGCACAGAATGTCTGACATTCGTCGTCTGGCAGACACCATTGTGGTTATGCGCGATGGCCTTATCAGCGCAAATCTGAATCAGCAGCCACTGCCTCTGAACACAGCCGTATCCGCCATGCTGGGTCGCAGTATGGAGGACATGACGCTGACCAGCGCTAACGCCACAACGCCAAGCCTGACACTGTCAGATGTCGTGCTTGCTAAAGACGCACGCCCATTCAACATGACGGTTCACGAGGGTGAAGTGGTGGCGATAGTGGGCCTTGTTGGCAGCGGCAAAACAGCGTTGGCTAATGTCCTGTTCGGACTCGCACCGCCACTTGCAGGTGACATGCGCCTCGCCAACATCGCTTATGAACCAGCATCACCTGCCAGCGCCATCGAATCCGGGGTATTCCTGTGCCCACGTGATCGGGGCAGCAATGCCGTGGTTCCTGACTTCAACCTGACGCGCAATATCACCTTGCCTTTCCTGCCCAGATACAGCCGCTTTTCATGGCTTAAAAAACGCCTTGAACACCAGCGTTCCACGCAAATACTCGATGAGATGGGTGTGGTGTATCAAACGGCTGATGACGCTATCGGCACACTGTCAGGTGGGAATCAGCAAAAGGTGTCGGTGGCTCGCTGGCTTTCTGAATCCTGTCGCTTGCTGATCCTCGATGAGCCCTTCCAGGGTGTGGATATACAAGCACGGCGAGACATCGGCACACGCTTGCGCAGCACGGCTGGCACACGTGCAACACTGGTACTGGTTTCTGAAATTGATGAAGCCGTAGAGATCGCTGATCGCATTCTCGTTCTGGCTGAACACACTATTGTTGGTGAACATATCAACCAGCATCCGGATCTGGACCTGCTGTTATCTGACATGGCATCCGCAAAAAACAAAGAGTCAGAACCCGGAGCAACAGCAGCGTGAACAAACCCCTCGATCTGGCCATCCGCTACGGCTTTCTTGTGCTGCTGGTTGGCATGGTGCTGTTCTTTTCCCTGGCCGCCGATGGCTTTGCCGGGCCGCACAGTGCTGTGTTCATTTTCCAGTCAGTAGCCATCACTGGCATCCTGGCGTTAGGCGTCACATGTACTCTGGTGGTTGGCGGCTTTGATCTGTCCATTGGCTCGGTGGCCACCTCCTCGCTGATGCTGTCTGCTTACGTCATGGTCGTGTGGGAGCAGAGCGCGCTAGTGGCAATTGTGCTGTGCCTGTTTATGGGCGCACTAGTGGGCCTTGTCAATGGCTGGCTGATCGTGCGCATGCGCGTCCCCGACCTTCTAGCCACACTCGGCATGATGTTCCTGCTCATAGGCTTGCAACGCATTCCCACTCAGGGCCGCTCCATTGCCACTGGCATGACACTACCCGATGGAAGTGTTGCCGAAGGCACCTTCTCACCGGCTTTCCTGGCCCTGGGACGGCATCGTTTTGATCTTTTTATCGAGCGGCTGTTGCCAGTATCCGTCGTGGTACTGCTTGTAATCGCCACACTGGTATTTTTCTTTCTCAACTACACTCGCCACGGCAGACTTATGTACGCCATTGGCTCAAACGAGAGAGCCTCATCGCTGGCTGGTGTTGCCGTTAACAGATATAAAATCACAGCCTACGTCATATCAGGTGTGTTGGCCTCTGTTGGTGGCATGCTGATGTCTGCCCGGCTTGGGCGCGGTGATATTGCCTCAGGCAACAACCTGCTGCTCGATTCCGTTGCCGCGGCGCTAATCGGGTATGCGGTGCTTGGGGCCGCAAGACCCAATGCATTTGGCACCGCCATGGGTGCCCTGTTCGTTGGCATTCTTTTACAGGGACTCACCATGATGAACGCGCCCTACTACACCCAGGATTTTGTAAAAGGCGCTGTACTTGTACTGGCGCTGATGTTTACATTCTCACTATCAGCACGAAAAACTCAATAACCCGAGGAGAAACCACCATGAAAATAAATCGCAGAAAATTCACAGGCATAGCCGGTGCAATGGCGCTCACGGCATGCACAGCGCTTCCCATGAGCAACAGCTGGGCAGCCGACATGCCTGCCCCTTTCGACAACGCAGCTGACGTAAAAATCGCCCTGGTACGCTACCTCTCAACAGGCGATTTTTTCCAGGCCTACCTGTCCGGTGTAGAAACACAGGCTGCTGCACTAGGCGTTGACTTGCGCATTCTGGACAGTCGGCAGGATGCTGCCCTACAGGCCGATATGGTGGATCAGGCCATCGCCTTGGGCGTGGATGGCATTATCGTCCAACATGGACTGACTGAGTCAATGCAAGAGGCCGTACAACGCGCGATTGATGCAGGAATAAAAGTTGTTGCATTCGATGTCAATGTCGAAAACGAGGCGGTGCCGCAAGTTGAACAATCCGACCGCGATCTGGCGCGCCTTGCCCTTGAACAGGCTATAAAGGATAACGGTGAAACGTTCACAGCAGGCTATGTGTATGTACCCGGCATAGCACCACTGGATCGACGTGATGAGACCTGGAGAGAGTTCAAGGAACGCTACCCTGGCATAACAGAGAAGGCGCAGTTCGGAACCCTTGACAATCCTATTGCCAACTCCAACGCCAACCAGGCCAGATCTGTGCTGCAGGCCAACCCGGACATCACTGTCATGTTTGCCCCCTATGATGAATTCGCCAAAGGTGTAAAAATCGCCGTGGACGAAGCGGGTATGAATCAGGATATCAAAATCTACTCAGCCGATGTATCCACCGCCGATATCGCCGCCATGCGCGAACCCGATAGCGCCTGGGTAGCAACAGCCGCGACCAACCCCGCTGTGGTTGGCGAAGTGTCGGTTCGTACGCTTGCCATGTTGCTGGCCGGTGAAGAGCCGGGGGCGAGTGTCATCGTACCGCCAACCCTGATCACCCGTGACATGCTGATGGACAACGATATCAAGAGCATGCAGGATCTGGCCGCAAAACTCCCGGCCTTTGCTCATGCTGATGTAGCCATGCCGAAGTGGATGCCGTTACCTGCGCGATAGCGTGATTGTTGATCTGTAATCGTAAATTTGTGGTCATCTGCTGTGTATGCAGGTGGCTGCAAATTGATTGTGGCATAGTCAAGTCTGGACAAGGCTCAGCCCTCCACAGCTCGCACCTTATCCCAGACTGCACATAACGAGGCGTAGTTGCTGGCCATCTGCTGCACGGCTAGCGCATCATCAATACCGCCTGTCATCCACTGGCGGGCAGTCTCTGCGAAGATTGTTCGGCCAACGGCGAAGCCTTTCACCAGATCAAACTGTGCGGCCAGTTTGAATGAGGCTTGCAGCTCCTCGGGTGGCGCATCAAGTCCAAGTACCACTATGCCGCGTGTGTGTGGATCGTGTTGATTGATGGCATTGATACAGTTCTTCCACGCCTGCGAGGTCTTGAAGGGTTCAAGCTTCCACCAATCGGGGTAAATGCCGATCTTGTAGATTCGTCGGATAATCGTCGCGGTGGTTTCATCATCTACTATAGCCACTTTGGATGGAATGACTTCCAGCAGGAATTCCAGATTGTTCCGCCTTGCAGCGGTAAAAAGTCTGAGCAGTGTCGCTTCCTGTTCTGCCCACAGCGCATCATCGTCATCGGGGTGGCAGAAACACAGCACCTTAACCACATGGTAAGCGGGCCATTCGTTCAAGGCACCAAAATCCACGCCCAGCTCAGGTTCAATTTGCAAGGGGCGTGAACCGGGAAGCTCCACGGGGCGGCCAACCCATAGCCCTTGATCGGTGGATTGATAGAGTGCATCGCGGCCCAACCTTGAATCACACAAAATGCCAAAGCCGCGTCGGCCGTCTGCAACTTGTACAGCCGCCTGCAAGCACAGTGATTTGAATTTACCGATCTTGTCGTTATCTGCGCCAGGCATTTGCTCCAGTTGCAGACGGTGGTCAAAGGCAAAGACTCGCATCACTGGCCAGTCGCCAGCACGGTTGGTGGCCCAGTGTATCTGTTCAAGCTCTGTATCGTGGCGCAACGCTTTGTCTTTTATACCTCTCTTGAGAAAGAACTGAAGCTCATCCCATGATGCATAAGCCGGTGTGCAGCCGTGCCGGCTGACGGCAAATGCCCCACAGGCATTGGCATATTTCAGCGCTATCGGCCAATCCTCTCCACCAAGCCAGCCGCGCAACAAGCCTGAAAAGAAACCGTCGCCAGCGCCGAGCACGTTGAATACGTCAATGGCGAATCCGGGACCACTGACACCCTCATCGAGCGAGTCGGGCACGTCGCTGGTAAATGCAACTGCGCCCATGGGGCCACGCTTGCAAACGAGTGTTGCACCCGATACGGCTCGAACAGCGCGCAAGGCGGCGATGGTGTCGGTGGTACCCCCGGCGATGTGGAATTCTTCCTCTGTGCCTACGATCAGGTCGAACAAGTGCAAGGCGCCTTGCAGCTTGGTTGTCACTTTTTCGCTTTCTATAAATCGGCTTTCACCGGCGCCGTGCCCGGCAAGCCCCCAAAGATTGGGACGATAATCAATATCCAGTGCAGTCAGTTGTTTGTTGTCACGGGCAATGGTGAGCGCTTTGAGTACGGCACTCTCGGTTTGCGGGTGTGACAAGTGGGTGCCAGTGACAACCACGGCGCGCGCCTGTTCAATGAAGTCCGGGTCGATATCATCTTCGCACAAAGCCATGTCAGCGCAGTTTTCACGGTAGAAGATGAGGGGGAATTGTTCCTGATCACGAATACCCAGCAGCACCAACGCCGTGAGTCTCTCAGGGTCTGTCTTTACACCCCTGACGTCCACGCCTTCGCGCACCAGTTGCTCACGTATGAAGCGACCCATGTGTTCATCGCCCACGCGCGTTATCAGTGCCGATTTCAGCCCCAGACGGGCGGCACCTGCAGCAATGTTGGTAGGTGAGCCACCAATGTACTTGTTGAACGAGCCCATATCCTCCAGACGCCCTCCTACTTGCGCACCGTAAAGATCCACCGATGAGCGACCAATGGTGATGACGTCTAGTTGTTTCATACGGTGTTCCCGTGCTGGCTGCGTGGCGCCATTCTAAAGCAACTGCCAGCTCTTGATCCGTGAGTACACGGTGGTAGGCTTCATGCCCAGAAGCATGGCGGCCCCATTTTTACCGGATACCTTGCCGCCACAGGCTGCCAACGCACGCTTGATGTTCTGCTTTTCCAGAGACAGCATTTCTGCTGCTGTCATGATTTTTTCCGTCTTGGCAGTGTTGGCAGAAACGTTTCCAGCCTCGTTGACAGGCGCAAGGTCGCCACCCGATGGTAAGTTGAGCACGAGCTTGCCATTGCGAGACAGAATAACCGCGCGTTCTATGACATTCTGCAATTCGCGGATGTTGCCGGGCCACGGATAGTCCATCAGTGTGTTGACATTGGCGCGCGTCAATCTGGGTTTGGGCAGATTGAGACGCTGGCACGTGGTGTCCAGATAATGCTCTGCCAGCTGAGGCACATCGGAGGTGCGATGACGCAATGGCGCGCACTCGATAGGAAACACATTGAGCCTGAAGTAAAGATCTTCCCGAAACTCGCCCTCTTGGACAGCTGTTTTCAGATCCCGGTTGGTTGCTGCTATCAACCTGACATCAACGCTGCGTGATTGCTCCTCACCCACTCGCTCAAACTTGCCTTCCTGAACGACACGCAACAGCTTTGCCTGCAACGTCAGTTCCAGTTCTCCCACTTCATCAAGAAACAGTGTGCCACCGTGGGCAAGCTCAAACCGTCCCACTCGATCACGCACCGCACCGGAAAATGCGCCTTTGACATGACCGAAGAATTCGCTTTCGAAAAGCTCCCGGGGGATAGCTGCGCAATTCACTCGAATCAAGGGACGCTCAGCACGCAATGAGGCCCGATGAATGGCATGGGCAATCAGCTCCTTACCAGTGCCACTTTCACCGCTGATTAAAACGTTTGCGTCAGTAGGACCTACCAGGTCGATCTGCGCCAGCAGAGTATTGAGTGCTTCCGAGGTGCCGATGATGTTGTGGTGCTCACCTCGCGATCGTATTTCCTCCTGCAAGTAGGCGTTTTCCATTTCCAGCCGATCACGCAGTGCTGCATTTTCAACCAACGCCTGACGCAGGGTTTCTTCGTTGTTGCGTCGCTCACTGATGTCTCTGAATACAATGACAGCACCGACGACATTACCAGAGTCAACGATGGGTGTGGAAGTGTACTCCACGGGCATGGGGGTGCCATCCTTGCGCCAGAAAACCTCGTTCTCTACCGTGTTTACTGTGCCTTCCTTGAAGGCATTGTAGATCGGGCATTCAATACTTGGATAAGGTGTACCGTCCAATCGATGGTGGTGAATGATGTCGTGCATGTCATGACCCACCAACTCATCAGCGCGGTACCCAAGCATGGCTTCTGCGGCAGGGTTCAGGAAAGTGGTGCAACCCTCGGCACTAACGCCGTAGATGCCCTCACCTGCAGCGGCAAGAATCAGTCGATACTCACGTTCGATATCACGAAAGTACTGCTCATCGCGCAGCCACTCATGGAAACCTTTGCGCAAGTAAGAGTCAGCCGCCTCATTGACATCGCGCTGATGCAGCGCTTCCAGATCGGTTATGCGCACCACCAGAATCGCGGCATCCCCAAGCTTGCAAACGATACCCAGGTGTTCGAACGGTATGGGGCTGCCATCGGCTCTTGTGAGATTCAGTGCCCGGGTTCGTGCGTGCCCGAGTGCCATGGCTTCTTCGGTAAACACATAGAGTTGTGCACGGTCTGAGGGATACAGCCTGTCGATGAATACACCATCCAGCGAATTACCAGGCAGTCGGAACAGCTTCTCGGCGGCTGGGTTGGCTCGCAATACCTGACCGCGATAGGGGTCGAGCAGATAGGTAGGCTCGTCGGCAGCCATAAAGCAAGCAGTCAGCACCTTACCCATGTTTGCGATGGCCTTGAGGCTATCGACAGGTGATGCCGGGGATGTGGTCAAAGATGATTCGTTCATGCCACACAAATTACACTTTTCCGTAATACTCTGCTACGTATTTTCGTAATTTACGAAATTTTGTGATATTTTTCATGCAGAAAAAGTTCCTTATATCTTTGTTTTTATTGATATTAATTTAATTTCCAATAGTTGGCACAAAGCATGGAATACAGACTTGAAGATACTGTTACGCCTTCCACCCAAAGGCGCTCTCAGACGGTTTTCGATCAGCAATTCTGGACTATAAAACATGACGTCTAAAAGCTTTGGCAATCCTTACGATGGCGACATCGATTTGCGGCATGGCCGCGATTGTGGATGCGCTTCCTGCAGTTCCGCAAAAACGCCCGAGTCGAGGCAAACTGCACAGTTTGCAGATTCCGACGAAGCGCTATCGCACATGGTTGAAAGTGCGGTGGTCAGATCGGTTTTCGGCCACAACGATATCAGTCGCCGCTCATTCGCCAAGCTGCTTGGTGGTGGTACGTTGGCTGCCGCGTTGGGTTCTGTCTTTCCGATAGAGGCGGCCAAGGCGGCTATTGCCGAGTCGCTCGGCAAACCCGAGAAATCAAAACTGGCCGTAGGTTTTGTGCCGATCACCTGCGCTACACCCATCATCATGGCAAAACCTTTGGGTTTTTATGAGAAGTACGGGCTGGAAGTCGATGTCATCAAGACTGCAGGATGGGCGGTTGCTCGCGACAAATCGCTGAATAAGGAATACGACGCTGCGCACATGCTCACGCCCATGCCTCTGGCAATAACCCTGGGGGCCGGCTCTGTTGCCGAACCTTACCTCATGCCTGCAGTAGAGAACGTTAACGGACAAGCCATCGTTCTGCATGTTGACCACAAAGACAAGAACGATGATCCGAGCAAGTGGAAAGGCTTCAAATTTGGCGTGCCGTTTGAATATTCCATGCACAATTTTCTACTGCGGTACTACGTGGCAGAGTTCGGGCTGGACCCGGATGTTGATATTCAGATTCGGGTGGTGCCACCACCTGAGATGGTCGCCAATCTGAAAGCGGGTAATCTGGATGGCTATCTCTCACCTGATCCGTTTAACCAACGTGCTGTGTGGGAGAAGGTTGGCTTTATTCACAAGCTGACCAAGGATATCTGGGATGGGCATCCTTGTTGCGCGTTTGCCTGCAGTGCTGAGTTTGCGACGACGTTGCCCAATACGTACGGCAACCTGCTCAAGGCACTGATCGATGCTACGCAGTACGCAAGTCCTGCGGAGAATCGGCAGGAGATTGCCGAAGCAATTTCACCGAAAAACTATCTCAACCAACCTGTACCAGTGGTCTCACAGGTGCTCACCGGTCGGTACGCTGATGGGCTTGGAAACATCAAGGATGTCCCCGACAGAATCGACTTTGACCCCTTCCCCTGGCATTCCATGGGAGTCTGGATTCTTACGCAGATGAAGCGTTGGGGATACATTGAAGGTGACGTTGACTACAAAAGTGTTGCAGAGCAGGTCTACAACGCCGCCGACTGTGCCTCTGTCATGAAAAGTCTGGGACTTGAGCCACCGACAAAAACATACATGAGTCACGAGATCATGGGCAAGACATTTGATCCGGCAGAGCCTGAGGCTTATGTGAAAAGTTTCGCCATTGGCAAGGGCTGACATGCCGGTGATCAACACACTCAAGGCACCGTTGTTATCGCTGGTTCTGCTGTTCACGATTCTGGGGATCTGGGAAGCGTCAACGCCTGCTGTGAATAGCGCTGAAAACATGACAGAGTATGAGCTGTTGATGGGCGGCGCTGCGGATGAAGCGCGTGTGCCGCCACCATCGGCTATCGCGGTTAAAGCGTTTGAAGAGCTGTCGAACCCGTTCTATGACAACGGGCCCAATGACAAGGGCATTGGCATTCAGATCACCTACTCGCTGTACAGGGTGCTGACAGGCTATGTTCTGGCTGCGATGATTGCGTTGCCAGTAGGCTTTCTGATCGGGATGTCGCCACTTGCCTACAGGACGCTTGATCCATTCATACAAGTACTCAGGCCAATTTCCCCGCTAGCCTGGATGCCACTGGCGTTGTTCATTATCCAGGATAGCGAGTACTCGGCTATCTTCGTGATCTTTATCTGTTCCATCTGGCCGATGCTGATCAATACCGCGTTCGGCGTGGCCAGTGTGCGCAAGGACTGGATCAATGTGGCACGGACACATGAGCTGGGGAGTTTGCGTACTGCTGCCACTGTCATCTTGCCAGCGGCTGCGCCTACCATTCTTACCGGCATGCGCATATCCATCGGTATTGCCTGGCTGGTGATTGTCGCGGCTGAAATGCTCGTTGGCGGTACGGGCATTGGTTACTACGTGTGGAACGAATGGAACAACCTGGATCTGACCAGCGTCATTTTTTCAATATTGGTGATCGGGGTTGTGGGCATGTTGCTCGACGCCATGTTTGCCCGTGTGCAATCCGCTGTGCAGTATCAGGAGTGAGCATCATGACAACAAGCACAGACAAGAACAGCACGCTGCTGGAAATACAGAATCTGACACGCCGCTATCCTTCCTCTGATGGTGCTGAGCCACTCACCGTGTTTGAAAACGCAAGCTTTGACATCAAGCGTGGGGAGTTCGTTTGCATCATTGGCCACTCAGGGTGTGGCAAGTCCACTATCATGAATGTACTGGCCGGGCTGGATACAGCCACCAGCGGCGTGGTAATCATGGACGGTCAGGAGATTGCAGGTCCCAGTCTTGATCGCGGTGTCGTGTTTCAGAACTACTCCTTGCTTCCTTGGATGAGCGCGTTGAAGAATGTCATGTTCGGGGTGCGTGCACGCTTTCCGTCATGGAGTCGCCAACAGGTGCGTGATCATTCCTATAAACATCTGGAGATGGTGGGACTTGGTGAAGGTGCAGAGCAACGCAAGCCTTCGCAGCTATCAGGTGGCATGCGGCAACGGGTGTCCATTGCCCGTGCGTTTGCCATTCAGCCCAAGTTGTTACTGTTGGATGAGCCGTTTGGCGCGCTGGATGCGCTAACGCGAGGAACCATTCAGGATGAGCTGATACGCGTCTGGTCCGACACGGATCAGACGGTATTCATGATCACACACGATGTTGATGAAGCCATCCTGCTGGCCGATCGTGTCTTGCTGATGAGCAATGGTCCGTATGCCCGTGTGGCTGAAAGCGTGGTAATTGATATTCCCCGACCACGAAGGCGGGCCGACATTGTCCATATGGATGCCTATTACCCGATCAGAAACCATCTGGTGGATTTTCTCACCACGCGATCGCGTCTGATGACTGATTCGCCGGATGTCGATACACGCAACCTCAAGCCCTTGACTGTGCGCCCGGGATTATTGGACGTGAAATCAGACAAGACAGTTGATACACAAAAACCTTCATTCACCGTTGTTACAGGAGCCCAATCATGAATCAACTACATTCTCCGTCGGTACTACCTTCGCTCTTGAGTATGGAAGAGGTAACCAACGCTATCATGGCCAGAAAACGTGCCATGAACCTAAGCTGGGAGACCATTGCTGACACCATCGGTATGTCAGAAGTGTTCACCACATCGGCATGCCTGGGAATGAACTCCCTGCCAAGAGCCAAGGCAGACATGCTGGTTACGCTGCTCGAATTACCTGCTGAAGTAGCAAACGTGCTGGCCGAATGCCCCAACAAAGTCTTTCCACAAACGGTTCCTACTGATCCGTGTATCTACCGTTTTTATGAAATCGTGGGGGTCTATGGAGAAACCCTGAAGGAGCTTATTCACGAAAAAGGCGGTGATGGGATCATGAGTGCCATTGACTTTGACATGAGTGTAGAGAAAGTGCCTAACCCTAAAGGCGATCGTATTGAAGTCAAGATGAGTGGGAAATTCCTTTCTTACAATCAGTGGTAATAGAGCCTGAATCCATGACGAACAGCCGTCCTCGCTTATCGCCCTTCGATACTCAAAGCGCTGCAACAAAAGTGCGTATGGCGCAGGGTGGCTGGAACAGCCGAGATGCAGTCAACGTCAGCCTCGCTTATACCCAGAACAGGGCCTGGCGCAATCGCAGCTTATACGTCTGAGACAGGGCTTTGATAGCACTACAAGTGGCCCTGATACATCATGCCGGGCGCGGCACCCTGTTTTCCAGCCATCGGAAAAACACCACGATGATGGCTGTGAGTGCGATGTATATGGCGGCAACGAACAGCAACGGTTCATACACCCGGTAGGTTTCCTGACGCACGATAGACCCCACGCCGTAGACGTCAAACACGGTGATGGTCGCAGCCAGTGGCGTTGATTTCAACGTCAGTACGAACTCACCGGCCAGTGTTGGCAGCACATTCTGCAAGGCGCGTGGCAACCAGATACGGCGCAGCACGGTAAAGCGGCTCATGCCAAAAGCGCGGGCTGCCTCAAGCTCGCCTTTGGGTACGCTTTTGAAGGCACCGCGCATCACCTCACCTTCATAGCCTGCTACGCTGAGCGAGAAAGCCAGGATGGCATACGGGAATGCATCTCGCAGAATCGGCCACATGAACGACTCGCGAATGCCAGGCATTAAGGGAAACAATGCGCCCAGACCGTAGTACAACAACCATATCTGGATGAGCAGCGGTGTGCCACGAATCACGGTACAAAATGTGCGTGCCAGTGCTGCCAGCCAACGCGGCCCGGTGACTTGCACAAGACCGATGGGAATTGCCAGCATCATGCCCAGGATGATGGATACGCTAAGCAGTTGCAGTGTAATGATGATGCCATCGACAAATTTCGGCAGATACTCTGCCACCCAATACCACTGCATCAGGTCAGCTCCGGCTGACCGCGTCTTGCGCGCTTTTCAAGAACACGAAAAACCCGGTTTGACAGCAGGGTGACACACAGGTACATCATGGCTGCAGCCAGAAAGAACATGAAGTAGGCGCGTGTGGCACCGGCGGCCTGGCTGGTAATTAAGGCAAGTTCAGAAAAACCAACGACTGCCAGCAAGGCAGTATCCTTGGTGACGATCAACCACAGATTGGACATGCCAGGCAACGCGAACGGCAGCATGGCGGGTATGGTGATACGCCGCAGGATCTGCCAGCGTGACATGCCAAAGGCTGCTGCCGCTTCAAGCTGCCCTCTTGGAACTGCAAGCATGGCTCCGCGTATGACTTCAGTGGCATACGCCCCCTGCACTATACCCAGCACGGCAATACCGGCCACCAGACCACTGATATCGACTGGGCGATAACCCATCATGTCGAGTAACGCGTTCAAGGCACCCGTGCCTGCGTAATACAATAAAAGGATTAATACCAGCTCGGGTACTGCACGAATCAGCGTAGTGTAGATTTCGAGCAACCAGCGGGTAAAAGAAGAGCCGTTGATTTTGCCTAACGCACCCGAAAAACCGATAACAATACCAAGTACATAGGCCCCCAACGCTATCTGCAGGGTGGTGAGCAGGCCGCGGAGCATGTTCATGCCCCAGCCGCCCTCACCTAATGACAGATAGTGCCAGTTGGCAAACAGATCCGACACGTGATCTCTACACGATTACCGATTTGCGTATTAAAACTTACTCTGCGCCGTAGATGTCAAAGTCGAAATACTTGGCCGAGATCTCATCGTAGGTGCCGTCTTCGCGAATCTGTTTTATTGCTGCATTGAATTTTTCGACAAGCTCTGTGTCCTCTTTGCGGATACCTGCGCCCACACCCGGGCCAAAGATGGCATCGTCGCTGAGGTTAGCCTTGATCTCAAAGCCCTCGCCTTCCGGACTGTTCAGAAAATCAGCCATCGCTAAAGAATCGGCCACGACCACATCGACACGGCCAGCCAGCAGGTCCTGGTTGTGGGCATTGAAATCCTGGTAGGTCTTCACACTGCCAGCCATGCTTTCAAAATGCGTCTGTACTTAGTTCTGGTGCTTTGTGGATACCTGTACGCCAATGATCTTGCCTTCGACACTCGAAGGTGAACCGTCAATGTCCATCGACTTGGGCGCGATGATCGATGCAGGCGTGTTGTAGTACTTGTCAGAAAAGCTGATGGTTTTCATGCGCTCTTCGGTGATGGACATGGATCCCACGATCGCATCGATTTTCTTGGACAGTAAGGCTGGGATAATGCCATCCCAGGCCACACCGACCCACTCACACTCCTCATTCATTGCCGCACACAGTGCCTCACCGATTTCAATTTCCCAGCCAACAAAATCGCCGTTGGTGTCAGCTTCGTAGAATGGGGGGTACGGTGCTGAATCCAACCCCAGACGGATGTCAGCGACGGCGTAGCTTGTACCCAGCGTAGAACCCAGCGCCAGAGCGCTGAATGATAGCGCGGTGAAGAATTTTTTCATGTGTTGCTCCTGATATCCTTTGTTTCAGATAGTGATACAGCGTTGATGTTAAACAGCGTTGGTTGACTGTTATTGCTTGTGCCGAGCAATATGCCAGCGATAGCGTCTTGTTGAATCACGCTAGTGGATCGACGACACAAAGGCGCGACAGCGATCACTGACGGGCTCGTAAAACACCTGCTTCGGAATTCCGCGCTCCTCGACCTGACCTTCGTGCAGAAAAATCACCTGCGTGGAAACGTCTCGCGCAAACTTCATTTCGTGCGTCACGAGGACCATCGTACGGCCTTCATTGGCCAGATCGCGGATAACCTTCAGAACCTCCCCCACCAGCTCCGGATCCAGTGCCGATGTTGGCTCGTCAAACAGCATGACACGCGGTTGAATGGCCAGTGCCCTGGCAATGGCGGCACGCTGTTGCTGCCCTCCTGACAAATAGGCAGGATACTGATCACGTTTTTCCCATAAGCCCACTCTGTTCAGATAGTGTTCGGCACGTTCACGCGCCTCGGCTTTACTCACTCCCAGCACTTGCACTGGCACTTCGGTGACATTCTGCATGACGTTCATGTGTGACCACAGGTTGAAGCTCTGAAAAACCATACCCAGCTTGCTGCGCAGGCGTTCAACCTGTTTCATGTCTGCGGGAATGCGCTGACCTTTTCTGGTGGTGAATCGAATACTTTCGCCACTGATTCTTATCTCGCCCCGATCAGGTTGTTCAAGCAGATTGACACACCGCAGAAACGTGCTCTTGCCAGAACCGCTGGCGCCAATAATCGATAGGATATCGCCTTCATGGGCCGTAAGCGATACGCCACGCAGAACCTGCAGTTGACCAAACGCTTTGTGAACATCGTCTACCACCAGAGCTTCGGCGGGCGATCGATGCAATGCAGACTGATTCTCGGGCATATTGGCTCAGGCAGGCTGTTTGCCGGCAGTTGGCACGGCATTAGTCATACAAGTGTAATGAACGAGCCGTTTGAAGTAAACGCCACCGGGCCTCAACTCACTTTTAAAAGCGCCTGCAAACGTGCATCCACATGGTTTTCCAGCGTGTGGACTGGCCGATCGGCACCCAGACCATCGACCAGTATGGCGTGATACAGCGCACGGTAATCCATAGTGAACAGCGGATCACCATCCGGTAGCGTGGCCAGATCAGGGGCATTACCGTAAAGTCCGCCCTGCACCGAACCACCCAGCACGATGTGCGGTGCTGCCGTACCGTGATCGGTGCCGCCCGAGCGGTTTTCTGATGCACGTCGGCCAAACTCGGAATACGTCATGATCAGCGTATTATCCCACTCGCGCATGTCTTCCAGAGTGCTGCTGAAACTGGACAAACCAAGCGCAAGCGTCTTCAGAAGCTGTTGATGTCGGGATGGCTGATTCTTGTGTGTATCAAATCCTGTCAGGCGAACCCGATACACCGGTGTATCCAGACCTGCAGCGATCATCATCGCAACCTGCCGCAGTTGCTCACCAAAGCCACCGCCCTCAAATGACGGAATTTGTGTATCGCGCTTTTCCAGCGATTTCAGTTTGCCACCAAGAGCTGCCAGGGTGGAATCCAGAGTGTGCAAGCGCTGTTGCAGTAGTGCCAACGTAGCGTGTGAACTCTGACCATTACCTTGTGTCGGCGGATTTTGCTGCAGCAACTCTTTCACCGATCTTGCCGACAACCAGCGGCCCGATTCGCTGGCAAAAATATCAAGGTTGCCCGACAAGCTGATACCGTGCGGATCACTGACTGAGCGTGCCAACTGATGTTCTATGGCGTGCGTCATCCAGCCCTCTCGGCCTTGCCTGTTCAGCCCATCACCGGCGCTCTCCCACAGTGCAATGGATTTGAAATGACTGCGATTGGCTTTCGGATAGCCCAGCCCTTGCACCCAGGCCAATTCACCACGGTCCCAGTGTTGTAGTAGGGGGCCCAGTGAATCATGCATGCCCAACGTATCATCCAGAGCCAATACCGCATCGGCTGAAAGGCCTATGGTAGGTCGAAGTCTGTGATAGTGATCGTTGGAAAAGGGCACCAGCGTATTCAAACCGTCATTCGCACCTGCCAGTTCAACCAGTACCAGTCGCCGCTGTGTGATTGGTGCATTATTAGCCAGCACTTGCTGGTTGATACCAGCTAGAGGCACTCCTGCACCAAACAGCAGTGTGTTTATGAACTGTCGTCGATTCATCATCGGCCTCGTGATCATGCGCTTACGCTGCAAGCTATTTAAGTTGAAACAAAGGGTGTTCAATAACCGCCTTGATCTGATTGGCAGGTGATACTCCGTCACTCGAAGGGGCACTCGGTATGTGGCTGCCAGAGAGTTTCGGTAGCAATAGCTCATGTAACTGCAGTTTTTGTGTGGACAGATCTGACAAAAGTTGCCGGGGATTCTTGACGCTGGGCTCAGGTACTTGAATTGGCTCGTTTACTGGTTCAAGTGGAGTGAATGATTCAGAAATCTGCAAGCCCAGATCAAATTCTGAATAAGGGGTATCAGTCCGAGATACACGCGAGCGATCGTAGTCGTCATGAATACCGTTAATGATCCGCAACCAGTGCTGACGTTTGTTTTTAAAGCGAGGCAATGTTTTTAACCGATTTAAGATTTGAGGCAACTCAAACCAAAGGCTGGATAACAGATGCTTTTCATCTTGCGACAACGCATTGAATTGACAGGAATGATCATGCGCATCAGACCAATAGGCGTCGCTCTTGGCTGCCCACGGTAGCGCGATGGTTCTACTGGCCTTGAAGTGCTGGTCTGTCCAGGCGCATTTAGGCCAGAATTCCAGGCAGTCAGGCCAGCATGAAAATGAATCCAGCTGCAGCATGAGTGGTTGTGAAGGTTTTTTTTCGACTTTGAACCGAACATGCTGATATTTTCTCCCAGGGGTCTGTACATCGTTCAACACGATTTCCACTATGCGGTTGTCAGTACGATGATTATTGTTCGCCCTTTGCAGATACACTGCGGATGCACGCAGAGGTGAGTCAGGGACTGTTGATTCAGATTCTGACAACGGCGCAGTCAAGTTAGAAGCCTTGTTTACAATCGATACCTTATGGTTGGTAGGTGTTGCAATCATGCTCATATCTTGTTCTTGCATATCCAACCCTAACATGCCTTCAGCGGCATTCTTGTTTGCCTGCGCAGGTACACGAGTCAGTTGCTTGGCTACGCGATATCGATTCAACAAATGACCCTGAGTAATGAATGCAGCACCCTCCGTCCAACCCGAAACGTTGGGCGGTGAGAACAGATTCATTCCGAGTAGCTTTTGCCACCGCGGCATCCTATGCCAGTGCGCTATTGGGTAATCAAGTGTCCGTGCTGTACCAATAACAATATCTACCGGCGACTTTATTATTGCTCCACGATTATCTGCATGCCAGAACGCGTCGCTGAGCAATACATTTTTATACAGCGTGCCGATATCCAGATTCGATCGTCTGAACAGCTGCGCCTGCTCGGCCAGCCATGAGGGTGAGGGTGCGGTGTCTGAAACAAAGGCGTGCCAGAAACGTTTTACTAAAAATGTCGGTGCTGCGTCTTGCTCCAGCAAAATATCAATCAGATCGTCGCCGTCGAAGGGACCTCTCTGGCCAAACAATTGCTTGTCGCCCCTGTCCTGCGCCCAGGTTTTCAATCTGAACTGCAAATCATGAAAGCGAGTGGTGTCGTGCCCAGTCAATGCACGGGCTGCTTCGCGAACAGTTGTTTCTTCAAAATTACCTTCGCCCAACACAAAGAGCTCCATCAGCTCACGCGCCAGGTTCTCATTAGGTGATGCTTTGTGATTCGTGCCTGAATCAAGATACGCAAGCAATGCCGCGTCTCGAATCATCGCCTTTAACAGATGCTCCCAAGAACCGAAACCGTGAGTTCTGAATACCTGATGTTGCCGGGCTATTGCCAGAGACTGTTTGCCCAGATCTCGATAGCTGGTCGCAAAAAGATCATGCCAGAACAACACTAATCTATCGCTCTGCGGCGAATCAGTTTCCAACATATTTGCCACCCACCAATGACGAAGCTGCGTCACCTCATTGTTGCGAGCGTTGTTGAAAAGCGCACGCTCTTCATCATCCATATACGGTCGCGAGTGGTAGGCCGGCAAAGGCTGGTGAACCCAATCAGGCATCGGCACTGCAGGCTGATCGCTAATACCTGCAATGAGGCCATCGATTGCCTCCTCACGCGACAGGCCGCGAAGGCGCAAAACATCATCAGGCCGAGCGCCGAAACCCGTGCGCATTAGTACATGACGCGCATCGTCAGTGCTCAAAACAGCCGTATTAGCGCCAATTTGCGGGTGAGTTGACGGATTAATGACATCAGCGCCACTGTCATTAATTTCTAATATCAATGATAAACCGGCGACAAAGAGTAAAACTCGGATAGCAAATTTCATGAAAGTATGAAGCAGATTTCACGGTAGTTTCATCACTAGTAGTCCGTCAACCCGAAATATTAGGATTCAGCGGGCCTGTCTGTGT
>CAYGSW010000093.1:0-20108 GCA_964352535.1 uncultured Granulosicoccaceae bacterium | reverse complement strand
GCAGTCAGGGTGGCGGCTGGTGAGCTCCCTGCGGGCGGGCCAGTCTGCGTCCGTGCCTGCGTTGCCCTTACTCGACGTATGCCCGATAGGCCTTCGTAAGGGTGCCTTGCCACGAACACAGACAGGCCCGCTGAATCCTAATATTTCGGGTTGACGGACTACTAGAGCCTCCACAAGCTGCAAGTACGCTGGACATTACGCCAAGAATAATCGAGAGTTGAATTGTGTTTTTTTCGTTGTCATGAGACTGATTCCACGGGTTGTTGAGTCGTCTGCTTTTCAGACCACGTCCCTTTAGAAAAAACAATACGCGTTAATTCAATGTGGTCCAATCACTCAATAGTCTTGGCGCATATGGGAACCTGCCCTGGCAATTATGAAAATCGAAAAGAATAAAAGCTAACGATATTATGCGTAGTCGTATTTACAGCCGTCTGGGAAGATAGCTGGTTGATACAGCTGAGAAAAAATGCATAAATGCAAGGACGAAGAAAAATACGTGAAACGGAAAAAATACAAGTACTGCACTCACTAACAAGGGCGTGAGTAACTCCGAGGCCTCACGCCAAGTGGAGAACACCGAAGTCATGGCGACACGCTCGCGTGGTTTTACAGATCGCATAAAGGGGATGTTGCCAAGCACGTCCAGTAATACGCCACCGAAAGCCCCCGTTACCCAGAAGACGACACCGACAGGGTGAGGTTCACCCACGAGCCCCAACGCTACAAGGCTCAGTCCGGTAATGGTCAGTCCGGTATAAATAACCTGACGTGTGCCGAATCGGTCAGATACCCTGCGGATAATGGGGCTGAGAAACAGTAACGCAGATACGCCTGACAAAAGAGCGCCCGCAGACCATACGGGAAGGTCTGCCTCAATGAGGTAGATTGGTCCATAGACATACAATGAGACCCAGTAGCTTGAGCGGCTCACGGTAATACCATAGGCAATGCGCAAGCGTTTTTGACTTGAATAACGCTTGATGGCATGCCAGGGATTGCGTGCCTGGGATTGCGCCTTGCGAAACATCTGATTGTCGCCGAGTCGTAAACGCCAGAAGTAGGCCAGCATAAGACCCGCTGCTAGTGCTGATAGTAAAAAAGGCGTTTCGGCATGTCCATGACTAACTAACCATGAACCCAGAAACGGTCCGAGCAGCCACGCTGCACCTGCGTACTGCATCCGACGAGATTCATTCTGCGTCAGTTCCTTTTTGCCGATGTAGTCCATGATGTACAAGGACATGCACACCGTGTAAATTGATGCAGCAGCCGAGCGTAGTCCAATACCGAATGGCAAAAGTACCGTTGAACGTGAATACAACAGACCGGCCGCCAGAACGAGAAATCCACCCCCCAGTGTCACCACCCAGCGTCGTTGAAAGATGCGCTCGAGCCTGTCTACGTGTAGAGTTATGCTAAGAGTTAGCAAACCTGCCAGTAAATACACCAATGCCACATTCTCTTTACTTCCCAGCGCCTGCAAGGCAACGATCGGCAGGATACTAACCAGCACTGAGCGCGAGAAGCCCTCAATGGCTGACATCCTTGCAAGACTGATACTGGTGTTTCCTGAAAGCTGACTGAGTGCTTCCGGCCGACGGTGGAACATGAAGACGGGTCAATGGCGGGCAGGTGCGAACCATATACCAGAGGACTACTGGAGAAAACACCACTGTTCTAATTGCGTCGTGCCATGTCCTTATCAGAAAGTAAATAGATTGACGATGCTCTGCGTCCAGCAGGAAACTCCGGGATGAGAATCAAAAAGTCGTTAACACTTCATCCAGTCCCAATTTGTCGATTGAAGGAACTTCCAGAGGAAGCGCCGGATAGCCGGTGACCAGAAGAAGATACGGCTTTTCGTGAGAAGGCCGCTTCAGAACCTCGCGCAGAAATCCCATGGGGCTCGGCGTGTGCGTCAGCGTTCCAAGACCCGCATAGTGCAGGCTGGCGATAAGAAGGCCTGTGGCAATACCCACTGACTCGGGCGTGTAATAGTGTTTGAGCTTGCGTCCATCCTCCTTGATAGTGTGTTTCCTGGCGAATATGGCTATCAGCCAGGGAGCAGTCTCGAGAAAGGGCTTATCCGCATCAGTACCCAGCGGCGCCAGTGCTGACAGCCATTCATCCGATGCCCTGTGTGAGTACAGTTCCCTCTCTTCAGCTTCAGCGGCCTGGCGAATCTTTTGCTTTAAGGTGAAGTCCTGCACTGCCACAAAATGCCAGGGTTGCATATTGGCACCGCTGGGGGCGCTATTGGCAGTGGCAATAGCATGGTGAATAACACGCTCATCCACGGGTTCATTAGTGAAGTGCCGTACGGTCCTTCTAGTTGCCATAGTGCGCCGGAAGTCCGCGGCGCGTTCCAGCATTTCAGAGGGCTTGCGCTGAACGAAGTTGATCGTCTTCGGATTGTAGTCAGCCATCTGAAAATACCGGTATTTTTCGTTTGTTGGTGAGGTGTCTGCTGAATCCTAGCGCGTGAGTAGTCGAACAGTCTATTCCCTGACAGCCTCCTGGGGTGTCTCCTTGCTCACATCCCAGAACGTAGCCTCCAGCTTGTTGCCATCGGGATCCAGAACAAAACAACCGTAGTAGGGTTCGCCATAGTGTGGACGTGGCCCCGGGGCACCTTCATCTGTACCGCCATGCTGGAGTGCTATTTCATGAAAGCGATGTACGCTGTTCTGATCCACTGCTATGAAACCAACGTGAATTCCGTTGCCTACGTGCGCAGGTTGACCGTTGTCAGGTACCTGAATCCAGAACTCTGGAAATTGCTTTCCATAGGCGACAGCGACAATACCCCTATCTGCAAGCTCAATCACATGCTGCCGATGTGCGCCAACTGATGGCATGACGGCATCGTAGAACCTCAATGCCTTAGCCATGTCACGGGTACCCATGGAAACATGGGAAATGATGCTGGGTGTCTCGTCTGTCATTGCCTGGCTCCTGAAATACGTTGTTTGACAAACATACATTATTTGCCTTCATTTGCACGAATATAATTACAGAAGAACCGTGATGCGTACAACCGACACTATTCTATAACCGGTGTCATTGCCGACAACACGGTATCGCTCAAATGGCATTTGATCTGATGTCCGTTGTTCAGAATTTTGATGGGTGGCATTTGCTTGTTGCAAAGACCATCGGCAACTTCAGACTTGAAACGGCAGCGTGTTCAGAACGGGCAGCCAGGTAGTGGATTCATGGCAGATGGTATTTCGCCATCGAGCGCGATACGGTTGCGTTTTATCGAGCTGTCCGCAATAGGGACCGCTAACAGGAGTGCTTCTGTGTAGGGGTGATAGGGTGGCGCAAAGACCTGATCAGTGGAGCTCGTTTCAACGATATGACCCAAATACATAACCACAACTCGATCACCAAGATACCTTACGATTGAAAGATCATGTGATATGAACAATAGCGTGGTATGTGACCGTGCTTGGATATCCATCAAGAGTCCAGCCACAGCGGCTTGTACGTATACATCAAGGGCAGACACACCAGCTCATCAGCTACGACAATCTGTGTATTCCCTTAAAAGGCTCGGGCAATACCGACACGCTGTGTTTTTGGCCACCCGACAGTTGGCGCGGCATTCTTGTTGTAAATTCGCGCAGTAATTTTACAAGATCCAGTAGTTGCAGCATGCGCGTTTATCGCTCTGCACGCGAATCTCCTACTTCAAACACTTCCAGTGCACAATCTGGTTGCCGACAGACATTGATGGATTGAGCGTATCAAACGGATTCTGAGATACCATTTGAATGGCCGCGACGGTGCTAACCGAACGCTTGGGTATTTACTTGCTGCCGATGTCCAGTTCACCTAGCCTACGTTGCCATTTGTTGCCATTTGTTGCCATTTGTTGCCATTTGTTGCCATTTATTGCCGTCTCAAGCCCCATCAATACCTTGGCAAGTGTTGATTTGCCGCAACCAGATTCACCCACAATCGCCAACGTTTCTGCTTCATGTACCTGCAAGCTGATGTCCTCATTGGCCTTAACCAATTGTTTCTGTCCACTGGTGACTATGGAGCCTCCACTGAGCTCGTAGTGTTTTTCAACTTATCTACGTCTATAACAACATCACCTATCTGGGTGGGTTCCTTGGTGTTACACACGGACAAATCTGCATTCCAGTTGATCTGTTCTGATCGTAGACAGCGACACTGGTGCCGTTCGGCTCCCTTGACGCTCTGCATGTCAATGACGCTTGTATCGCATTGACCTGGAGTAAAGTAGTTGCACCGAGGTCCAAAATTGCAGCCTGTTGGTCGTTGATTGGGTAAAGGGAAGTTACCTGGTATGGCCGCTAGCGGGTGAGAGGATTTCTCGGCACTGGGTAAGGGGATGGATTTGAACAGTGCCTGAGTGTACGGATGGCGCATGTTATCGAATACTGCATTGCCGGCATCGGTCTCGACGGCTTCACCGGAGTAAATGACGCAAATCTGATCACACACATCCAATACAAGCCCCAGGTTGTGTGAGATAAACAGAAGTGAGGTACCGTATTGTGTGCCCAGTTCATTAACAATATGAATAATGCCAGCCTCCACCGTCACATCGAGGGCTGTGGTCGGTTCATCCATAATTAGTAACTTTGGCTCAGACATCAATGCCATGGCGCTGTGCCCGGGCGCAGGGTTGTCGTCGCTACAGCAATCGATGCCAGTTACGCTTGCGCGTCAGAATTGTCAGATGCTGGTGTGGAGGTTACCGTTGTTGATCAGCGAGAAAACGTACCGGAAGGCGACGGCGTAACTCAATTGACGTCAGCGTTACTGACGGCAGCGGTTGACGGACCACTAGGAGCTTGTCCGAGAATAACGATCGAAGCGAAAGTGTGAGAGTTCGAGTCAGATTTTCGTGTCAATTGAGGTGAATAGTTGTTCTATGTAACGAAGTTCGCCGTTGTTGCGCGGAAAGTTGGCTGGAGGCAGCCCCGCCAAAATATCGCGCCGTTGGGGGCCGCTTTCGGTACGATCAGCTTATTCTCGGACAAGCTCCTAAGTACCTTGTACCTGCATCTTCATCATCACCGTAGCACCACAATAAATCAACAGTAATATCTACTTGATTTGCCAATAGCGCTTTTAAAACCAAAGATTGGCAATTTGGTGCTGAACTGGCACAATAATATGGGTTACATCCAAGGGCGATCAAAAAAGCAAGAACGCCTGCAGCTAGACCAATCTGTGTGTCGTTCACCATTCGAACTTGCGCCACGCAGTGTACAGCACAAGCCAATAGAGGATAAGAAAACACGTGAGCACTAACAAACACATTACCCTTCCAGCTCGACGAACACTACTCAAGCGCACCGCCGGATTAGGCACACTGTATCTGCTTGGCGGCTACGCAACACCCGTTCTGTCGCAGCAGTCGGTGACCGTTGGTGCAGTTGGTGTTAAGTTCGATCCCCTGTTTGTCTTTATCGAACCTGGCGACACAGTGAACTGGCAAGGCATGGCGGGTCACAATGTGGAATCCATCGACGCAATGGTCCCCGAGGGACAGGAAAAATTCAACACCACGCTAGGTGAGGATGTATCCATTGTCTTTAATACCCCCGGAATAGTGATGTACAAATGCACGCCGCACTGGGGAAGTCGCATGGGCGGAGCGATTGTTGTTGGTAAACCTGATAATGCCATTGGTATCGTGGACGCCTACACTGCTGCGATTGAAAGCGATCGCGGACTTTTGCTACCGGCCAAGGGGCTGCTCAAGAAACTGAGTAAAGAAATCCAGGGCAAGGGCTGGGAGTAGGTAATTCAGCGGCCTAGAACATAACAAGGTATGGGAAAACTTGCATGAACCACGGATTATAGTCAGGTCGTAGTGGGGATTGGAATCTATAAGAGTCAACAGAGGTGGTGCCCTGCAACAAGGGACCACCTATTTCACGACTACCCATTGCTAGGTTGTGGTGTCCCTCCGTACCTGACACGAGTTAGCTGCACACTGGCACCATGCCCTTCAAAATATGCAGGGTAGAAGGCGCGCAATTCAGCATTGGTGTAATGTTTATAGGAACCCGTAGGCAATCGGAAAGACTCCACCAGCAACATATCGACTTGAGTGCCAGTGAAATTTGCAGGCTTGATGACATCGTACTGCGCAAGCTGAACAAACCGTTGAAAAGGTGGCAGGTGTCCTTTGCTCAGGCAAAACTGCAACACGTCCGAGTTCTGAATACCATCAGAATACACCATGAGATGCTCTAGCCCTGATTGTTCATACTGTCTTGAATTCGATTGTATGGATTCCAGTATAGGACTGTCGAGAGCTGCTTTGGATTCATCCTGAAACAGCTTAACGATGTGCGCTACATGCTGTTCAAATTTCTTGCGAGACTCTGCAATCTGCCTGCTGATTACTTGCAAAGAGTCTGCATACCCTGCGACTAATCGTTGTTCTTCGCGAGTTTCTGCAGGTCGGCAAATCGTGAAATCTGGTACCGCAATGTCTCCACCTGCGCTGGAACGTGCGGTCGTAAATACCGATAATTTTCCGTTTGCAGGCATTGCATCGTAAGCCTTGACAAGTGCTGTGGCTAAATCTTTCTGCTGGCGCTTGCTCGTTAACGCGGTAAAGCTGAAATCAACCAGGGCAGCACTCTGGTGTTGTTGCGGGTCCAAATAACAGTTTGTACCTGCTATCGGCTGCACGCGTTCAAGCCTGTTTTTCAGAATCAGGCCGCCACCAAGGGCTAGTATCTGGCAAGGGCGTCATTGCGAGTCAGGAAAGGTGTAAGGGCCGCTAACTCAACGACCAGATACTATGTTCCCTGTCGATTGAAATTGCCTGCACTCACATCAACAGGCAACGACTGGCATATGGTTGAGTACATCGGTAATGTGTCATACAAGGAATTTTTTTTACATCACGATGATGGATAATTCAACGCGGCAGAAGGACTTTGTGCATATATCTGTTGACAGTCGCAAGCCCTACATGAATATGTATGGTGGTATCTACACCTCCGTCAGTGGTGTGTTGAAAGTGCCGTATTCTAGTGCGGCTGTGCTGGAGAATCGTGAACACCAGTTGACCGTCGAAGAGCGTGGGAATCCCTATACGACACTCGACTTCATGTACAACTACGTAACGCAATACGTACCTAAACCCGGGCAAAAACGCATGGGACAAGATACATTCAATAGCGCTACCAAATGAAACAGGAGCCGAGTCTGAACTTGAAGACAAGCTTACATCGTTGGGTATCGACCAAAAAAATGTTATCGAGAAAGTGCTTCAGGGTAGTTCTTTCATTGCTGATCTCAATCCCATTAAAAAAGCATGAGACAGGAGTGTTAACGACGCAGGTGCCAATGAGTCTGGCGCTACGTAGAGATTGTATTGGGGCTGGGTTGCGACGAGGAAGGCGCTTGCGAGTATCGTAGATATTCGTACGTGTCCAGGATCTTCAGCGGTTGGTGATGACGCTAGCGAGTTGCAAGTTGAAGCCAGAGCGCAGTGACGTATAAAACACTGCGCTCGGTCACCGCTTGATTAAGTGAGGACATTGAGGCGAGTCTGCACCGTCTTTACACCTGGAAATGAGGCCGCTGCATAGTGAGCTGCATTCGCTTGTCTCCGAGTTTGAACGCTTCCGTATAGGGTTACAACTCCGTCTTTCAGATCGACGTTCACTCGGCCTTTAGTAGCGCCGACGGCTATTTGAACATCATGAATCAAAGAGCCCGTAGATACGTTAGCCGTTCCGGAGCCGGCAAATGCGCTGGCCATAGCGAGTGCAGAGATAGCCAATGTGTTCTGGTATTTCATGGTAAAAGTTCCTTTGATCAGTAGCTGATTGATGGTTCCCGTGTGTGAAGACAAATTGTTATCTCCATGGGCGCTAGTATCAGTGGTGAACTTTTCCTTGGGTGTACTTGAGTTATACGTTGTTGTAAGGGATTTTTAGGTTGAAGGCAGTGTCAGTCAGCCTGAGCTGATAATCCTGTTGCTCGCGAGATATCTGCGGCTTAAGCGTCTTTGTTGTGAATTTTCAATGTTCGTGATTCTTGAGCAGAACGGTGTGTTCAGTGCCCGGCTCAGTGAGCGATAGTGCTCGGTAGAAAAGCAAGCTTGTGAAAGAGAACGGGTCTATTGGAATTAGTGGCAACAGTTGGACCATCGTAGCGTCGTCCCACTGTTGCCACTCAACTGGCGTAGCGCCTTCTCGCTGCTATCGTGTCTCAGACTTCAGCAGTTGATTGCTTCATCGTCCTGGACGCTGGCAACAGACGACGCAGTCCTGGTACCAACAAGGCCAGTGTCAGGAGCATCAGGAACATTGGATTGTTGCTGGATGAAGCGCCACCGATGGAACAACCACCTACTGAATTTCGAATTATTTCATCGTTCGTATCGTTTGCTGGTACATCAGCGACGGGTGTATCAGCCGGTGCATCATCGGCGGGTGCATCTGCTGGTGTCTCGTCTGCAGGTGCATCTGCTGGTGTCTCGTCTGCAGGTGCGTCAGCTGGTGTCTCGTCTGCAGGTGCGTCAGCTGGTGTCTCGTCGACGGGGGCTTCAACGGGTGTCTCGTTAGTAGGTGCTTCGTCTGTCGGCACACTCTCGAATGAGTTGCTGAGATTATCTGCGAAAGCTACAGAGTTGCCGATGCCGTTGGACAGCGCGAGCACACTGGATACGGCGCGAGGGCTGGGCTCGAAAATGTTGCCGCGAATGACGTGTTCGATGGTAGAGCCATCCAGTTTGAAAACCAGTTTGCGATTCTCTTGATCGATGTAGATCGAAGCCGTGTATGGGACGCCAAATTGAATGTCTGTTTCGAATCGACCACATTCTGTGAATCCGTCGATGACGATAGTGCTGATATCCCGGAAATCTTCGTCATTAGAGCGAAACGCGCAGATCAGGCTACTCAGTGAGCCATCACCTTTAAGCCTCAACGAAAGCTGAACCAGTACATCGCCAATGCTACCTTCACCTTCGACTCCGAAAGGGCTTGTATCGTTGTATAACACTCCTGATATCATCACCCGTGCCATTCCAGCGCCTTCTGCCATGCTGGTACTGTCCAGTTTTATATCGGCTTGAATAAAATCGGTTTGTTCAACCAGATCAAGTGCTGCACGTGCTGATCTTGTACCGTCACTAACGGCTTCAAGCCGGAGCAGTCCGTTGTCGACGATGACCGTTGAGTTGTCAGTGTTAGTACGGATTTTGTATCGGCTTTCCGACAACACACCGTCATTGAAATTGTCTACGAACGGCGTGGCTTGAGAGAACGCTGGGCTGGCCTGACCCAGGAGCATCGCGGCGACGGCTATAACAGTTTTTTTCACGCTTTTTTCCTATTCAGATGTAGCAAGATGGTGTGTAGCAAGATGGTGTGTAGCAAGATGGTGACTCAAACGGCCAACCTAATTTATATATAGCAAGTTATGCGCAAATGACAATATTTCTTTGACGCACAGGCCAATTGTCAGATCTTGGCAACGGCTCTCTTGTGCACGTTGCGTTGATTGCTCGCGGTTGAATTGTCTCCACCAACCTGAATATCTTTGGGCATGTAGTAGGACATTAGTTCTGACCAGTTGTTTTCAGCCCTTTCCTGGTCAGTTTTCCGATCATCAGATGCTTGCGTTGGCTGTAGGTTCATGTATTCAACGCGTCGAGTATTTTTGTCGCGCAAGTGTCTGAAGGTACGCGATGCCCCTGTAGGCAGTGGCGCAGGTTTATTCTCTACCATCCATCTGGTGCGGGTGCTGATCTGCGAGGCCATCGACATTATCGTTCGTTGATAAGATTCAGTGATCTGGCGCAACCCGGAGACGTCTGTTCGGCGACAGAGGGCAACGGCACTTTGAGCTACATTACTGATTGAATCCTTCGTGTGGACCAGACGTTGGTTGAGTCCAGCCATGTCCAAACCGAGGATTTTGCCGTAGGCTTTACGGGTAAGCTGCGCAACTACCGACAACTTCGATTTAACTATCTCCCACTTTGAAGCTGTATCCAGTTTCCTATATGCCATGCAAGCACGATCAGCGCCTGCATACAGTGTTTCACGCACGAGATCCAAATCACTTTTGTCCTTGTAGGATATGTCTCCGCAATAGCTTGCATAGTCGTAGTCGCCGCTATGCGACACTATTCGGCTTGAATCTACCCGGTTTATCAGTACGCCGGCGATATGCCCACCTGCAGCCCGCAGTCCGCTTATGCCACGTTTAATCGTGGTAAGGCCAGTGCTGTGCGATCTGACCACGTAAATGACAGCATCGGCAAGCTTTCCCAATAAAAGGCTGCTGGAATCCTGGTGAGTCGGTGCTGCGTCGAGAATGATCCACTTGTATTGCTCACGCAACCGATCAAGCATTTGTTCGAATTCACTGGAGGCCAATATGGTGGTTGAGCTAGCCACATCTAATGCGCAAACCATCACATCGAACTTACTGCCAAGCGCATCACGATGCACACTGTTTTCGATCGACGTTGTTCCTGCGATCACTGAATTGAGTCCTACGTTGGCGTCAATGTCTGTGCTCAATCTGGCAATAGCCGGTCGACGTAAATGACAGTCGATCAGTAGAACACGCTCTAGTCGGGAAAAGGAATGCGCGAGAGATACTGCTGTTGTGGTGCTGCCTTCCCCTGTCTGAGAGGCGGTCACAAGCAGCACTGATGAGTCCCTGGCGCGCCTCAACGAGAGCGTCATCAGCATAGTACGAACGTTGTTGACAGCTTCCGCGAACACTTCGTTTTGTGCGTACATGCTAGTAGTATCGAGCAACTTGCGAGAGTCGATCTCAACGCCTGAGGAGGCGAACTCCGGTATCATACCCAGCAAGCCCATCTGCAGCTTGCGGCTTACGTCTTTGGTGTTGCGTATTTTGTCGTCTACATGCTCAAAGAAGAACACGAACAATACCGAAAATATGCTAGTGCTCAACGCAACCAGCATCAATACAACAGCGCGTTGTGGGCGGTAGGGCTGCAAAGGTGCTGTAGCGTGGTCCACGACGATCGCACCAGCAAGGTTAAAACCTTCAAGTGATCGAGCTGCGAGCGTGTCAGTGTAAAACTGGTTCACCAGGCTACGCTGAATCACTACTTCGTTTTCCATCGATCTGAGCTTAATTCGTTTTTCTTGCAACGACATCATGTCCTGCTTGTTGTCTTCCACCAACGATTGAGAGTTGGACAATTGACTGGTCAGTGATGCCACGCGCATCACCGTCGTCGTCATGATTCGATCGATCTGTTCAGCAATTTCAGCATCGAAGGAGGCAATTCGTGCGGTTGCATCGACCATGAATGGATGTTTGGGGCCATACCTGGTCGACAGTACCTGTCTGTGGTTCAAGGCTGAGTTTCTGTGAAACCACGCCAGTTGAACGTTCGGGTCGCTGCTGATTATATCGAGGCTCTTCAGACGTTCGCCGGTGTCGGTTGGGTCGCTCATATCCTCGAAGATAGTAATTGCCTCCTGGAGCGCTGAACGAGTTTGCTCAAGCTCGAGACTTACCTGCGAAAGATCCTGATTCGCGCTGGACAGTTCAAGCTCACTCAACCGATTCAGGCGTCCTTCCACCTCTACCAGATTGTGTTCGCGACGAAAAGCGTCCGCCCTCTGCTGAGCTTTTTCCAGCGAATCGTTAAGCTCCGGAAGTTTGCTCGACATCCAGTCAGCAGCATGCACGGTGAGCTGATGCATGAACTCGTCGTACTCGCTGATAAATCGGTTCACTAACGCGTTCGCCACGGTACTTGCCAACTTTGGATCGTTGGCGGCAAACTGCACGTCGATGAGCATTGAACCACTCACCGTCGATACCCCAATGCGTTCTCTGAACGTTTCAATGACGAAATTTTCCTTCTCGATCAGCCCCAGTGCACGCTTCCAAACCGGTGAAAACTCCTTGTGCTCCCACAGGTTCAAATCCTCGATAACACGACGTGCAAGCCCATTTGAATTCAGAGTTTTCAGCAGGGTAAGATAGTTAGTTCGGTACTCTGCAAGGGTACCAGTAGCGCGCCAGCCTTCGTAGAAGTCTGTACGTTCTGGTTCGATTTGAATAGTGGCTTTCGCCCTGTATTCATGGGGAAAAATAAAGGTCGCTACCAGTGCAATCAGCAGACACGTGCCGACCACACCTGCCAGAAACCAGCGACGGTTTCGAAGTATGCCCAAAAAGTGGTACAGACTCCGGGTCTCGTCATAAGGCGTCTTTGCGCTCTGCAACCTAACGCCGTTGACGGTGCGGGTATTCAATGTTCGATTCCCGATAGTTGTTGATTCATGTGCCAAGTGTCCGGCCAGCCAGCGGTGTGCGCTGAGCAGCAACAACCTGGCTATTGGTACGACTTTGCGCCAGTCTTTGTTGGGTCGTCGAACGCTTATATTCGTGTTCAAAGTAGCGTATGGCAATTGCTACTGGCGCAATCAACCACAGGTGTTCGTTTAAATAGCCCGGATATAAATTGTGCTCCACAAAGGGCCCGGATAGCAGCGCAGCTACCAGAAAACTATTGGCCAATATCCCCGCGCTACGTTCCCAGGCGAGCAGTGCCGACAACAGCAGGAAGGCCAGAAATATCAAAGCTGTCGGCATGCCGCTTTTGATCGACAGGCCGAGAAAGGTGTTGTGTACTTCCAGATCACGCATACCTTCCACTTCCAGTGACTCGCCACCGGCGCCGAATAGAGGGTGGTCGGCTACCACTTCAAGCGCGTAATCCGTACCGATGGATCGAGCGTCTACGTTTTTTTCGAATACGCCTTCGCCCTTGACGGTGCTGTAAATCTGCTGAAAATTAATCAGCATTAAGACAAGAGCCACACTTCCGCCCACTATTGCGATCAGCTTGAAGATTACGCTGCGTGTGGTCACGAGGTAGTAGAGATACAGGAATCCGATAGTCATCACCATGCCCAGCGCAGAAGAGCGACTCTGGGTGAATGCCAATGTCGTGCAGGCTAGAGCAGCACCAAGCAACATCGTCTTGCGTCGCGTGCGAATAAAGCCTACAGTGAAGAATACGACACAAATGCAGGCGTATACACCGATCTTGCCATCGCTCTGCGGCACGCCAGTGGCTCGTGGCCAGGGTATATTTAACGTACCCAGTTGTCGTCCTATTTCGTAGGTTGGGTAGAATGTCGACTCCAGAATCATCGCCACCACCAGTAACGCACAGCCCAGGAACAGGACTCTAGCGAGATTCTGTGCGGTGATGGAAGCCGATTGGCCGGCCAACAGAGTCAAGTAGGCGAATCCGAGAATGGTCCAGACCCCGCGAACCGCTAGCAATTCGAGATCTCTGGGCGTGTAGTGAAATAAAGTGGCGAGTGACTCCCAGGCAATCATCAGAAGCGCAATACCCAACAGCAATATGAGTCGGTGTGTCAGCAGCACGCTGTAATTCAAGTGACGCTGCAATGCAACGGCTGCAAGGCAGCCCATGGTTGCCAGAAGAATCGGTAAACCGCCGGCAGCTGGCATGGGAATGAGTATGATCAGAGCGATCAGAATCAAGTTGACTTGCATGTCACGGAATCCCTTTGACACCTCTACACGACAATTGGCGGCTCTTGTGCAAGAACACCGTCTCCAACCATAGTCCTACGCGCAACGCCCGCACGTCTTGCGTTTTCCATCGGTATCGACCATAGCTGTTACTAAAGTGTAGTTGTCGTATTTCAATTTGCCATGAATTTTTTGTGCGTGACGCTAGATTAACTTGCGCGACGCAACGACTTGAACTACATATGTAACAGGAGTGTGCCCGAGAATAACGATCGAAGCCGAAGGCGGCCCCGTGAAAGTGTGAGAGTTCGAGTCAGATTTGCGTGTCAATTGAGGTGGATAGTTGTTCTATTCGCCGTTGTTACGCGGAAATCTGACTGGAGGCAGCCACGCCGAAATATCCCGCTTTCGCTCGATCAGCTTATTCTCGGACAAGCTCCTAGGAGGCTGTCCGAGTGGATCTATCGCAGGAGATGCGGTTTGTATTCGGTGGCGGCATTGTACTAATTCATAATGTCGGAGTAGGGAAACTTGAAACGCTTTTTCGATCTCGTTGTGGCGACATTGGCACTGTTGCTACTTGCCCCAATTATTGCATTGGTCGCACTGGTCATTGCCTACAAGCTTGGTTGGCCCGTATTCTTTACGCAGATCCGCCCGGGTCGGCATGGTCGTCTATTCAAAATGATCAAGTTCAGAACCATGTCAAACGAGTGCGACGCATCCGGCGGGCTGTTACCGGACCAGCAAAGGCTGAGCAGATTTGGTCGATTTGTACGCTCTACCAGTCTGGATGAATTGCCCGAATTGCTGAACGTTATCAAGGGCGACATGAGTCTGGTTGGGCCGAGACCGCTTTTTGAGCATTACTTGCCGTTGTATTCGGCAGAACAGGCACGTCGCCACGATGTTCGGCCAGGTATCACTGGATGGGCCCAGGTTAACGGACGCAATGATGTGGACTGGCCAGCTCGATTTGAAATGGATGTCTGGTATGTGGAGAACCATTCGTTGTTGCTCGACCTGAAAATTCTGCTGCTGACTTTACTTACCGTCGTACAGCGGGACGGTATTAATCCGCAAGGCAAGAACGAGATGGAACTGTTCACAGGCAACATAAAGTAATTCAATCACCAACGAGTGGTACTCCAGCATGGCTTCGGCAAGAACTCCGACAATCGCATTGTTAACAACCGGCGGCATGAGTCTGTTTATCGTTATCGCCGTGCTACTGCCTGTAGACTTCATGTCGGCATTGCTAGATCCGCTGAACGCTGTGCTGTACGAGTTTTTTCCCGGCACGAAAGTCTCAGCCGGCAAGCTAGGTCACACGGTCGCCTTTTTTCTGTTGACATGGGGCGCGGTAAGAGTCAGTGGGCGCAGTACGGCCCGGTTGATGGTGCTCCTTATGCTGATACTAGTGTTTGCTCTGATTACCGAGGTCTCGCAATTATTGGTAGATGGTAGAAACCCCAAAATCAGGGATATTGTTTTTGATCTGACGGGTGTTCTGGCAGCTTTGCTGATCTTCTATTTCCCAAGATTCCTCGCACTGCGCAATATATAAAACGCTTCTAGCGAATAGCGGCCGCAGTAACTTATCGAAAGCGCTGCAGCTGCACCTGGTAGTCCGAAAAACCAGGTTAATGGTATTGCAAACACTATGCTGCAGATCAAGCCAAGCCACGCTGATCTCTCAACATAACGACGCTGACGAAGCGCAATCAGCATATGGGTCAGAAAGCGTGAACCGATCAAAGGCGCAGCACCAATCATGAGGATGGCGGCGACCATGGGTGGTGGCCGCAATTCGGCTCCAAGCAGCCATTCAATCAAAGGAGGCGTCGCCCAATAGCCCAGGGATGCGAACACAGCAACGCAACCGATCGTTGCAATATTGATGACGTTCAGTCGTTGCCCTATCCTTGGGTAGTTCTCGCGCGCCAGTTCGTCAACCACATCGGGCAATACTGTTTTAGCCAATGCTATAGATATGGGATGAATGAATTTGATCAACAAGGCTGTAGCGCCCAGTATTCCTACTGCAGCTTCGCTCATTATCACGCCTACCACCAGACGTACTGACGAGGTCTGAAACAGTCCGAGAGAGTCGCCAATGGCATAGCGCATCTGCTCGATAAGACCGCTTGTGCCTGCATTGTGCTGAGTTTTCGGTCTGGATAAGCGACTCGCAACGCGATATTCCACCGCCAGCAGCACCACCCAGCTGAGCACCAGCAATACGGTTGCCTGCAATAAGGAATCGAGTAGTAACAGACCAATCGAAAATGACAGGATGCTAGCGACACCGCGCGACAATTCAAACGCAGCAGCAGTCCCGAATCGTCGCAGTCGTATCATCCTTCCTTGTGGTGCCTGCGCAAAACCCTGAAGCACGTTGGCAAGGATGATGTTGATACCAATGACACGACTGTCTCCGTCGGTAAACAGCGACCACAACACAAGTGCTGCTGCTGTCGATGGGATGGCGATTATGGCGATGTTACGAAAATGCCCTGATATTTCCGAAATTTGCTGTTCGGTGGCATTGATGTCGTGATAGCGCAGACCGCAAAACATGGACAAAGGCATGCCTATGGCCTGAGCCAGTAGATAAAGCCCAACCGCCTCGGCGCCAGCTGCTCGGGCAATCAGGACAATGCCTAGCGCGTGCAGGAACAGATAGCCAAAACTGCCGGCAGAATTCAACGCCAGACCGCTTGCTTTGTTTTTTATCCCCAGAGGCAAACGGGCATACAGTCGTTCCAGAAAGTTTGCTCGCACTGTCAGTTGGGTGCCGTTGTGATGTTGCGGCGCCATGTCCTTGTAAGTCGCCACTACTGTCTTGCGATACGTATCAGCTTGACGGACCACTAGTCAGCTAAAGCTACTGGCTTGGCCATGGCGGAGGAGGGTGGCAGTAATGTATTCTCTTTCATCGCGGGTGATCGACTGACGGGCGATTTTGCAGCGTACATCATCGGTGTCGTCTGTGGCTTGTGCTCTCCAGAGAAAGCAAGGTCCAGCAGGCTGCTTCTCAGCTCGCTGTGCTGCGCGGTAAGCGCCAGTTCGTGAAGCATCGCAAGACGTGGTTCCAGTTGATTCCATTCCAACAAGACCTCATCAGCGGTGAAGATCTTCTTGACCTGTGTCGCCACGTGTTTATTGCTGACGAACAGTTCCTCGTACATTTTTTCCCCGGGACGCAGGCCTTCAAGCGTTATCTCGATGTCTGAAGCATTCCCGGTCTCACTTTTGAGGCGTTTGCCGCACAGACGCACCATGGTTCTGGCCAGATCAGCGATGCGAATCGGTTCGCCCATATCCAGAACGAAGACATCGCCGCCGCGCGCGATGCTGCTTGCCTGCAGTACCAGTTGCGCAGCTTCGGGAATGGTCATGAAGTAGCGTGTGATATCGGGATGTGTCAGTGTAATGGGTCCGCCCTCGCGGATCTGAGCCATGAACTTGGGTACCACTGAACCTGAAGAGCCCAGCACGTTGCCAAATCTCACCATGCTGATGCAAGTCTTACCCGCGTGCCTGGCTTTGGCCTGCAAGATCAATTCTGCTGTACGTTTACTGGCCCCCATTGCGTTCGTCGGTCGTACCGCTTTGTCCGTGGAAATTAATACGAAGTTTGATACTCCGTGCTCGATTGCTGAATCGAGAGTGTTGAGTGTACCGAACACATTGACCAGAACACCCTGCTCTGGTTGTGCCTCGATGATCGGCACATGTTTGTAAGCGGCCGCATGATAGACCGTCTGTACCGCATGGTTTTCCATGATCCGGTCCATTGCCGCACGGTCGGTCACCGAGCATAAAACGGCTTCGAAGACATCAAGCGGCAAGCCGAGCGTACCGCTCAGAGTGTTCAGCTCTTCGGTAATCTGATAAAGATTTGCTTCACTGTGGTCGCAAACGAGCAGCTTTTTCGCCCCAAGTCGAATCACTTGCCGGCACAATTCAGAACCGATTGATCCACCGCCGCCAGTGACCAGAACGACTTTGTCCGTAATGCAATGACTCATCAGGGTCATGTCAGGCGGTACTTCGTTTCTGCCAAGGATGTCTGCAATCGAGATATCTCTGACCTCGAGTGCCCCGGCTTTGCCGGTAACCACTTCTGACACTGAAGGAATTGTCTGGATTGATAGCTCTGGCGTTTCCAGCTCACTGATAATCCGTTGATATTGCTGGCCGCTGGCTGAGGGGATTGCCAGGATAACGCGCGACACACCACTTTCCTTCAGCTCAGAGCGCAGGCTGGCCGGATTGCTGTCGATAACAGGCAGGCCGGCCACTGTCGATCCATGCAGATTAGGATTGGCGTCGATGAAAGCTACCGGACAGTATTCCGTGCCGACCGCCAAAAGGCGCATCAGCTGAATTCCATCACGGCCCGCCCCATAGATGGCAACAGGCTCACCCCGATTGCCCGCATCAAACAGCTTCTGCCACAGCATGCGTAATCCGCAGGAACCGCTCAACAGAAGAAATGCGTAGGCGACGATCAGCGAGCGTGACGAGAAATGTGGTAGCGGCATGAGCTCCATGACCAGAAGCAAGATCACGGCAGACGCCAGACAGCCTTTTGCCAGTTGACGCAACAGCATCACGTTGCTTGAACGAATCACCCAGCGATAGATACCCAACGTGTGAAATGCAAGTACGGTGACGACCAGCATGATGACGAACAAATGCCAGGTGCTCGCCAGATCCAACAACGGATAGCCAAGCCGCGCTGAATACGCTAACCACAACGAGAACACAACGACTACACCATCAAGAGTAGCGCTGATCAGCTGCTTCTGCGCACGACGGAATTTGGCAAAATGATGGACGATGGAGTCGATGAATGTATATTTTTCCCTCATTTGTCTTTCCTTAACCTGCAATGACATCGAGCTTCCCAGAGGCGAACGCATCCCAATCTCTATAGGTGTAGCACAGCTTCGCAAATTTTCAATGTATAGATGGCTGTACACTGCTCGAGTTAATTCTTTCGTTGTTGTGCTGACTCCGATTCGCTACCGATCTGATGTTCGCTGTACGCAATCTAACTTGCCACTTGGTGTTAACTGGTCTATACACTCGTTAGGTTGTGGACTCCTGCTTGTTACAGCGATTGACTGTTGAGTGATTAAATGAACCGACGACACTTCCTGTCATCCAGTGTTGCTGGAGCCTTGCTCTCGCATCGGCCTGTGTTTGGTCAAGCGAGCGAGGTGTCCAATGCCGAGTCGCATCTGCCCACCGATCCTGAACCAGTCATTAGAGTTAACGAGGGTGATGACATATCCACAGCCGTGCAGCGTATCAATGCGGCTGGGCAGGGGACTCTGGTGTGGGGTACGGGGACGTTCCGGATACCGGCGGTGACTTCGCAGTTCACTGTACTAAAATTTTCGCAACTTTCTGCCTTCAAGATGTACGGACAAGGCACTGAGGCTACGCTACTGATGCAGGATATCGATCCTGACAAGGCGCAGGGGCAACTAAGGCTTTGTGCACTGGACAACGTTGCAAGTTTTGACATCTCGCACTTCAGTATTGATGGCCAGAACTCGCGCTATGAATTGCCGGATTCGCCGACTACCGGGGAAAACGAGCACTGGAAGTCACGGGGTGAGGATCTCTACCGCTTGCACAATAATCGGGAGGCCATGTCCAGCTTCTTCGCTCGCAAAGTGCGCAATGGTCGGTTCCGACATCTTCGCAATGTCAGTGCTCGAGGTGATTTCGTTAATATGGCGGATGCCTTCGGAGTCCTCTTATATGGCTGTGACATTGCAGACTGTGGGCGCAATGGCATCACTCTTGGCGGTCAACGGGGTCTTGAATGGAGTCATGACGTGGAAATCGATTCCTGTATTTTTCGTTCGACCATCGACACGCAGATGATCGATCTGGAGCTGCATGGCTCGGGCACGGCAACGCGTTCGCAGTTGAATCGCAGAGTCCATGTGCATCACTGCGAATTCGAGGCGCAGTCACCGGACGATGACGTGGACATGGATCAGTTTGCCATCGTAATGAATGAGGTACTGGACTTCACTATTGATCACTGCAGTATTTCAGGCCCTGTTATTGTGCGTAACGCCGAAGGGCGTATGCACGACAACACAGGAGGCATACCTCAATTCACAATGGACCGTGATTCAACGGTGGACATTCGCCGCACGCGGTTCGAGCTGACGTCGAAGATGCGAGATGCCAATCGCAGGCTGGCGGGTATCTATGTTGCGCGGCGCGATGACATCAGTCCACGGCAGTTCAGCCTTGTGGATTGTGACATCAAGGCTAGCGATCTCGATACGGTCATCGAAATTCGCAACTGTCACGATGTTTTGATCGCTGACAACCGAATCGAGCTCAGCGAGGCGACCATTGGAATCTATTTACGAGCTGATGCTCATGCCATGAGCGGACGCGTTCAGAACAATCGAGGATTGGGTTCGCCAGTTATCAGCGAAAACAACGGCATGCGTGTGAATGTATTAACCTAATGTAACGGGAGCCCCCTAGTCCTACTGTGTTATGAATAATTGGTTGGATCACGGGGTCTATACGCGCAG
>CAYGSW010000092.1:0-20344 GCA_964352535.1 uncultured Granulosicoccaceae bacterium | reverse complement strand
CGGGTAAACGCTGAAACACATTTTTACGGTATGCATCGATCAGGGTAAAGTTGCATCCCGCACCCAGTCGCTGTTCAATCATGCTTTGCAACGCACAAGCTGCTGCGTTATGCCCGCCACCACTGGAAGCTGTCAGTATCACAACCTGCATATTCATCAAACTCTCCTTAGATCGATTTAAGTGTTGACCATTGCGTTGAGCTTATCGACGCTATCTATGTGTAACTGGCATCCAGCCCTTGCCCATGGTGTAGATGTCCAAAATATTAAAGAAACGCTAATCAATAGATGAAAGGCAAGTTCGCGATAGGATATCCGCTGCCACTGTTGCATGACCGTGACCACAATAAGCAGTAAAGCCACAACCATCACATAGCGTGCACTGAGAATGCTCAACGCACTGGAATCTGCAATGGCGTAATGGGAAACCGTCCAGCCGGAACTCCACAAACACACAAAGGCTGCCGCTGCTAAAAATAGACTTAATCCATGCATTGTGAATGTCCTTAAACGGTATGTTGCACGCTGCTTAAGTCAGTGAATGCCGAAGCACTTTGACGGAAAAAAGCGTAATCTCAGCGCCCAACTAACGACTGGTAAAAGCACCCGTCAGCAATGGACAAAACCGTTTGCGATCAAACCATGTTGCAGGATATTTATGCGCAGCCCGAGCACGCTTGCGAGCTCCGTTATCACCGGGTTGTGTCACTACACTTATGTGAGAAACTGAAAGCTGACAGCGGGGTAATGTCGTGGATCAGTATTTTCAGTTTTACCCACAGAATATGCTCAGTCTTCTATGACCTATTCACATGGCCCATTAAAACCGCTCGGGTCGATGCAAAAAAAACCCTTGTGCCTTATCAACACCCATCGCCCTCAATGCCGCAAGTGTTGGCTCATCTTCGATGCATTCTGCAACGATTTTCAGCTCTAGTGACTTACCCAGCTCAATCATGGAGCGCACCAGCGTCTCACTTCGCCAGTCACTCATCATGCCCATCACAAATGAGCCATCAATCTTCAGCCCATTGATTGGCAACTCCTTCAGATAAGCAAACGAGCACAACCCTGTCCCAAAATCATCCAGTGAGAATTGCACACCTTTTTCGGACAGTGACTGCATAAGCCGCTTGGCAATGGATAGATGCGTGACAGTGGCTGTCTCGGTCACCTCAAAAGTCAGTGTGCGCGGATCTACCGGGTAGCGTGACAGCGCATCGAGTATCCAGGGCAGAAACGTAGGATCACCCAGAGTCTGCCCTGAGAGGTTGATAGCGCAGGATTGCAATCCACGCACAGAAAGCGAACTGTCAGCTAATGCAGACAGTGTTAGCTCAATGATGTGCCTGTCCAGCTTGTTGGCAATACCCAGTCGCTCTGCTGCAGGAAGAAACGATGCGGGCAGCAGAAGTTCGCCGGCTTCATCTCTTAACCTGACCAGAATTTCAACATCAGGCTGTTTATCATCCCTGAGGGAGACCACTTTTTGCGCAACCAGTTCGAAGCGTTTTTCAGACATGGCGTTTTTAATCCGCGCTCTGTCAAGCTCCATGGTGGAGCTGAGATCCTCATCCACCTGAAACTCTCTGACTTGAAAACTTCCCTCTTCCCTGGCCTGCAATGAGGCTGTACCTGCATCATGCAGGGCAGCTGCAGGGCCCAATGTCTTATCGGTCAAATCCAACGCACCAACAGAGACTGCTACCGTAAACCCTCTATCAATCCAGCTGAATTGAAACTGGGCAACACTTGATCGCAACTGCCCAAAGAAACCCATCGTCGATTTCACATCCTGCCCTTCCACCAGCACGGCAAATTCGTCACCACCAATGCGCGCAACGGTTGCAAAGGGCTGAGCTTCTGCTTCTCTCAACAGTAGTACCGCTATCTGCCGCAAAAGCTCATCTCCACCGCCATAGCCGATTTCCGTGTTTATGCGGGAAAAATCCACCAGGTCAATGAACGCAAGTGCACTGGGCAGCTGCTGCTCACGCGCTCTGGTGATAGCACGCGCTATTCGCTCCACCAGCTCGCGCCGATTGACAAGCTCAGTCAAGGCATCGTGAGATGCAGCCCAGGCAAGCTCATTCTGCAGCTGACTTGCCAAGGTACGATCGTGCAGCGTCAGCACTGCACCTTGTGAATCATCACCTTGCACCAACTCGGTTGCAGTGAGACGAACCTGCAACTCCACGCCGAATTCCGGTGCAACAACAATTTCAACACCATCGCGACGACTGGATGCAAGTTCTGCTTGCAATGATTCACTGGTGAAACGCTGACCACTGCGCGCATCACGCGCCAGCAGCACATCCTCCAGAGCTGCATTGAGAACATCTTTTTGCGCATGACCGGTAATGCGCTCTGCAGCCTTATTCAACAGTAAGACGTTGTTGTCCCGATCAATAACAACAACACCATCTTCGATACTCTGTAGAGTGGCTGTTGCTCTCTGACGTTCAGCATCGAGGGATTTGAAACTGTCCCCCAGTTTTGTTCGCATGTCATCAAACGCCCGCGCAAGCGTACCAACCTCACGACCGAGAGGGATCGGGACAGGCTCATTGAATCGCCCCTCACCCAATAAACCAACACTGGCACACAACTTCTCCAGCGGCCGTGAAACAAGCGCTGCAAATCCTGCAATGGCTATCAGCGTGAAGAGCGTCAGCAGCAGAGCCAAGGGCACCACGCGATTAACTTGTTCACTAACCGATCCCAGATAATCAGACCTGGGTACAAATACACCCACTTGCCAGGGTGGCGTGTTGGTAGCATCCAATGTGGCAACAGCCAGAAAACCAGACTCACCATTGACGTTCGTCGCCCCACTGAGAACCCTGTCCTGGATTGACAGTGATGGCATTGCAGCAGCGGGTGCACCTGGCTCGCCATACCCATACGCTGCCAGCCATTGCGCATCGCGATTATCAACCGGTGGCTGTGTGTCTTTACCCACTCTGTATCTGTCTCTGACGGCGTTAACCTGCTCAACGGCCAGAGGCGTGAAACGTAATGCGTCAAACGGGATGTCAGGTGGCTGACCCAATGCTGGCTCACCCGCAGCAGGACCCCATGCTGCAATGGGATCACCTTCAACATCGAGTACAAACACTTCGCTGTTTGCCGACAGGCTTAATGTCGCCAGGAAGCTCTGTAAATGCGGGATGAATAAATCGGCACCCGCCACACCAATGGTGCGCCCTTCGCTGTCACGCAATTTCACAGCGCGCGTAATGGTAGGCGTGTTGGTGCCGAAGTTGGGATAGACACCCGTCCAGATAGACTCATTGGTTTGCATGGCATCCAGATACCAGGGTCGAGTGCGCGGGTCATACTCTTCATACACCTGCACCACAGGGCCCGACTCACCGGAATTTGTGTCTGTGTGATAGGTCAACCTGCCATCGGTTCCGGGCGAGCTTTCGGTGTGCATCCAGAACAGTGTTGGCCATGCCGATGGCTGTGCCGAGAGTCCATAAAACCTGCCATCCTCCAAACCGATGTATATATTGGAGACCGAACCCAGCTCAGATACCCGCTCGACATCTCTGATGAGTCGTTGTAAAGAACGCGGCTGGTCGATATCCGCACGCGAAGAACTCAATGCAAGCGTCAATTGCCGGTTAGCAGACTCACCGATGGCCAGAAAATGCTCCAGCTCATCCGTCACTGCTACCTGGGATGATATCGCCGCCTGACGCACTACATCTGCGACGATTTTCTTGCCACTGGTGGTTAGGAGCCACACGGTAATAGCCAGAGTGAGCAGTAACAACGTCCCGTATATAGCAAACAACAGATGACGCGCACTGATACTGCGTGGGTACTGGAGTGTTGGCATTACGGCTCAGGGTGTGTCAATAATTTGAGTTGCCAACAAAAAGAAGCAATAAATACGCCATTGGAATGGCGCAAATAAAGTACTTCAGACACTTACTTACGCTTTCATATAAAACACGCAAGCTTTTATGCCAGTTTTTTTACGCCAATGAGGTTAAACTTGCACCGCGACAACGCCTCCCCACAACGGTTTGCCTTTCATGTCGACTATCAAATGCAGAACGTGCGGTTCCACCATGGTTGTGGATCGCTGTGAATCCAGCGGCAACGCAACCACTTGCTGGCATCAGTGTCCAGTTTGCAAACAAGTCCGATTGACCAGTGAGGTCGATTCAGCGACCTCAAAAAGTGCGTTTGCCACCCAGGCAGACGAAGACAACAATGTGGCCAGCGACCCAGAGCTTGCTTACGGATCCAGCTATACGCTATGAGTGAACTTCAACTGTCAGCCAAACTGGTTGGCGACATTCAGACGATGCTCCAGGAGCATGATCCGGCAGCAGCGGATCCCGGTGTCACTTCCCAGTACCTATGCGCCGTTGTCGGGTTTCTTCTTGGCCAGCAAGACATGCCACAACCCGAGAAAGAAGAAGTTATGGATCAGTTGAGTGCATTCATGAAACACGTGGCAGAGGATGTGGGCAGCCAGAAAAGACAAGCGGCAGCACCTCCATCGCCACCACAACAAGAAGCCTTTGGCATCTGGAAACCAAAATCATGACTCAAGCTACAGCTCGCCACATCCTGGTAGACAGCGAATCAAAATGTCAAAGCCTTATAGATGAAATCAAGGCAGGTGCAGATTTCGCCGCTGTTGCGCAAGAGCACTCAAGTTGCCCTTCAAAGCGTGACGGAGGCAATTTAGGCACTTTCGGCAAAGGCCAGATGGTTGCTGAGTTTGAAACTGCCTGTTTCGACGGCGAGATTGGTCAAGTGCAAGGCCCGATCAAAACACAGTTTGGTTATCACGTAGTAGAAGTCACCGCGCGTTCATAATTCATATCGTCAACTCAGTGGCGAATTACGCGATGGAAAGGGTAACAACTGTTAACAATAGCGTATCTGCCCTTTAGTGCTATTTACACTCACTGAGTTTCTGTTATTTTACGTGATGTAGTTCGGACTTTTCCGCTTGGGAGGGCGGTCATCCTGATTCTCGCGCCTGCTAACTTGGACGTTTTCTTCGCGCGGTAATCGGTCAAGTACTGACTTGCACTTTTGCGTAGACACCGAAACAATCGATGGCTCAACTGTTCGGCATTGCCGAGAACAACTTCACCGACTCAGGTGTGAATCATGCCAGTGCCCTGGGCTTGCAGGATGTTGCGCGCTCGTCTACCGCAGCCCTGGAAGATGCAACCGTGAGATTGACCCAGACACTGCGCAATGATCCGCTGGTACCGGTGATAGCTGCCATGTGCCTGGCAGGGATTATCTATTTTGCGATAAAGTATTTCCGGTCATACCGCGGCGACAGGGCAGGTGTGCAGAGAATACTGGACTCATTGCCTGATGCGGTGGCTATTTTCGATCCGAACGGCAAGCTTCTCGCGTTGAATCGCAAGCTCTCGGAACTCATGCCACTCAAGCTTGAGCCCTCCGTATATGGTCGCACCAGCACCACCGATCTCTACTCCCAGATATCCCCGGACAACGCAGCGATAGAACGCGCGCGCAAGCATGCAAGAGAGGCGGCTCCAGATCTGGACTCAACCATCAGCTTTGAAGTCCCCAGCTTTGGGCAACGCTCGCTGACCGTCAAAGAACGACCCACGGCCGACGGCGGCACTGCTGTGTCAATTTACGGGACGGCGAACTTCCATGCAAAACGGCTGACCGATCCACTCACCGGCCTGCCCAACCGGGCAAAACTGGTTGCAGAGCTTGGGCAACGGTGCAGCAGCAATGAGCAGGTGCTGTCTCTTATCATCGTTGACCTGCGTAGCTTTAGACAGATTAACGACACATACGGTCGAGAAGCTGGTGACGAATTACTGAAACAGACAGCTGTTTGCCTGAGAAGCAGCATGCCCAGCAATGCACTGATTGCCAGAACGGCGGGCGACGAATTTGCCGTCCTGCTGGGATCAGACACCGGGCGCACGGCTGTCGAGAAATGCGTGTCGGTGCTTCTTAAAACACTGCGCATGGGACTGAACGTTAACGTCATGAACGTCCCAGTGCGAGCCAGCGTGGGGATAGCCCATGCACCCGAACATGGCTACTCAGTCTCGACCTTGATGAAAAGCGCCGACAGCGCCTGTGCGCATGCCAAACATCTGAGTGACAACACCTGGGTGGTTTATAACTCCATACAGCAGCAGCAGGCAAAACATCGCCACCAATTGGAAGTGGGTTTGCAAAAGGCCATCGAGCGAAACGAGCTTGCATTGGAGTATCAGCCGCAAGTGGACATCAAAAGCAAAATGACGTGTGGCATGGAGGCTTTGATTCGCTGGCAAAGCACCGAGTTTGGAACAGTGGCACCGGCCGAGTTCATCCCGGTAGCAGAAGAGACCGGCATCATTCATCAATTAGGGAACTGGGTGCTGGAAAGAGCGGTGCGCGATTACCAGCGGCTGGCAACCTTCGGCATGTCGCCGGCCATCCTGTCAGTGAATCTGTCGCGCAAACAGTTTGAAGGTGGCCAGATCGTCTCTGACGTAAAACGCTTGCTCGATCGCACCGGTTTTAATCCTGCCAATATGTGCTTTGAAATTACCGAAACTGCACTGGCCAGCGATACCAACCATCTGCACAAACAGCTCCTCGATCTAACCTCGTTAGGCGTAAGACTTGCCATCGACGACTTTGGTGTGGGCTATTCCTCGTTGCTCGAACTGCGCGACTTCCCTATTTCGGAAGTCAAGATTGATCGTGCCTTTATCACCGATATTACGACCGACCAGCACAGTCAGGACATCGTGGCGGCAGTGGTCGGCATTTCCAGAAGTATCGGAGCGGAGGTGGTTGCCGAAGGCATCGAGAACCAGCAGCAGTTTGACAAGATTGCTGAACTGGGTTGTGACCGTGCACAAGGCTATTACTTGTGCGAACCCATGTCAGCAGCCACTTTTCCTGACGTCGTGCTGGGAACCTGAGCAACGACGCTATCAGTATCGCGTCAATTTGAGCCTGAGGGCTATGCTTGTTGCCCTGCTCTGCTTTCGATTTCCAGCACGTATTACAGCTCCAGCCCTGTTCTGCCTTCGATTTCTCACACATGTTGCAGGTTTACGTTGCTCGGCATGGAGCCGTTACACATCAATTTCGAGCTGCCTTGGATAGTGACCCAGTGATTGTGTGAGGGTACTGAATGAGACACCCAACAGACGAACACCAGGCTTGGATTTTCGATATGGATGAGGCGCCCCTTCAGAACGAGCTGCAAGCGCGCGATCCAGCAGATAGGGCAACACCCTGTGAAATATCGATGTGTCGATGGGACCGGCAGAATGCGAATAGGCACGCGTCAGGGTTTCAAAATCACCGAATCGCACCTTGATACTCAGGGTGGCGCTCGATAGTTCTCGCTCTTCAAGCGACTGCAACAATTCATCGCCCAAACCCTTCAACACTTCAATCATCTGATCACGGTGCACGATATTGTCAGAGAAAGTCCGCTCACTGCCCATGGAGCGTCGTGTCCGCGATGAGCTTACAGGCCGTTCGTCGATTCCCCTCGCCGCCTGGTAGTAATAAAACGCACTTTTTCCGAACTCACGGGTCAGCTCTTCCAGCGGCCAGGCTCTCAAATCGGCGCCAGTGTGAATGCCAAGCTCATGCATACGTGACTGCGTTACCTGGCCAACGCCATGAAACTTGCGAACGGGCAGTTGGGCTACAAAAGCCTCTCCCTGATCCGGACGAATGCAATACAACCCATCCGGCTTGTCGTAATCCGAAGCGATCTTGGCCAGAAACTTGTTGTATGACACACCTGCCGAGGCGACCAGCCGGGTACGCTGACGGATCATCTGCCGGATCTCCTGAGCCAGCAACACCGCCGAACCGTTGAACAAGGTGTTATCGGTGACATCAAGGTAAGCTTCATCCAGAGACAGCGGCTCTATGTGACGGGTAAATTGCTGGAACACCTCATGAATCTGCCGCGACGCAGCCTGATACTCGCTAAATCGTGGCTTGACGAAGATGGCATGCGGGCAGCGCCTGCCCGCTTCAGCGCTGGGCATGGCGGAGTGGATACCATACTCGCGCGCCTCGTAGCTGCAAGCGGCAACAACACCGCGGCCATTGGGCTGGCCGCCGACAATGACAGGCTTGCCTTGCAGTTCAGGGGCGTCACGCTGCTCCACTGACGCATAGAACGCGTCCATGTCCACATGGATGATCTTTCTTTGCGTTTGTTTATCGGCAGATGTGGATGACATCGGCCTGTCGATGGTCATTTGCTTTAGAATCAAGACACTGCAAGTTACAACAATATACGGAGCAACATTGTGTCGAGCAATCCTGGCGTCGAACTCAAAGGTGGCATGTACACCTTTATGTCGCTCAAGCTCCACACCAGTGATACGGATATCATTGATCAGCAGCTGGCGGACAAGGTGCAACAGGCACCGGCGTTCTTCAAGGATACGCCGGTTGTTATCGACCTCAGCGTGCTGGAACAACTCACCGGTGGTGAGCTTGACGCAAGCTTTCTGGTTGAATGCGTAAAACGTCACAAACTGATACCTATTGTTGCCAGTATTAGCGACAAATCTTCACCGCTCGCACAGTCAATCGCGATACCATTAATAGACGGAGGAACACGGGCAGCCGAGTCATCACAAAGCCGCTCTCAACCCGCCATCGACAGTTCAGAGGATCTGCAAAATACCGCAGAAACCAACGACGATCAGCCTTCAGAGGATGATCTTGCAGTACCTCGAGAGATTGAGTATGTCGTGAAAGCACCGCTTTTCATTGATAAGCCGGTGCGTTCGGGACAACAGATTTATGCACGAGATACAGACCTCATTATCATGGGCCAGGTAAGCCCCGGTGCTGAGGTTATTGCAGATAACAACATACACATTTACGGCCCGCTTAGAGGTCGAGCGTTATGCGGGGTTTCCGGCAATGCCTCAACGCGAATTTTCTGTTCTTCTCTGGAGGCAGAACTGGTATCCGTAGCAGGCAATTTCCGCATGCTTGAAACAATACCGGCAGAGCTGCGCGGCAAAGCCACGCAAATCTGGCTAGACAACGACAGGCTCAACATAGAGCCGTTATAGAACCGTACGCTTTTTGGGTAGTTCTTTTGGGAGTGGCAGCTTGACCAAGACAATCGTCGTAACATCCGGCAAAGGTGGAGTGGGCAAGACCACCACCAGTGCGTCCATAGCAACGGGGCTCGCTAAACGCGGCTTCAAGACCGTCGTCATCGATTTCGATGTCGGCCTGCGTAATCTTGACCTGGTGATGGGCTGCGAAAGACGCGTGGTCTACGACCTGGTCAATCTGGTTAACCAGGAATCCAGCCTGCACCAGACGCTGATCAAGGATAAACGCATAGAAAATCTGTACATCCTGCCAGCATCGCAAACGCGCGATAAGGATGCCCTCACCATCGAAGGCATTGCACGCGTGATGCACAAGCTCAAGAAAAGTGACTTTGACTACATCATCTGTGACTCACCAGCTGGCATTGAAAAGGGTGCCAAAATGGCGCTGTACTTCGCTGATGAAGCCATCGTAACCACCAACCCGGAAGTGTCGTCAGTGCGAGACTCCGACAGAATCCTCGGTATTCTGCAAAGCGAGTCCAGACGTTCCAAACTGAACGAGGATCCGGTCAAGGAACATCTGCTGATCACCCGTTACAACCCCGGGCGCGTCAAGGATGGACAGATGCTCAGTGTCGATGACATCGTTGATCTTCTGGCCATTCCACTACTCGGCATTATCCCCGAGTCACCGTCCGTGCTGGATTGCTCCAATGCCGGCAAGCCCGTTATTCTCGATGACGAGAGTGAAGCCGGGCAGGCCTACTCGGATGCCATCGACCGCCTGCTTGGCGAGTCCAAGCCACATCGCTTCATGGAGGCCCCGAAGAAAGGCTTCCTGTCGCGCCTATTCGGGTAGATTGCCATGGGCTTTTTCAAATTTTTCAGATCAGGGAAGGAAGAGCAGACAGCAAAGCTTGCGAAAGACAGATTGCAGGTGCTGATTGCTCATCAGCGCACCGATCGCACGGGGCCCGATTATCTGCCCATGTTGCGCCAGGACATTCTGGACGTCATCAAAAAGTACGTGGCTGTTGGCGATGATGCGCTGTCGGTGCAGATCGACCAGCAGGACGATTGCGACGTGCTTGAGCTGAACATTACCTTGCCAGAGGATGCCGAATCCACTGCAAAGGCCACCGCCGTGGCAAAGCGTCGTGCCATAGAACGCCAGCAAGAGACCAACGGCGTCGTTTAGCCGGTCATGTGAACGGCTGAAGATCAGCCGTTCCGCGTGGCGGAGTGAACGTGCAGTTTTTCGTGCGCAAGGCATGAAGCAGCAGACCTGACCGCATGATAACGGCTGTCTTGCCAACAAAAAACTGATACCCCTCGAAAACATTGCTGCATTGCAAGTCTTGGGCAGTCTGTTGCCCAACAATCGGGAACAGCACAGAGCCATCGATTTAATAGTGCCATTGTCAGCCATGAGAATGATCGTTGTAGGCGAATCGGCACTACCAACTCGACTCCATCACAGTTTCTGAATAGTCAGAGCCACATGTCTCCGGCGTTATCGGCACAATCCAGCCGGTTTACTGACACTTTTACGCGTCAACACAACAGAAATTGTTGCAAAAAAACCACGGACATCGAAATCTCGGTTATTCTTCGTATTATCACTGGCGCACTGTTGTATCTGTTCTACACTCATGTCGTGCGGCGCCGCTGGTTCTGTCACTGTCTAGCAAAAACGCAATCAGTTGTTGCATTATTCAGACACGCTGACTAGAGTTGCATCGCTGAAACACAAATTGTTGTTTTTGAGAATGCTATTTACAGCACATATCTGATTGGAGAAAACTTAATGAAATTTCAAAAGACATTAGTCGCAGTGGCAATCGCAGGTATTGCTGCAGTGCCCATGGTTGCTTCTGCAGACACCACACTGTCTGGTGTAGTACAGATTCAGTTTCAAGGTACTGATGCTGATGATGATTCAGGCGATGCCAAGATCGCAGCAGACGACGTCCTGTTCGGTATCGTCTCAGAGCACGAGCTAAACAGCGGCCTCACAGGCTACGGCAGCTTGCGTGCTGACCTGAACCGTCTCTCTGAAGAAGGTCAGCAGACGTTCGATCCGAACGGTACTCCAGGCAACGACGATGACGATATCGAAGTCACCTCGTTGGGTTCCGCAGATTCTGTGTACGTTGGTATCAAAGGCGGTTTTGGTGACGTTCGTTTTGGTGAGATCCCGGTAGCTGTGGAATATGGACAAGTAGCCAACGATATTTTTGATGTTGCAGGAAACATCAATGGCGGTTTGAGCTATGTTGGTTCATTTGGTCCTGTCGGCCTCATCGCCAACTTCTCTCCGGAGCAGAATTCAGACGTTCTCGGCCTTGGCGCAAAGTTCTCCATTGGAGGATTCAGCATTGGTGTTGGTGCTGAAGATCGAGCTGAGCAGCAGAACTTCGCTGTAGGTGCTACTTTTGCCTTTGCAGGTGTATCTCTAGGTGCTCACTACTGGGTACAGGAAGACGGGGATGCTGCTATTGACGCGGTAGCAGCCGCGCCTGCAGTACCAGCAGATCCAACAGCTAACCCGCCGGTAGAGGCTGTTGACGCTGTTGTAGCGGTTCCTGGTGCTTTAGCAGATGATGTGTCATCTGTCTCGGTTCAGGCCGGTTACGGCTTCGGTGGGGTTAGTGCAACGCTGACTTACTCACTGCTTGAAGGTGATCGTGACGATAGAGGCAGTGACAAGGAAGCAGTTCGCCTTGACGCTGTGTATGACCTTGGCGGCGGTATGGATATCAGCACACGAATCACATCCGCGACTAACAACCTGAATTCAGACGACGATGAAGTTTCATGGCGCGTCAAGCTCAGCAAAGCATTCTAAGACTGCTTAACTGAGTCGTACATCGAGCCCTTCTTCGGAAGGGCTTTTTTTTGCCCTGAAAAAAGCGCTCACAAGCGTGCGATAATCACGATATAGATGACCTCCTGCATGAAGTTCTGCCAGCGGCGACTACCTTAGATGGAAAACGGTCTATTTGCCTACATCCTGAAGTACAGCAAGCGTCAGCAGATCGTTTTGACCTTGATGACGGTGTTGTCTTTTCCGTTTTATTACTTGAGTCTGGATCTGCCCAAGACCATCATCAATGACGCCATCAGTGGTGTTGATTTTCCAGTACATGCAACTATCGAAATAGTCGGTATAACAATCGACTTCGGCGTCTACGAGCAGATCCCCTACCTATTCCTGCTCTGCTCCGCTTTCTTGCTTCTGGTGCTTATCAATAGCGGCTTCAAGCTATTCATCAATATCTATCGTGGTGTACTGGGTGAACGCATGCTACGACGCATGCGACTGCAGCTTATCGAGCGCATCATGAAATTCCCGCTGAACCGATTTCGGCGTACCAGTCAGGGAGAACTGGTCTCCATGGTCAATCAGGAGACTGAGCCGCTGGGTGGTTTCATTGGAGAGGCCATCTCCCTGCCCCTTTATCAAGGTGGGCTGTTACTGACGATTATCGTGTTCATGTTTGTCCAGGACTGGAAGCTGGGCCTTGCTGCTATCGCCCTGTATCCCGTTCAAGCCTGGCTAATTCCAAAACTTCAGCGTCAGGTCAATCTGCTTAATCAGCAGAGAACCATAAGAATGCGAAATCTGGCTGAGAACCTGGGAGAGGTGGTTGCAGGAATCAATGAAGTCCACATCAACGATAACAGCACATTTTTCAGAGATCATTTCTCCAAATTGCTGGGTGGCATATTCAACATCCGGGTTCAGATTTACAAAAAGAAATTTCTGATCAAGTTCCTGAACAACTCCTTCGCACAGCTCACCCCATTTCTGTTTTTTCTGGTTGGTGGCTTGCTGGTGATTCGTGGCGAGTTATCGGTTGGTGCGCTGGTTGCAGCACTGGCAGCTTACAAGGATCTATCGCCACCATGGAAAGAGCTGCTTGCCTGGTATCAGGGTCAAGCTGATGCCAGGTTAAAATACACTATCCTGACTGAGCAGTTTGAGATTGAAGAACAGGCAGATTCCCTTGTCAATCTCAAAAAGTCCCCATGGGACGATTGCGCTCATGCTCTTCCTGTCGTTGCAAACAATATCAGTCTGAAACGAATGGATGGCATTCGTGAAATTGACAACGTCTCGCTGAATATTGAACCAGGAAACTGGATAAGTCTGGTCGGCACGGGCACCAGCGGTAAAAACGGTTTGGCGCAAATCATAGCGCGACTGATCAATCCGACCAGTGGAAAACTATTGCTGGCCGAACAGGACGCGGCAACAGTCCCTCGTCTTTTTACAGGACGTGCCATAGCCTACGCCGGGCACGACTCATACCTGTTTGCGGGCACTATTCGAGACAATCTGTTGTTGAGCCTTAAGTACAAGGCACAGAAACACAGTCGCAAGGACAAACTGCAAGATGAGGCCATTGAATTCAAGAACTGGCTGGAGGAGGCTCGACTGTCGGGTAACAGCGATGTGGATCTGAATGCTGACTGGGTTGACTACCAAAGCGCAGGCGTGGCGGATGCGGATCATTTGTCCGACAGAGTTTCCAGTGTGTTAAAAACAGTAGGCGTTGAGGATGATCTGGTTCGGAATGCGCTCGCACGTACCATCGACCCGGAGGAACACCCGGAACTCACCGACCAGATAATCAAAGCACGAGACCTGTTCAAAGAGCAGATTCTGTTGCAGGGACTTGGATCGATTGTCGAATTTCTCGATCCATATCAATATAACAATAATGCTTCGCTGGCTGAAAACATATTGTTTGGTGCGTCGAATCTGAAAGAGTTTTCAGCTGACGGACTAACAGAACATCCTGTGCTTGTACCGCTTTTACAGAAGTTCGGCCTGGCTGAAACGCTCGATGAAACGGCTATCGACACTGCAACCACCATGGTCGAGCTATTTTCTGATCTTCCATCGGGTCATGAGTTTTTTGGCCGGTACAGTTTTCTGGATGCTGATGATCTGGTTCATTTAACACGCATTCTCGGTTTACTGCAGAAGTCGACCACAATCGATGCATTGAATGTTGAAGACCGGGTGCTACTGCGCTCCATTCCTTTCCGGCTTATAGGCGGCAGACATCGCGTGGGCAATCTGGGGGAGCAAACCAAGCAGAGTATTTTAGAAATCCGCAAGGCATTTGCCCAGAACCTCGACGCAGCCTCACGCGAACAAATCGAGTTCTTTTCCCCAGAACGCTACAACGCATACACTCCTATTAGCGAGAACATCATATTCGGCAGAATCGTCTACGGACGACTTGGTGCAGAGGATAAGGTCTATCGTGTAATGCTGGATGTCCTGCAACGCCTGAACCTGATGTCCGCAGTTCTGGAAATTGGCCTGGCAGCACCTTCAGGGCTGGCAGGCAGTCTGCTGAGTGTTCCTCAGCGTCAGAAACTGATCCTGGCCCGTGGACTGATCAAGCAACCGAAACTTCTTGTGATCAATGATGGCCTGAGTGCCATGGACAACGACGAGACCAACACCATACTCACCAGCATTAAGCGGGACTACCCACGCATGAGCCTGCTGTGGCTGGATAATCAACCGCGTTTCCCTGATCTTTTTGATCGATATGCCCACCTGAGAGCGGGAAAACTGGAGAAGATTGAAGAATCGGCAAGCAAGGCCACCGTAAATGTGCTTGCAGACAATTCCACTGACACCCACGCTCCTGTTCGATCAGCAACGTCGGTTGATGACAATGAAAAACTGACATTGTTGAACAGCATTCCCTTGTTCAAATTCATGGACAATCATCACCTGCATCTATTGGCAAAAAATTGCGACACCATAAACATTGCTCAGGGGGAACGTCTGTTCAGTCAAGGTGACGCCGGCGATGCGATGTATATCATCGTTGACGGAAAAGCCGGAATTTTTGTTGAAAATGCCAACGATGAACGCAAGGTAGGAGAGTACGGCAAGAACGAAGTCATTGGTGAATTAGCGTTGTTATCGAATTGTCCACGCTCAGCATCTGTAGAAGCCTTGACTGATCTTGCCATCCTGCAGCTCAAACAGGACGTTTTCATTGACATGCTTCGTACGAATGCTGAGATTGGCTACCAGATTTTGCAAGTCGTTATCAATCGCTTTGTTGGCTCCAGTAGTTCAACTGAGTCTTCTGGGGAGCAAATCGCTGAAAGGCCCGGTGAAACATGAATAGTCTTTGTTTCACCGACCCATCGATGTTTATCCACCGATAGTGATACACGTCTTTTTAATACGCTGGGAATGTGCTTATGTCTATTGACGATGAATACGAACTATTGCGCCGACTTGAGTTGTTTGAATGTCTTGAACCTGTTCAGTTGAAGCGCTTGATATTTGTCAGTCAACGCTATCAACTACAGGCTGATGAATACCTGTTCAGACAAGGGGATGCGACGGGCGATGTGTTTGGAATTGTGGCAGGTGAGCTATCCGTTTTACTGGAATCTGCTAACGGTGACATCGTGGCAGCAAAATTGGGACCCGGTGATTTGGTGGGTGAAATGGCAATCATTTCAGGAGAACCACGCAGTGCATCCATACGAGCCAATACGACCTGCGAGGTGATCGGCTTTGAAAAGGACTTGTTTCTGAACACGGTGACCAACGATCCACCAACCGCGCTGAAGATGATGCGACTGCTTTCTGAACGGGTGTTAAATCAAAACAAGCAACTCGCCAGATTATCAGGTGGTCAGTACATTGTATGAAAGAACGGTGAGAAACAAAATACCCTGCGGCTGGCACCAACACGTATGAACCTGAAAACGGCCATCTTGCTCGTGTTCATCGCAGCGTTTGCCAGCCTGGCTACGCTTAAGGCGTCCTATCTTTTTTTATCGCGCGCTTGAAGCTTGCCTCGTACATCATCAGGGCAGTTTGACGACCGCGCAGGACCTCACTACCTTTCGAGACAAAGTCGAACTGACGGTCATCACATAGTTGCCTGGTACTTTCCGATATCAGGACGGTGGCATTGTGTTGTTTACTCAACTCCTGCAAGCGCGCCGCAATGTTGACATCATCACCGTACACGGTGTAACTCAGACGATTGGGAGTACCAACAAAGCCACCGACTATGACGCCTGTGTTAACGCCTGCTCGCGTAGACAACGTGATGCCATCAGAAAAATGATGATGACGCAGGATTTCCTGAATTTCCAGCGCTGCAGCCACAGCGCTGCTGGCATGATTCTCGTCGTGCGTGGGAAGATTAAAACTGGCCAGAATGGCATCGCCCTGAAACTGATTGATAACGCCATGATGACGTTCAATCGGCTCTGAAATTACGCTGAAATATTCGTTAAGTGTGAAGATGAGCTCTTCGGGTGACAGGCGCTCTGCAAGACTTGTGAATGAGACCAGATCAATGAAAAGAATACTGGCTTCACGTGTCTCTGTCTGTGAGTCAATAAGCGGTCCATCGGCATGCGCAATTTGTGCAGCAACGCTTTCGGGTACAAAATGCGACAGATTCTCGGCCGTTGTTCCTTCCACAATCGAGCGAATCAGCAGACGTCGACCTCTGGCTATGGCAAGCGTCAGAATGAACGTCACCATTAGAATCGAGATAACCTTATCCACCTCGGCACCCAGCAGTATCTTGTTGGATGTCAGGTACAAGATATAGTCGTTAGTGATCAACGACATGCCACTTTCATCCTTGATGGCAAACCAGACAAGCAGCAACCAGCCCGTGGCACCCACCAATCCCGAAAACATCACAAACCCCGGTTCAAAACGCAGGGCACGCAAAGAGATGAATATGAAGATATACAGCAGCGTGGGCGATTTCAAATAGAACGACGGTGGCTGCATGTACTGGAGGTGAAAAGACCAGATCAGGCCCATGAGCAGTCCCATATCCACCAGCACGGATAGAATCAAAATCCAGTAGGGCAGCCTGTTTTTGTAGGCAAGATAGAGACGCACACACGTAAAAAGGAAGTAAGCGCCAAGAAAGAACGGCACAGGTTTGAACTCAGCGTTGGTCGGTGAGGTGTTTGGAGCCGTCAGATACAATACGGTGAAAACCACCAGGATAACAATCTGTATCCAGCCAATGAGGCGCTCACTACTATCTTGCTGGTTGTTTATCGCAACACGGATTTTTTCGGGTAGTGCGGCCTGATCCTTCGCGCTGGACATCCAGATCCCTGTGGATCTGAGAAAGTCACGCCATGTGGATGATGTTGGTTTGAACAAGCCGGATTTCCTGCAACAGACCATAAAAGGTAGTGGTTTGTTGGCGTTGGATAGTCATTAAAACGTAATGGTTACGTTGTTTGATCAATGCTCAATAAGTTTTTGACTGACGGTAACCGAAAGCAACATTAATTTGTTGCCACTTATTGACTACTTAACACAAATGTTGATTACGCATTCACAGACAATCCGTACCAGTCAGCCACCTTGCAAACTGTCTCACAGCACATGATATTCAAAATGCCCTGCTACACGAGCACGTATCGGCTGACACCGCTAATTCTATTAGCATAGTCGCTTATTGACAGCCACGCACCAGATTTGAATGCCCGGTTTAGTCAGCCGTTACAACACGGCGCTCTTGATAACCAGCATTTTCTCGCGAGTCATCTCGTGCATGGAGTACTGAATACCTCCCATACCCAACCCCGAAGCATCACGCCCGCCAAACGGCATCCAGTCAACTCTAAATGCTGTGTGATCGTTCACCATGACGGCAGTAGCATTGAGCTTGCTGGAGGTATCGAGCGCATCGTTCAGATCATTGGTATAGATGGATGCCTGAAACGCATAGGGCAAGGAGTTGGCGCGGGCGATAGCATCCGCTTTGTCCGTATAGGAATACACACAGACAACAGGGCCAAAGATCTCTTTTTGCGAGACGGTGGCCTGGTCATCAGGGTTCAGCAGCACAGTAGGTGCATAACATGTCTCCGACAGTTGCTCACCCCCGCACAGCACCTCTGCGCCGGTATCCCTTGCCTGCTGAACCCACTGCGCCACCCGTTCAACTTCCCGAGGCAAAATCAGAGGACCGACTTCAGTAGCGGGATCCAGCGGATCACCAACTACCAGCTGACGGGCTTTGTCGGCAAGCTTTGATGCAAGCTCAGCGCACGCGCTTTCATGCACAAACACACGCTGGACTGACACACACACTTGCCCGGCATGATAAAAGCCGCCTTTGAGCAGACTATCAATCACCGAGTCTACTGAAGCGGACCTATCAACAATGACTGGAGCTGCCCCGCCATGCTCAAGCGCACAACGCGTGCCGGGGGATAGCTTGGAGCGCAGCATCCAGCCCACATTCGCGGAGCCAATGAAGGAAAAGAAGTTGACTCGCTCATCGGTGACCAGCTTTTCGGCATCCTGATTCTCAACCACCAGCGCCTGACACCATCCGTCCGGCAAGCCAGCTTCTTTCAGTATCTCTACAAATCTCAAACACGACAACGGTGTGGTCTGGGCAGGCTTGATGATAACCGGCGCACCCACCGCGATAGCAGGAACCGTCTGGTGCACAATAAGGTTCAAGGGATGGTTGAACGCACTGATTGATGACACCACACCGATGGGTTCGCGTTGAGTGAATGCCAGCCTGTTGGCTGACGACTCTGTGTGCCCCATGGGAATCTGCTCACCCTTGATGTGCGGGATATGCTCAATAGCCAACTTCAAACCGTTGATGGCCCTGAGCACTTCCACTTTCGAATCAGCATAGGGCTTGCCGCCCTCTTCGGCTGCCAGACGGGTAAGCGCTTCTATCTGCTCACCCATGATCTGCGCCGCTCGCTCGAGAATGTCAACCCGCTGGTGGGCGGGCAACCAGGCTGCACGATCTTCAAACAACGCATGCGCTCGTGCCAGCGCCTGCTCAACATCAGCTGCGGTATTAAGCTCAATTTGCCGAATAAGCTGGCCGTTGTAAGGATTGCTAACCTCTAGCATGACACTTCTCTCAGGTGAGTTGGACAGAAATGGCGCCGACAAGCGACGCCATACAGGATGGAGCGATTACATGGCTTACGATGAAAAGCTACACAATGCAGGCACTTTCCTTTAACAGCACATTGAGTATCGAATGGTTCAAGGAATAGTCGACCGGCAAATCAATCACATGCACGCCCTCACCATTTAATGACGTTTCAAGAATGTCAACGAAGTGTGCATGACTCTCGGCACGATGACCCGTAGCGCCAAAACTGTTGGCATACTGGACAAGATCGGGATTGTTGAAGTCCAGTCCGAAGTTATCAAAGCCAACGCCCTCCTGCTTCCACTTGATCATGCCGTAGGCGTTGTCGGTCAAAATGATAACCACAAGATCCAGTCCCATCCGCACAGCCGTCTCCAGCTCCTGTGAGTTCATCAGGAAACCGCCATCACCGTTGACCGAGACCACCTTGCGATCCGGGTGCAATTGTTTTGCCGCCATGGCTGAAGGCAAGCCAGCCCCCATAGTAGCAAGTGCATTGTCCAGTAGCAGTGTGTTCGGTTCGTAGCATTCGTAGTTGCGTGCAAACCAGAGTTTATAAACGCCGTTATCCAGTGTCACGATATCGGTTGCCGCGAGGTGTTCGCGTAGCAGACTGACCAGCGCCTGTGGAAGAATAGGGAATCGTGTGTCCTTGAAATATTTCGTGACGTGTGTATCCACTTCATCACGAACACGATCGAAGAAACTGAAGTCCTGATCAAGCTTGCCCAGCTTTTCATTAATGCTTGTAATGGAGCTGGAGATATCTCCCACGACGTTGAGCTGGGGGAAATAGACATCATCCACGTTAGCCGCGTCAAAGTTGATATGGATAACTTTCTTGCCACCTTTCTCCATGAAGAACGGTGGTTTTTCAATAACATCATGACCCACATTGATGATGAGATCTGCACGCTCGATTGCGCAGTGCAGGTAATCGTCAGAAGACAACGCTGCAGTACCAAGATAGCGTTCGTGACGCTCATCGACAACACCCTTGCCCATCTGCGTATCGAAAAAAAACAATCCAGACTCATCAACCAGCTGCCTTAATGCTTCGCTGGTGCGCTTTCGATTGGCTCCAGCACCGATAAGCAAAAGTGGCAGTTCGGCAGCCTTTATCATGTCAACAGCCTGAACAATAGATGGCTGACTGGCATCCGGACGCCGATGCCCGATAACATCAAAAACGCTGGCGTCTGTTTCTTCTTCAGCGATGTCTTCAGGCAATTCGATATAGGCGGCTCCGGGCCTTTCATCCATCGTTAGCCGGAACGCTTCACGAACCATCGACGGCACGTTATTACCATC